>JBKQSA010000054.1:0-5245 GCA_052143815.1 Steroidobacteraceae bacterium | reverse complement strand
CACCAGCCGGGGCTCATCCTGCAGGATGTATCGCAAGGCGTCGATACCATGGACGCCGACGTCGGCGATGGGGCCACCTCCCGCGATCGAGCGGTTGTAGAGCCAGGTCCGGGCGTGGCCTGCGCCGGGATACGAGAACTCCGCCCGCGCAAAGATCGGGCGGCCGATGTCGCCAGCGGCGACGCGTTCGCGAAATCTCGCCGTGCTCTCTTCAAAGCGAAAGCACTGGGCAACGCCGAGGAGCACGCCGGCGTTGCGCGCCGCTTCGACCATCCGGCGGCATTCATCCGCGTCCATGCCCATCGGCTTCTCGCACAGCACCGGCTTGTGGGCAGCAACCGCGCTGAGGACGTCCGGCAAGTGGCAGGCATTGGGAGTAGTGACCAGCACGGCGTCGACTTCGGGACAGCGGCTGAGTTCTTCGGTGGAAGCGAAGACATGCGGGATGCCATACTCCGCGGCAGCCTCGCGTGCCTGGTTGGAGTCGCGGCGCGATAGAGCGACCACTTTGCAATTCCGGGCAAGCGCGAAGCCCGGCATCAGACGTCTGACAGCGTGCAAACCGAAACCCGCGATACCAAAACGAATCATATGAGTTTCACCAGCTTCTCTAAGCCGTTACGTGTACGGATAAAAGACGAAAAACAGCAGCGACAACGCGGTCAGCGCCCAGAGCGCCGGGCGAACGTCCCGCAAGCGTCCCGAAACCAGCTTGCAGAAAGGATACAAGACAAAGCCCGCCGTCATGCCAATTCCCACGTTGTACGTGAAGGCCATCAGAACGATGACGCCGAAGGCTGGAACCAGTTCGGTGAGGTCGTCGAAGGGAATGCGGGTGATCGGAGTCAGCATCAGCAATCCAACGAAGATCAGCGCCGGCCCGTATGCCTGCGGCGGGATGGCAGAGATAAATGGCGCGAAGAACAAAGTCCCGGCAAAGCACAGCGCCGTAATAACCGCGGTCAGGCCGGTGCGGCCACCGGCCTCGACTCCAGTGGCGGACTCGATATAGGCGCCGGATGTGGTGGTTCCGATCACGGCAGCGAAGGTTGTAGCCAGCGCGTCAGCCATCATCGGGCGCTCGATCTGCGGCAGGTTGCCGTCCTTGTCGAGGAAACCCGCACGCGCCGACACGCCAATCAGTGTGCCCATGGTGTCCACAAAAGCCATGACAAAAATCGTCAGCACGACAGGAAAAAATCCCCAGGTAAATAGACTGTGCAGATCGAACTGGAAGAATACGGGCGCGAGGCTGGGCGGACGGCTGACCCAACCTGCCGGCGCCGGAGCGACCCGGGTTACAAAACTGAGCAGAGCGGTGACCAGAACTCCACTAAGAATCGCGGCCGGAAAACGGCGAATGGTGAGCACCGTCATCAGCAGAAAACCGAAGACGGAAAGCAGAACGGAAAGCGAGGTCAGATGCCCCGGCCGCACCGGCGCGCCCGGGGATCCGATGGTAACGATGCCCGTCTGATTCAGTCCGATGAAGGTGAGAAACAATCCGATGCCGACGGCGTAGCTGTACCGGAGCGTGGTGGGAATGGCGTCGACCATCCACTGCCGGAGGCGGAACAGGGTCATCAGGATAAAGAGGATTCCGGCCAAGAACACGGCGCCTAGCGCGCTTTGCCACGAGTAGCCAAGCACATGAACCACCGTGAACGCAATAAAAGCGTTTTCGCCCATGTACGGACCGATGGCGAAAGGCCGGTTGGCATAGAAGCCCATCAGCAGCGTTCCGAAAATGGCGGTGAGAATGGTGGCCGTCAGCGAAGCCCCAACCGGCATCCCGGCAGCTTTCAGAATGGCAGGGTTGACGGCCACGATATAGGCCATCGTAAAAAAAGTGGTGAGCCCGGCGACCACTTCGCGGCGGACGGTTGTCTGATGGTGAGAGAGTCCGAAAAAATGATCGAGCCAGCGCTTCAAGTTGTCCTCGGGTGGAAAATCAGGATTGTACATTCGCCGCCGACGAAGCACGAATCGAGCCGGAAGCCCTCCCCTGTGTAACGCTGTGTCCCCTGTGGTTTAACTCTTGACTTCGTGAACAGAGACAAACCGCAGGGTACATGGAGGAAGGTGCGGACTTCAGTGCGTCCCTGGGCGACGAGCGATCAGTGATTGCGCAACTCGGTGAGCAGCGCGGGATCAATGTTCCCGCCGCTGATCAGGGCGACGCTGATCTTTGTGTCGGGCAACTCGTCGGCGTGAAATAGAAATGCGGCCGGAGCGACGGCGCCGCTAGGTTCGGCCACCGTTTTCGCGTTCGCACAGAGAACGCGCGTGGCCTCGCGAATCTCGGCTTCCGTTACGCTCACAATGTCGTCAACGTATGCGCGAATGTGTTCGAAATTGATCGCGCCAATGCTCTGGGTGCGAAGACCATCGGCCAGCGTCCGCGAGACTTGCTCCGCCGGGAAGGAGACGATGCGACCCGCGCGCAGGCTGGCTTGCGCATCGGCGGCAAGTTCGGGCTCGACGCCAATCACCTTCACCTGGGGACGACTAAGCTCGGCATTGCTGAACTTGATGGCGGCAGAGACGCCGCTGATCAATCCCCCTCCACCGACAGGGACCAGCACGGTTTCAACGTTGGGGAGGTCTTCGAGGATTTCAAGACCCACAGTTCCCTGGCCCGCGATGATCTTTTCGTCGCTGTAGGGCGGCACGATCGCGTAACCGTGCTCGGCGGCCAGTTGCTCAGCGCGCAGGCGGCGCTCTTCACTGCTCGGACCGACGATGACGATTTCCGCCCCAAGGGCAGCGGTGGCTTCGAGTTTGTTCCGGGGAGCATTGCCGGGCATGACGATGACGGCCTTTACGCCGAGCGCCCGCGCTGCGTAGGCCACGCCTTGCGCGTGATTGCCGCTCGAATACGAAATTACTCCACGGCGGCGTTCTTCGTCGCTAAGAGACGCGACTTTGTTATAAGCGCCGCGCAACTTGAAAGCGCCAATGGGCTGCATATTTTCGAGCTTGAGGAACAGCTTGCGCTGATCCGCCGAGCCCGTCCATTCAAACAGGGGAGTGCGGACGGCAATGCCCTTGAGCAGCGCTTGGGCCGCGCGAATGTCATCGAGAGTGACCATCAGGGAAGCGATTTCAGCTACATTACAATTTTCAACGCTGTGGTGCTATAGTATCAATGAGTAACACCTTGGAGCACCCGCGTATGCCGACGCCTTCTACAACCAGCTTGAAACTCGATATTAGGATAAGAGAGCGCCTACAGCGGCTCGCCTCGGCCCGCCGCCGGTCGCCGCACTGGGTCATGCGCGAAGCCATTGAGCAGTACGTAGAACGCGAAGAGAAGCGCGAGCGATTCCGGCAGGACGCGCTTGCCGCCTGGACACATTGCCAGACAACGGGCCTGTACGCTACCGCCGAGGAAGCCGATGCTTGGTTGGCGAAGCTCGAAGCGGGTAAGGACGCCGTTTCCCCGAAATGCCACGACTGAGGTGGTCGCAACCTGCCCTGCTGGATGTGGCCCGCCTCCATGCATTTTTGGCCCCCAAAAGCCGGGACGCTGCCAAACGTGCCGTCAAGGCGATCCGGCAAGGAGTAAAAGCGCTCGGCAAACACCCAGAAATTGGCCGCCCGGTCGAAGAAATGCCGATCGAGTTCCGCGAGTGGGTGATTGAATTCGGAAGCGGGGCCTATGTCGCGCTGTATCACTACGACGGGAAAGAGGTCGTGATTCTGGCGGTTCGCCACGGGCGCGAAGCGGGATAATAAGGTAACCCTGCTATCAACGGAAGGGCCCGGCCAGCTAATGGGGCCGTGTGTTCCCTCTTACACGCCCAGTCTCTTGCCTGAATCGTTCGGCCTCACTCTCCAATCGCACGGTCTCTCGCTTTAATCGCTCGGTCTCCGAGTTGAGCTGTGACACAATTGCCGACGTTTGAACACGAGTAACAGCGCCATGGGCCGATTCCTGTTTGGCGGCTTTGAACAACTCGGTGAACCACAACTCAAGTCCGTGGAGGGCTTCCATGAGTCTTAGGGCTTCGGCGCGAAGTTGGGCCTGGAGGTTTTCTTCGGCGCAGTGACCGAGCGCGACATAGATTCCTGGCGCTCCAAAAAAGATCGCATTATACAGAGCCTCCGCAGACAGCCCCTCGCCAAAGGCCGAGGGGTCCGGCCCGCATGAGTAGGAGAAGCCGGACGCGTCGATGCGCAGTCCATGAAGCATCGAGATCCGAGGATTTGCATGTTTTGCAGTGCACATGAAGGTATAGGCCTGACGCCAATTTTCCTTCATAGTTGGGCTGGACATGCCTAGGGATTCCAGCAACGCTTCGATTCCGTCATCGACCTTTCGAGGGTAGGTGTTCCTAACGTCTGTGTGTTCAGCCCAGCTGGCAGCTCGGCTCTCGCTATCGCCAACGTAGCTCAGCGCTCCGACGATCTCGAAGATGGTTGCGCCAAGGCCAAGCGCCTGAATGCCATAGCCGAGCTGTGCGGAGAGCGAACAGACCCGAAGGTCGTTCGCCAATCGGGACGTCAGTATAAGACCAACCTTGGCCGCCGCGCCAGACCGCGGGTGCTCTGCGATTGCATCCAGGGCTCGTTCGTAGAGGGAGATAGTCTGCTCGACAAGCGTGATTAGCGGCGCGAGGCAGCTGGAGATATGACCCTGCGCGTTGGACTCAGCTTCGAGACGAGTACAGACAGCGGACATTGGTTCCACGCGAGGAGAATCGTAGCTAGACATGGAGCTTTCCGCTTTTGATAAGATCCGCCTTTACCTTGGCGAGCGGGACGCGTTTTTCATGCCGCCGCGATCGGGAAACCAGCACGTCCTCGATGTCCTCCCAGAGCGCTCTGTGCTTCTTGAGGTCGATTACGGCTGCCGTCCTGCGGCCGGCTTCGTCGGTGATGAACTGAATTCCGGTCATAGGCAGTGGTTCTCCTTCGGCTATGTGCAACCTGTTCTCACCCTAATTTCGGCGGCTTGCGCTGTCAACCGGATAGTGCCACAGAACTCAGATCTCCAGTATCACCGGCATAATCAGCGGCCGCCGCTGTGTCTGCCGCGAGATGTAGCGCTTCAGGTCGGTGCGGATTTTCTCCTTGATCACGCCGTAGTCGGCTTTCTCTTCGGCGCTGGAGGCGTCGAGGGTCTCCATGACGATCTCGCGGGCGCGTTCGATCACGCCGTTTTCGCCGAGCGCGAATCCGCGCGTCACAATCTCGGGCGCGGTTTCGACGCGGCCGGTGAGCTTGTTGATGGCGATGATTG
>JBKQSA010000053.1:0-4457 GCA_052143815.1 Steroidobacteraceae bacterium | reverse complement strand
GCCTCGGTGCCTCGCCACCGAGGCGCCCGGTGGCCGATACTAAGGAGACCCACGTGGTCGGGCCATCCCCGCCTGCGTTTATTCGCGGTGGCATTGCAGCGGCGCCCTGTTGCAACTTAAGCTTGGTGCCGGGGCGCATTCCAGCGGTTCCGCCCGCGAGTAGTACTGGCTTAGTCGGATAAGGCGCGTTGTGATATAGGAGGAGCGGCAATGGCTACAGTATTCGGGGGCAATCGCCTCATTGACTTGCAGAATTTGGGTCAGCGCGTTTGGCTCGATGACCTTCACCGCAGCCTGTTAGCCCACGCGCAACTCTCACATCTCATTCACACGGACGGCATCTCGGGCGCCACCTCCAATCCAAGTATTCTTGCCAAAGCCTTTGCTGAGGATACCGCCTACCGAACACCCATCGCCACGTTGCGCGCTGCCGGCGCCACCGAACAGCAGATTTACGAGCGCCTCCGTCTTGAGGATATCAGCCAAGCGGCCGATCAACTGCGGCGCGTCTATAAGAATACCAATGGGCGCGACGGCTACGTGAGTATTGAGGTCTCACCCATGCTCGCCAATGACGCGCATGGGACGGTGTCCGAAGCCCGGCGTCTGTGGAGCGCGATCGACAAGCCCAATGTGATGATCAAAGTGCCAGCGACGGACAGCGGCCTGCTTGCGATCCGACAACTGATTGCGGCCGGCGTTTCCGTCAACGCCGCGCTAATTTTTGGTACGCGACGCTACCGCGAAGTGGTCGAGGCGTATTCACTGGGCTTGGAAGATCGCCTCGCTGAAAACCGTCCCCTCGAACACGTTGCTTCGGTGGCCAGTCTGTCCGTAAGTCCAATTGATGCGTTGGTCGATAGGAAGCTCGATGCCATTCAGCATCCTGAAAAGATCGCGCGTGCGCAGCAGCTGCGCGGCAGAGTGGCCATCGCCGTCGCACGATTGGCATACCAAGAATACAAGAGCCTTATCGCTTCGCCGCGTTGGCAACCGTTAGCCGCGCACGATGCGCAGACTCCACGCTTGCTATGGGCTAGCACCGGCACCACGGACGCCCACTACAGCGACGTGAAATACGTGAACGAACTGATCGGCCGCGACACCATCAACGCCATGTCGATGAATACATTGAACGCGTATCGTGATCACGGTGCAGCTGCGCCGACGCTCGAGAAGGATCTACTTGAGGTCGCGGCGGTGCTCGGAGACGTCGAGACGTTGGGCATCAATCTCGAGCAAGTGAGCATGGACTTGGAGCGCGAAGGCCTTGCGTCGTTTTCCGCCAGCATGAACGCGCTTCTGACGCACCTTGCATCGGCCGGGTAAATCAACCTGCCTTATCGCCTGGATTTGATCGACGACGTTCTGGAGTGCAACCGCGTTCGCAACGATTTCATTGCAGGGGATTGCCTTCTCCTGATCTGCCGCGTCGTTGGATCAATCGTGTCGTTGCCTCCTGAAACTCGCAAAGCACTACTCCGTTGGTGACGCAACAAGAGCCAAAGGTGGGACCGGCATACGGCTTCGTCATGTGAGCACCTCGACAAATGACCCCGCCAGTCTAGCCCACGTCCGCCGATGCACCAGAGCCCCTCGGGCCACCCCTTCGCTATTTTTTAGGCGATTCAGGGCTCTTGAGTGTTGGCGAGCTGGAGGCACCGGAATCCTTTTCCTTCTTGTCGGAAGATTTCGGTCCAGCCGCGACAAACACAATTGCCAGCAGGAATAATATGGCGGTAATGGTTTCAATCATAAGAGTCCTTAGCGATGAATCTCAGAGGATAAGAGAGCATCTAGTTTTAATGGTTCTGCATCTAGGGATGTCGGGCCTGAGATTTCAGGCCGTTTCCCGTCGCTGCCGAGAGGGACCCGAGGCGCTTCAGCGGCCGAGGACGGACTGTTGTCCGCGGATGCAGCAGAACCATTCCACCCCGCGTTGACACAGACTTCCGCCGCCCCATATGCGCGGGCGCAGCCGTCGGTTTCTCGACGAAATTCGCGGCGGTACGCATGGAGTCAGCGAGCAATGCCTCATCGTGCACGTAGTGATCGGCGGGCAGAAGCACGATATGGGCGAGTGGATTGCGCTCGAGGATACGGAGTAGGCCAAGCAGCACTCCGTTGGCGGTCCCACAGTTGCGCGCCTGGACGATCACGTTCCTCGCCGGCAGCGACCAGAGCATATGCCGCCCGTGGCTCCTGCGGGTCGCGGTCGAATCCGCTGACGACGGAGCTTGGTATTGGCGGTTGATGGCGACTGAAATCATGACCAGCCCTCGCGTGAGCGTCTTACAACCAAGCCCTGCTACGCGGTCGCTGTCGCTTGGGCGTTCCTCGGATAGGGTCCGAAAGATCCTACGTCCAGCATAGATCGCGAATGTGCATCAGACAAACGCGAAATAATCACCCGTGATATCGACGTCGTCGATACTTGTCTGCGGATGGAAAGTCCTGCTCAGTTAAACCAGGCGAGGTGCCGACTCCGACGACAGATGCCGAGCACGTGGCCAGGCCGGTCCGCCCCTGTGAAGTTTGTATCAAGGTGTCGATACGCGCATGGTCCGGCTTGAGTGCCGTGCGCAGTACCAGTACAAGCACCCTGCGGTCCTCTAGAACCACTTAGCCGGCTCGCTCATAATCGTCGCCGTGACGCCGGGCAGATCGTTAGCCGCAGTGCTGACTCTGGGTTCAGTCACGAGCGTCTGGCTCGCACTTAGGCTGCGTCGGCGGCCACGCGTCGTATCGTCTCTAAGGCAAGTGCAAGCGCCGTCGAGTCCGTCTTCGAAGGAAAGCACAGGTAGGCGGACAGCCGAAATTCCGGCGCACCCGAGACGCGATGTAGCCGACCGGCGAGCTCCTGTTCGCGGAGCATGCGCGCCGGGAAGTAGCCCGCCGCGTCATTGGCAAAGAGATACTGCAACCCGAGCCATCCGTTGTTCACCGTGAGCGCAGCGCCAGAGAAACTCGGGAACGCGAGGCTGTGTTGGGCAAAGAACTCGGGACCCCAGTCGACGTAGATGTAGTCGCTCTGCGGCTCGCGGGGCGGGTTTGGTTTGGTTGAGACCATTACGAGCCGTTCGTCGAACAGAGGTTCGACCGTGAGTCCCGGGCGAGCCTGCGGCGCGTACATCACACCGATGTTCGCGCGCCCTTCTATCAACGCTTCCATCAGGTCATCTTCAAAACCGATGAGCGCCCGCACGGCAACGTCCGGAGCAAGCGATATAAATATGGGCAACCAGCGCAGCAATAGATCCTCCCACAGCCCGATCCGGCCGCCGACCGTCAGCGTCGCTCGAAACCCACTTAAGACACCGACCTCTTGCCGTGCTTGCTCGACGGTTCGCGTCAGCAGCGTGGCGTGGCGTTGAAATCGCCGGCCTGCAGGCGTCAGCGTCGTTCCAGCTTTATCGCGAACGAAAAGCTCAGCGCCAAGCGTCTGCTCCAGGCGCTTGATGCGCGTACTGACCGTCGACTGGGTGACATGGAGCCGCTGAGCGGCCTCAACGAAGCTGCCACCGGCGACAACCGCCAGAAAAGTGCGAGCGAGCTCGGTATCCATCGATATTGTCGATATATAACCCCATATTTTATCGTTTGTAAAATGCTGGACCGATGCTAGCCTCAAGGATGTCTGGATCAGGAGGGCTCTATTACGGCTCAATCACGGACTCCAGGTAAGAAGAATCCGCACCGTACGCCGAGCCCCCGTAACGACCGCGGCCTGTTGATATTAAGGGTAGGTCCCTATGCGAGGCGCAGGCGCACATACCCCTCACATCTGTCTTGAAGTCGCCGAAACTTGGTAAGCAGATCCAACATGAATTGGGGAAGCCTCATCAGGCAGAGGGCGAATCGAGTCGGGATCGAACCCGCCGCCGCTGAGAAAGACCGCCTCGGCATCCCACAAGGTTGGCCCGTGGCGCGCGGTGTCGATAGCTGGCCAAGGCTACGGTTACAGCCTCAAGGGGCCTTTCAAACGCCTCGACTTCCGGTCCGTCGTTCAAGAACAGCCGCCAGCTCGCAAGAGCTTGCGCGTTATTGCACCACTCGTCGGAGAAAAGAAGCATGAGTGATCAAGTATCGCGGGATGCGAGCGGGGTGGAAAATCCGTCGCAAGGACGTAGTACCGATCTCGTCGATAAGGACCTGGTGCGGGCTTGGCTATGGTGGGCCATCGTTTGGTTGACGATTTTTCCACTGGTTGGTCTGCTCGTCTCCATCAAGTTTGATTTTCCGGATTTTCTCGGCCAGACCTCGTGGCTAACCTTTGGCCGTCTGCGTCCAGTCCACGTTAACGGCGTCATCTTCGGCGCCTTTTCTACTCGGGGTTCCCTTGATTTCCGTGCCAAAAGTGCCGCTACTTTCTCTCGGTAATTCTAGCGGCTGACGCCGTTTTGCCCAAGCCCGTCAAACACTTGCTGTTCGCTGTTTCGAGGGGCGTATTGTGGCGC
>JBKQSA010000052.1:0-19627 GCA_052143815.1 Steroidobacteraceae bacterium | reverse complement strand
CGGCGCCCCAGATGACTTCGCGCGTGCGCAGATCCGGATACCAGTCACCCGCGCTGCACTGACCGGTGGCATTGGGACCACCACCCACACAGCTTCCCGGCGAGCCGTTATTGCCGCCGGGAGGCGTCACGCCGCCCGTTCCCGTCCAGTAGGGCACATCCGAATGCCGGAACGTCGCTTCGGTCCACCAAGTAATCCAGTCCCGCGGCATGTACTGCAGATTCAGCTGCGTATCCCATTGATAGAGCTTTTGCCCGGGCTGCTGAGTGAAGTACGGCGAACCGCTGGCCGCCGTCGCGCCGTTGATCGGCGGGGTCAGGGCCAGATAGCGACCCGGATTGTTCATGAACCCGCCGCCCAGCGTCACCGCGTATAGATCATTATGGAACCAGGTCCGGTCGTAGAGCATCATGCCGAAGAAGTTCTCCTTGTTTTGGCCGTTCGAACAGTGCACGCCGCCGCCGTACTCGCAGCCGATATCGGCCGTCAAGCTGAAGGCCATTTTCGATACGCCGGCGCCGCCGTTGCCGTGCGCGTCGTAGTACTTCACCAAGATGCTGTCGTCCTCGTGAATCCGCTTCACCCGCGACCAGTCGACGGGCGGCCCCGCGCCCACCAGCGACCCGGCCGCCGCATTGAGGTTGCCGCCGTTCTGCGGCTGGCAGAGCGTGTCGGCAGTTCCTGCTCCGGTGGTGCTATTGGTTTGGCAGTTCAAATTATCCTGTCCGATGGAATAACTGTTGAACACCAATTTGAGCCTATCGTTCGGGATCCAGAGGATCTGGCCGCCGAAGCCCGGCTTGCTGTTGAATTTGGCATAGGACTGCCAGCCGTTGATGAGCCAGGGCTCGATTTTCAAAGTTTGCGTCGGCCACCACTGGATGCGCAGTCCATTGAAGAACCAGGGTGTGTTGGATGACACGAACGAGGGCTGGTAAGTCCAGTTGTCGAAGTTGTAGTAGCTGAACAGGCCGATGTACGAGACGAAAATTCCCAGATCGACATTGAGGCCGTGGTTCACGTCGAAGTGATACCCGGCATTCGCTTCCGAGAAGTAGCGGTACGCATCTTGGAGATCCCACTGGCCCACCGCGGCGCTGGCATCATTGCGCGGTGTGGTGGTCGAGAACATGCCGAACATCGAGAGAAAGCGGGCCTTCACGCCTTCCCAGTGGAAGTCGCCGCCGAAGCTGACCTGTTCGATCTGGAATTCGCCGGAGCGGAACTCCTCGGTCGAGCCGACAATCGTATGGTCGATCGGATGATTGCCGCTTTGCAGGTAGTTCATGTCGAAGCGGATCTCGGGCGTGAAAAACTTCGTGTCGAAGATCGGCGCCTTTTCACGCGTGTTGCCGTTCATCCAGCCGATATCGCCGACCGCAAACGGCGTTTGCAGGTCGACTTCCGGGCCGGGTTCAGGCGCTTGCAGCGCCTCGGGCACCGTTGCCGCAACGGCCGCCGCAGCCGCGGCGGGTGCGACAGGCGCGGCCGCGGGCTTCACCGCGACGTTCATGACGACGTCGTAGCGAGTCGCCCTGCTGGCGACCACTTCGAGCGGCGGGGCCACCGCCTCGGGCGCGCCCTCGACCTGGGCCGTGAGATACCACGAGCCCGGCGGTAGATCGGCAAACGAATAGACGCCATCGCTTCCCGATATCGTTGCCCGAATGCCGCCGCCCACCCGGGTGGCCGTCACGGTCGCCCCTGCCACGGGGAGCTTGGCCGCATTCGTCACGATCCCGACGATCGTTCCGGACGATACATTGGCAGCCGGCGAGACGTCGGCCTGTGCAACCGACGGCATGGAGCCGGTTACCAAAGCGGACAACACAAGGCCTTGTAAACAACGCTTAAGTTTCATGCATCCCTTCCTTCCATAGTATTTCAATCACCAAGCAAAAAAATAATTGGCGGCAGCCAAGCCAAGTTGCAGCGAACCCCTTAACGCGCGCAGGAGCCGAGACCCCCGGCTAAAAATGAAAAATCGCATCGGCCGCAAACATGAGCTGCGAATTCCTACCCATGCCTGGTAGTCCCGTAGGATTGTCATAGGCCTCGGCGTCCCGAGCATGCTCGAAGCGTAGCTCCGGCCGCAGTTCGATCGTGTCGCCCACCCAATGCGTGTAGCCCAAAGCGAATTCGTAGTAGCGCGTCTTGAATCCGGTTCTTTGTCCGCGAGCATCGTTCAAAAAATCCGTGCGCCAGGTGACGAGATCGCGCGGTCCGATCTGATAATTGACGTAATTGAGCGCGGCAAACTCGTACGAATAGCAATAGACCAAGGTTGGCTTGCAGATCGCGCCGGAGGGCGCACCGTAATTCAAGTAAGAATATCGTTGCGCAATGATCGCGCTGCCCAAGTCGGAGCCATAAGGGCCGGTATCGTTGTTGACGTTTGGGGTGTGCGCTTCCCACATGTACCAAATTTCGGTATCCGTGTGCCATTTGGAATCGATCTTGTGGTACCACGTGATGACGGCATGTTGAACGTTGTTCCAGCGCCAATTGCTGTCGTTGAGGCCGTTCATGCAGGGATAAATATTGTCCTTCCCCGAGTCCGAAGACCAGATCACGCAAGCCGCAGGGGTCAATCGTCGTTCGTTCTTGTCCCAGGGTGCAACGTCGTTGCCGGCCGAAAGCTCCGTCTGAATCTGCCAATTCTTGCTGAGCTTATTCGTCATCACCACGCCTTGCTGCGTGTACGGGTCGTAAGTGTAGAGAAGCGAGTGGCTATAGGTAATGTTGTTGGGCGCGAGCTGGGCTTCGATGTCCGGGATGGAAATGTATCGGCCGACCCGAACGTTCGTCCCCAGCTCCGCGAACTTTGGCAGCCAAAAGTCCAGGTAATACATGACGGGATCGAAGCCGTATTGCTTGGCGCTGTCGGTATATTGATTACTGAAAATGCCGTTGCTGAATGTGTATTTGTAATCGGTTCCATACAGGCCGGTGAATCGAAATCCCCAATCGAAATGATCACGCTGCACCTCATCCGGCGTGCGTTCGAAGTACAGCGCCACTTGGTCCATTTGCACCGTATTGGGTTCGAATGAATATGCGGCGGGGTAATTGCCGCCGGTGCCGGTTGCATAGTTGAAACGCGTGTGTGACGTGCTGACGTTGCCGCCCGGCTCGACCCACCCATAGATGGTGAAGCGGCTGTCTTTCAATTTCTGACCCCCTTCGCCGCAATACAGCGCGTCCATCAAGGCGTTGTAGTACATGTTGTCGACGCCGAGGGTCTCGGAACCGCCGACATTCCAAGTCGAATACGGGAAGGGAGGATTGGACTCGGGTATCTCCCCGCCGCCCACGATCACCGTCGGCGGCGCATTGGAATCGCCGCCGTCCCAGGCAAGATGGGCCCTATAGCTATCCTTCAGGCGCACAAAAAAGCCCTCGTTTTCGGATCCCTTGCTGCAACCCGCAGCCGGAGCATCGGGATTGCTCCCCGGGGCATCCGGCGTGGGCGCGGTGTCCGCGAATGAAGGCGCTGCCACGAGCAGCGCTACGGCGGTCAGCGCGAGGGAACCGGTCCGATTTATCACCAATGCTTTCCTTGTCACTCATGCGATCCCTGGAGAGACGCAGCTACTCGACGCTCTCGCCGTGCAGCGAGATATCGAGCCCTACGCGCTCTTGATCTTCCGTTACCCGGAGTCCGATGGTCATGTCGATCACTTTCAAAATAATGAAGCTCACGACAAAGCCATAGATCACGGTTGTACCGACCCCCCAAAGCTGGGTAATCACGGAGCCATCCGATCCGCTGATTTCCTTGCTGGCGAATACGCCGGTCAAGAGAGCGCCGATGATCCCGCCGATGCCGTGCACGCCGAACGCGTCCAATGAGTCGTCGTATCCCAATGCGCCCTTGAGCGTTGTCGAAGCGAAATAGCAGCCCACGCCCGCGATCAATCCGATGACCATCGCCGGAATGGGTCCTACGAAACCAGAGGCGGGCGTGATCGCCACGAGACCGGCAACGGCACCCGAGGCAATGCCTAAGACGCTGGGCTTTCCCTTCGTGATCCACTCGGCGAACATCCAGCCGAGCGCAGCGGCGGCCGTGGCCAATTGCGTCGCCAGCATCGCCATGCCTGCACGGCCGTCGGCGGCCGTGGCGGAGCCGGCATTGAAGCCGAACCAGCCCACCCACAGGAGCGAGGCGCCAGTCAGAGTCAGCACGAGGTTATGCGGGGGCATGGCCTCCTTGCCGTAGCCCACGCGCTTACCCATCACGAGACAGCTGGCGAGAGCCGCAACACCCGCATTGATGTGCACGACGGTGCCGCCGGCGTAATCCAGCACGCCTTTGACCGCGAGCCAACCGCTCGGCTCCCATACCCAGTGGGCAATCGGGGCATAGACCGCCAATGCCCACACCGACATGAATATCAACATCGCTGAGAACTTCATGCGCTCGGCGAATGCGCCGGCGATCAACGCCGGCGTGATGATGGCGAACGTCATCTGGAACGTCGCATACACGGTCTCCGGAATGGTCAGCGCCAGATGCGACACGGTGAGTTTGTTGGCGTCTTTCATGAACGTCATGCCGTTCATCCAGAGCCGTGATGTGCCCCCCAGCCATGCAGACCCCGGCGTGAAAGCCCAGGAATAGCCAACCAAACACCAGAGCAGACTGACGATGCACGTAATCGCAAAGCTTTGCATCAACGTCGCGAGCACGTTTTTCTTGCGAACCATACCGCCATAGAACAGAGCCAGGCCCGGAATGGTCATCATCAGCACGAGTGCAGTCGATGTCAGCATCCATGCGGTATCGCCGGCGCTGATCTTGTCCGATGTCACCAGTTGGGGTTCGGTCGGCGCGGGTGCGGCCGAAGACGCGTCGGTCGCAGCGGCGGCGGGCGCCGACGACGGGGATGGGGAATCCGTGGCAACCGAAGCTGCTGAGCTCGCCGCCGATGCCGCTTCCGATGCCGGCGGAGCGGCCCAAACGGCCGAAGTCGGAAGCGCCAATATTCCCAGGCAAAGCACGCCAATTAATTTATTCAATGATGCGAATCCCCATGATGATCCAATAGCACTGCACATTCGATTGACGGCGCGGATTCGCACCGGCTGCGAGAGTTTGAAAGATCGCTGCTACCTGCAATTCCGGCTCGTGGCATTCACGATGTCTGCGATCGCCGATCAGCAAGCACGCCGGCGGAGGCGCTCATCAATGTTCTTTGGTTTGGGAGCGTGGGCGAGTCGGAGAGGGCTCTATCGCTGAGGCTGTCAATTTCATCGCTTGTCACCCTATGTGTTGTTTGGCCTTTTACGGCACAAATTTTTATATTTCCTTTACACGCGGGGAGTCAGCTCAGCAAGTGCCATGCCGGAGATGGCAAATCTTTTTAATTCAAAAAGTTACGTTTTTGCTCGTCGTATGCTACCGATGGTGATGCATGGTTTTGGCGCGCGTTTCGCATGCAATGCATCGTAATGAAGCAGGTGCGCAAGCCCATTGACGGCAACTACTCCTGCGCAGCGGAAGGCGCGTCACCGCTCCCGTGGATCAGGTGTCAGTGCCAGCACCTCATCGATCGTCGTGAGCCCGGCGGCAATTTTTTCGGCAGCCGCATGTCGTAAGGGGCGCATCCCTCCTTGGACCGCCAGTTGGCGTAAGTCCTGAAGATCGGGATTATCGGCGATCGCCGCTTGCAGCGCCGCGTTGAGGAGCATGATCTCATAGACGCCGCTTCGGCCCAGGTAGCCTGTCTGTCGGCATTCCAGGCATCCGACGGCCTTGTAGACGGCGGCAGGCATTGCCACCGCGCCACCGACGCCCAGTTCGTTCCAATAGTCGCGGGTCATGTCCATGGGCGCTTTGCAGTCGGGGCACAGCGTGCGAACCAGGCGCTGCGCGAGCACGCCGATCAACGTGGCTCTGATGAGATACGCGGGGACACCCAATTCCAGCAGGCGCGTCACCGCGGAAGGCGAATCATTGGTGTGCAGCGTGGAAAGCACCAGATGGCCGGTCAGCGCCGCTTGCACCGCCACATCCGCGGTTTCGCGGTCGCGGATTTCACCAATCATGATGATGTCCGGATCCTGACGCAGCAGCGCGCGTACTCCGTCGGCAAAGTGCAAATCGATGTTGGCCTGCACCTGCATCTGGTTGAAACTGCCGTCGATCAACTCGATGGGGTCTTCGATGGTGCACACATTGACTTCCGCAGTTGCCAGTTCCTTCAGCGATGCGTATAGCGTCGTGGTCTTTCCCGATCCCGTCGGACCCGTTACCAGCACGATGCCGTGCGGCTGCCCGATCATTCGACGCCATGTCGCGGCTTCCGCGGACGTGAAGCCGAGGCGGTTGAAATCGTGCACCAGCACGTCGGGGTTGAAGATCCGCAGCACCAGCTTTTCGCCGAAGGCCGTGGGCAGCGCCGAGACCCGCAATTCGATTTCCTTGCCATCGGGCGAACGCGTGCGAATTCTGCCGTCTTGCGGACGCCGCCGCTCCGCCACGTCCAGCCGCCCCAGAATCTTGACGCGACTGGTGACGGCCGGCATCACCGGTGCGGGCAACTGATAGACGTCGTGCAGAATTCCGTCGATCCGGAAGCGGACATTGCCCGTGTCGCGGCGCGGCTCGAGATGAATATCGCTCGCGCGCGAGTCGAATGCGTATTGCAGCAACCAATCGACGATGGCCACCACGTGCTGGTCCTCGGCGGACAGCTTTCCCGCGCGGCTGAGTTCGGTCAGCTGTTCGAGGTTTCGCAGTTCGGTAGGCGCCAGACGCGAGCGCTCTTGACCCGTAATCTTGACCGAACGCGCGATCGCGTAAAATTCCACGAGATACCGGTCGATATCCAATGGATTGGCGCAAACCCGCTTGAGCGGTACCTTGAGCACCGGCTCCAAATCGCGCATCCATTCCACGGCGAAGGGATCCTTGACGGCAAACACGATTCCCGCCGGACCGCTCTTGACCGGCAGAATTCCGCTGCGCGATGCGTAAGCGTAGGATACGACCTCCGTCATGGTCGCCACATCCAGCTTCAACGGGTCGATGCGCACATACGGTAGTCGTGCGCGATGTGCGAGCCATTGGGTCAGTACTTCCAGGGAGAGCTTGCGTCCTAGGGTCCGCCGATCCGGCCAATCCTGGGCCGAGACCACCACCAACGGATGCTGGTTCGCTCCGTCTTTTCTCTTCGGCGGCTCGACCACGTGCCGAGCCGCGGCCGCCGTGATGAGATCTCCCTTGATCATTTCATCGAGCAGCCAGCTCAAGGTCAACGCGCTCGGATCGGCGGCGAGGGCGCGCGTGCGGGAGATGGACGAAGCGGATTTATTCATCGAGCATCACGGTCCTGAGCTACTCAACACGCGGCGAAAGGCCGCAATGATAGCCGGTGGGGCCCAATCATGCAGCCTGCCGGGCCGCGGAAGTGACTTTAGTCACCTCCCTACAACTCGCGAGTCGTCAGTCGCGATCGTTGCAGGGAGGCGTCGTACCGTCGCGGCACAACACGGGACCCTCATCGCGCTTGACGGATCCCGGGCTGTCGTCATGAGGTACGGTACTGCCGGCCACGCAGCCGGCCATCAGGCACGCAGCGACAAAGACACTGGTCAGTAGCTTCACGGTCGCTCCCTTGCATTGGTGACGGCGGAACTCGCCGGTGCGTATACTATTCCACCGTCAGCTGTCGAAACATCGTCCATGAGCGCGTTGCGGTGCAAGGGGCGTCCTACACGCGAGACGGCAGCAAAGAACGCAAACCAGCCGCGAACCATACAGTAATCCGCCTGCTCGAATACTGGATTTACGGCCGCTGCCGCACCGCGTAAAGTTTGCACATGGCGCGTAGGTTTTTCGGTCATCAAACGTTCAAGGGTCGCGGCGCGTTGTCCAATCCGGCCGGCAGGTTCGATGCCCTGACGATCGAACAAATGCACGACGGTTGGTATCAGGACGAGATCGAGGAGAGCCTCGATGAAACCGTGTTGCCCGACAGCGCCCGCAGCATCATCACCACGAATAACTCGCCTGACGTGGGATTCGATGTTTCCATCAATCCTTATCGCGGATGCAGCCATGCGTGCGTCTATTGCTTTGCGCGCCCGAGCCACGCTTATCTCGGACTGTCCCCCGGCTTGGATTTCGAGACGAAACTCTTCTACAAAGCCGACGCGGTAGGCCTCCTGGAGGCTGAACTTTCAAAGCCCCGATATGTGTGCAAGCCCATCGCACTGGGCATCAACACCGATGGCTACCAGCCGCTGGAAAAGCGTCTTGGCATCACCCGCAGTATTCTCACCGTACTCGCGCGCTGCCGCCATCCGGTGACCATCGTCACGAAGAGTGCGTTGATCGTTCGCGACATCGATTTGCTCGCGGACCTCGCAAAAAATCGCCTGGTTTCCGTCATGTTGAGCATCACGTCGCTGACCGCTGAAATCAAGCGTACGTTGGAGCCTCGCGCAGCCTCGCCCCAAGCGCGACTGCGGGTTATCGCGCAACTGGCGCAAGCCGGTATCCCGGTCGGAGTGATGGTCGCGCCCGTGATCCCCGGCATTACGGACCATGAATTGGAAGATATTCTTGGCGCAGCGCATCACGCGGGTGCGTCCTGCGCCAGCTATGTCTTGCTGCGTCTGCCGCATGAAGTGAAAATTCTGTTTCGCGAGTGGCTGAGCGAACATTACCCCGACCGCGCCAAGCACGTGATGTCGCTCATCAACCAAGCACGTGGCGGCAAGGACTACGATTCCGAATTCGGCGTCCGCATGCGCGGCACCGGCCCCTATGCCGACCTATTGCGTTCGCGCTTCGATCTCGCGGCACGGAAACTTGGGTATGCCGACGCGAGCGAGCGACATTGCCTCAACACGGACCTGTTCCGTCCGCCGGCGGCGGCGGCGCAGCTGACTCTGGGCCTATAGGAGCCTGCCGCGTCCCCTATCGTGACCCGGAAGCAGCGAACTGCGCCGCCGCGCGCAAGTCGCCTTCCAAAGTCGCACGCAATTCCTCCACCCGCTCTCCTTCGGCACGCAGAATGGCTGATGGATGGTAGGTGGCGAGGATACGAGAGCCGCTGGGATGCCGCAGTTCTTGCCGCCGGGCGCTGTCGATCGACATTGTCGTGCCGGTCATCGCGCGCAGCGCGGTGGCGCCGAGGGCGACGATGACGGCAGGCTTGACCGCAGCAATCTCCTGCTCCAACCAAACATGACAGGCGTTGATCTCTCCGATTCCCGGCCTTTTGTGCAGCCGCCGCTTCCCCCGGGGTTCCCACTTGAAATGCTTCACCGCGTTGGTCACGAACACGTCTTTCCGCTCCAAGCCGGCGGCGGCAATGGCCTGGTCCAACACCCTTCCCGCGGGGCCCACGAACGGATGGCCGCGCAAATCCTCTTCGTCACCGGGCTGTTCGCCGACCAGCATGATTCTTGCTGACGGCGAACCTTCCCCTTCGACCGCCTGCGTCGCGTGCCTCCAGAGATCACAGCGGCGACACGTTTGCGGGCTTTCGCCCGCGGACACCGGCGCTGACTTGGATTGCACCCTACCCTCCCGCAATGAGGCCGAATTGTTGTGCGATCAGGATCAACTGCAGGGCGCTCCCTGCCCCCAGTTTTTGTTTGATCGAGGATTGATGATTGGCGGCGGTTTTGGGGCTCAAGCCGAGACGCAGTGCTATTTCATCGACTCCATAGCCTTGAGCCAGCAGGCGCAAGACCTCCAGCTCGCGCGTCGACAATGCAGTGCTTAGCTGCTGCGCCGTGGCGGACTGGGTCGTCATGGCCAGTTGCACATCAGGGCTGATAAAGCGTCTACCGTCGGCAACAGTGCGAACCGCGCTGACCAACAGGTCCGGGGCGCTCGCCTTGCTCAAATATCCGTACGCGCCCGCGCTCATGGCATGCGTGGCATAGATGCCGTCTTGGTACATGCTGAACATGAGCACGCGCGCCTCGGGTCGTCGCGCGACCAGGCGCCGCAGGATTTCGATACCGCTGACGCCCGGCAACGCGATATCGAGAACGATGACGTCCGGCCGCAGCGCGCCGTCCAGCTGCAACGCATCCGCGATGGATGCCGCCTCGCCGATCACGGTCAAATTATCATCGCGCTCGAGCAGCCGGCGATAACCTTCGCGGACCACCGCGTGATCGTCCACCAACAGCACGCTGATCGGGCGGGTTGCCGGACTCTTCATGCTCGCTGGCTCGCGATCGGCGGCATCGCAACCGGCAACGCGGCCATCACTTTGAAGCCCTCGCCTCGATGGCTCGCAAGCTTCAGCGAGCCTCCGAACGCGGCCACTCTTTCGCGCATGCCGACGAGGCCGAGGCCCGCGTGCGGCGCACTGAGGTCGGTGCCTCTGCCGTTATCGGCAATCGAAACCTCGATCAGCTCTTGCGTCTCCATTTGCCGCCTTCGCGCGATCCGAACCTCGACCCGGGTCGCTTGCGAATGGCGTGCGACATTGGTCAGCGATTCCTGCACCAGACGGAACAAGGCAAGCGCACGCGTCTCGTCGAGTTCCTCAAAACCATCGCCGATCGAGAAATCGATGGCGACATCGGGCAGGCGCGCGCGCCAATCGTTCAAGCAGTACTCGAGGGCAGCCGCGACGCCGAGTTCGTCGAAGCCGGCGGGGCGCAGCTGGCGGATCAGATTCGACACCACGCCATAAACGCGATCCACGTTTTCGATGATGGCGCGCGCCGCGATGTCCACGAGCGGATCAACGGACCGGGACGCATCGCGTATCGATACTGCGTCGAGCTTGATCACGTTGATATATTGGCCCAATTCATCGTGCAGGTCGCGCGCAAGCGCTTTTCGCTCGCATTCCTGCATGTCCACGTATTGCTGCGCCAAACGCTGGTTTTCCGCGAGCGCTTCCGCAAGCCTGGCCTCGGTGGCCCTGCGCAGCACCAGCTGGCCACGCGCCTCGAAATAGCGGCGTGCGGAGAACCAAATGAGACACGTGGCAACCACCAACAATACGGCCGGCAATTCGTCGAGCTGCAGCCGCTCATGCAACCTCGTCCACCCAAGCAGCGCTTCGCTCAGATCCAATTTGACGCAGATGATTGCCGCGGACAGGGAAACGGCGACTATCAGCGCGGCGTCCCGGCGTGCCGCCATTTTGTTGCCTCGGGTCCCTCGAATTTTGCGAATCGCCAATCGGCGCCCTCCTCTACAAATCGGGAATTTTTCCTATTCTCATCGCTCCGCTGCCATGGAACCATGCCTTTGGATGCACCACCTACATGGCTACCTGGCGACCGGGGGGCGCCGCTTCGCCGCGATCGCAGCGCTGTTCGCCGGAAACCCGTGGTCTGCCGCCGGAGCGCTCGATCAGACGCCTGCCGCCGCTTCCACCCTACAGGAGATTATGGTGATCGGCACCACGCCGGTGCCGGGACTGACTATCGACATGGATAAGGTGCCGGGCAACGTGCAAAGCGTGTTCGCCGGCGATCTTACCCAGAACGGAACGGCCAGTCTCACCGGCGCGCTCGGCAGCCATTTGGGCAGCGTGAGCATCAGCGACACCTTGGCCGATCCGTTTCAGCCGGACGTCTTCTATCGCGGCTTCGATGCCTCGCCCGTGCTCGGGACGCCGCAGGGGTTGGCCGTTTACCAAAACGGCGTGCGGATCAACGAGGCCTTCGGCGACAGCGTGAATTGGGACCTGATTCCCGACATCGCCATCAATCGCGTCGATGTCTTGAGTGCGAGCCCGCTTTACGGCCTGAACGCTCTTGGCGGAGCGCTGGCCGTGACCATGAAAAATGGCTTCACCTACCAGGGGGCCGATTCAACGCTATCCGGAGGCTCCTTCGACCAACGCTCGGCGTCGGCAGAAGCCGGGTTCAATAAGGGACAATTCGCACTGTATGCGGCGGCTCGGGCGCTCGATCAGGACGGGTGGCGGCTGTTTGCCCACGACACCGTGCGCCAGTATTACATGGACTTGAGCGTGCATGCCGATGCGGCCACCGTCGACTTGAGCTATTCGCGGGCCAATAATCGCTTGTTCGGTCCAGGCGCGGCGCCGGTGCAATCGCTGGCAATCAACCCTGAGGCGGTATTCACCGGTCCGCAAGCCAATATCGACAATCTGGATTTCACGACGCTGAACGCCTCGTATGCGGTCGCGGACGCGCTTGCCGTTCAGGGCGTCACGTACTTCCGCAATTATCGACAGATCGTCTCTAACGGCAACGGCACCAACTTCACATCATGCACCACGGCAGCGTACGCAGGAGCGTTGTGCCAGCCGGACGGGATGACGCCTCTGACGAATTCGAACGGCACGGACTTGCCCGACATCTCGAACGGCGGTGCGAATATCGTCGGCCAGAACAATTTCGAGCTCATTCACTCGCAAACCTGGGGCGGCTCGTTTCAATTGACGGATACTCAGCAGCTCTCCGGCCACGACAATCAGTTCGCCGTGGGCACCACCCTCGATGCAGCGCATACGAATTTCTCATCCGGAACGCAGATCGGCGTCATCGGTGCGTCGCTCATCGTGGAACCCTCCCAGCTGTTCGTTGATATACCGGAAGGCACCGACTTTCCGGCGACGCCGGTCATATTGAATGCCGATACCAAATATTATGGTTTCTATGGGACCGACATCCTCGACGTGAACCCCTTGCTCGCCGTCTCCTTGAGCGGCCGATACAACATCGCCCAAGTCGATCTGTCGGATCAGCGCGGCACGAACTTGAACGGCCACAGCCGATTTACCCACTTCAATCCGGCGGCAGGCGCCACCTATAAGGTGTCGCCGGCGCTCACGGCGTTCCTGGGATATTCCATCAACAATCGGGCGCCCACCGCCAGCGAGATCGAATGCTCCGACCCTCTGCAGCCCTGTCTGTTGCCCTCCAGCCTGGCCGGCGATCCGCCCAACTTGAAGCAAGTCATCGCTCATACGTTCGAAGTGGGATTGCGCGGTCATCCGGCAACCGCAAGCTCAGCCCCCCTTACCTGGAACGCGAGCCTGTTCCGAACGGATTTGGAAGACGACATCTACGGCATCGCGACATCGGTCAGCACAGGTTTCTTTCAGAACATCGGCTCAACCCGGCGGCAAGGCGTCGAGACCGGCATCAATTATCAGGGGCAGCGATGGTCGGCGTACGGCCAATATAGCTACATCGATGCGGTGTTCGGTTCGCCTCTGACGTTGAATTCTCCTTCCAATCCATTCCGGGACGCAAACGGCGAAATTCATGTCCAGCCCGGCGATCGCCTGCCGGGCATCCCGAAAAACCGCTTCAAGGTGGGTGCGGATTACTTCCTATCGTCCGTTTGGTCGGTTGGAGCATCAGTTGTACTGGTGAGCAATCAGTTCTACCACGGCGATGAATCCAACCAGAACCCGCCGTTGCCGGGCTACACGGTGGTCAGCCTGCGCTCATCCTATCGAGTCGGTAAGCAATTTGAGATCTTCGCCAACATTCAAAATCTATTCGACGAACGGTATGCGACGTACGGCCTGTTCAGTGACCCCACCGGCGTGAATGCACCCGGCATCCCAAGCGATGCGCAATCCAACGGTCCGGGGGTCGACAATCGTTTCCAAAATCCCGCCGCGCCGCGTTCAATATTCGGCGGCGTCAGGTTGACGTTTTGAACTGTACGCCGCGCGTCATGGAGCGCGCGCCGCGCGCTAGGGTCAGTGCGACGTAAGTGCGTCCATCGCCAAGACTCAGTTTCTCAAGTACGGAAACTCGCTCGTCGAGCGCGGCGCGGCAATGTAAAATCCCTGTGCGAATCCTATCCCAAGTCGTCCGAGTTCCTGCATGACGTCGACGGATTCGACGCGTTCGGCGATGGTGTGAATGCCCATGGCCTTGCCCACCTGGCTGATCGCCTCGACCATGCTTCGGTCGACCGGATCACGCGTGACGTTCTCGATGAATTGGCCGTCTATCTTGAGGTAATCGACCGGCAGAGTCTTCAGGTACATGAACGACGAGAGGCCGCTGCCGAAATCGTCGAGTGCGAATAGGCAACCCCGATTTTTGAGCTCGCGCATGAAGTAGACCACGTTGCCCAAATTCGCGATCGCGGCGGTTTCGGTGATCTCGAAACACACGGCACCTGCGCTGAGTTCGCGCGCACTCAGCTCCGCGATCAGATATTCCAAAAACCGCTCATCGTTGAGCGACGTCCCCGACAGATTGACCGCAATCGTGTACGGCTTGATGCCGCTGCCGCTGCGATGCACCAGCTGATCAAGAGCGCGCCGCACGACCCATCGATCGATCGACGGCATGACATTGTAGCGTTCCGCGGCCGGTATGAATTCGGCGGGTGCGATCAACGAGCCTGACTCGTCGCGCAATCGCAGCATAAGCTCGAAATGCTCCCGGTCGCAGCGATTGGCGCCGATGGGCACGATCGGCTGATAACAGAGCTCGAAACGGCTGTCGTCGCAGGCGCGCGTGAGTTTGGATACCCAATGCATTTCACGATGCCGCTCGGGCACATTATCGGGTTTGTACAACTGTACGCGGTTGCGGCCTTGGTCCTTCGCTGCGTAGCAGGCCACGTCGGCCGCGCTCATCACATTGGCCACGGTGGGGGTCTCGTTGGTGATCTCTACGATCCCAACGCTGACGCCGACGGCCAATACACCGTCCTGCCAGATGAATCGATAATCGCGGATGGCCTGCCTCAACGTTTCCGCCAACCGCAGGGCCTGATCGAGCGTGCAACTCTGGAGCAGGATGCCGAATTCGTCGCCCCCCAGGCGCGCCAGGGTGTCGCCGGCGCGCACTCGCGATTGCAGCACACCGGTAATCTGCTTCAGCAGTTGATCGCCCGCCGGATGACCACAGGTATCGTTGACCAATTTGAATTGATCCAGATCAAGGTACAGCAAAGCGTGCCGGCAGTCGGCGTTCTCGCGAACGCCATCGACCGCCGCAGTGAGTCGATTTTCGAATTCGCGCCGATTGATGAGACCGGTCAACGCGTCATGGCTGGCTTGGTAGTGCAGCGCGCGGTACAAACGCCGTTCTTTGCTGACGTCGTGGAACACCATGACGGCGCCAATGAGATTTCCCGCGCGGTCGCGGATCGGCGCAGCCGAGTCTTGGATCGCGATTTCCTGCCCGCGGCGATTCACCAAGACGGTGTGTTCGGCGAGACCCACTACCTGGCCTTCCCGCAAGCAACGCATGACCGGACTCTCGCTCGTTGCTCGCGTGACTTCATCGACCAGGGTCAATACGTCGCCGATGAGCCGATCCTGCGCCTCCCGGCTTTCCCATCCGGTCAAGCTCTCGGCAATCGGATTCATGTAATCGATGCGCCCTTCGGAATCGGTGGTGATGACGGCATCGCCGATCGACTGGAGCGTGACCTGGGCGCGCTCCTTGGCTTGGAATACCGCGGTTTCCGCCTTCTTGCGTTCGGTAATATCGGCGATCGTGCCTTCGAATCCGCTGATGCGTCCCTGTTTGTCGCGCACCACCCGGCCGTTGTCGACCACCACCAACATCGAACCGTCTTTGCGGCGCAAGACGTATTCGACGTTGCGGATTTCGCCTTCGCTCTCCATGCGCCGCACGAAACTGTCGCGATCGGTCGGATACCAGTACAGCGAGCCGGCCGACACCTGATAGATTTCCTCGGCCGAGGCGTAGCCCAGCATCTGGACGAATGCGGGATTGACCACCAGGAAGCGGCCGCCGCGCGTCGTTCGATACACCCCTTCCATGACGCTTTCGAACAGCCCACGAAACTTCGATTCGCTTTCGCGCAGAGCGTCCTCGGCGCTGCGCCGTTCGATCGCGATACCGGCGATCTGCGCCATACGCGACATCAACTCGTGATCGCGGGCCGACGGCACGCCCGGCTGCCGTTGATATACGGAAAATGTACCGACGATGGGTCCGTCCGATGCGACGATGGGCGTGGACCACGCCGCACGCAGGCCCGCGTGCTGCGCGGCGTCGCGGCGAAATTCCCAGAATCCGTCGACTTCGATGTCGGCTACGGTTACCTGGCGAGCCATGAAGATTGCCGCTGCGCACGATCCGTAGCGAATGCCGACCGGCGCGTGATCCATGGCGGCCACGAACTCGCGCGGCAGGCTGGGCGCCACACCGTAGCGTAGAACCTGAGCGTCGATGTCGAGTAGATTGATTGCGCAAAAGCTGTCCGCTATCACGCGCTCGATGACTTCGGAGATTGCTTCGAGCACCGTCAACAACGGTGCATTGGCAGCGATCTTCTCGAATACCCGTCGCTCGCCGGTAGCGATCGCGTCGGCCCGCTTGCGCTCGGTGATGTCGGCAATGCTGGCGCGAATCAACCGCCGGTTGGAACTCGGCAAGCGCACGAAGCGCACTTCGCAGGGGAAGTTCCGTCCAAACGCGTCGCAATGCACCCACTCGAATACCGGCGCGGCGCCGGCCAGCGCGCCGTCGATATACCCGCGAGCCACCCCGAACGACGGGCTGCCGTCGAGTTGCTGCGGCGGCGTGATCTTGTCCGGTCCGCAGGCCAAGAGAGTTTCGCGGTCCATTTTGAAAAAGCGGCAGGCATTGTCGTTGACGTCGACGAACCTGCCCTGATCGACGTCGAAGACGACGATGACTTCCGGTGCATGCTCCACCAGCGTTCGATACCGGGCCTCGCTCTCGCGCATCGAATGCTCGGCGAGATGTCTTTCCGTGGTGTCGCGAATGCAAAGGATATAGCCGTCGCGCCGGTTGAGGCTGGCCTTGCTGACCGTGATCTCGACGGCGACCCGCGCGCCACCCTTGATCACACCCCACGTCTGATGCGCGGCCAGATCCACGTGCGTATCGTCGATCTTGGCGGCGCAACGTTCGAGGAAATCTACGAGGCGCCCCCTTGCGGGCGATCGGGGCGCGCTTTGGTCGTCCGCCCGCCGGCCATATGCTGGGTGGCCCTGGACATCCGGGCCCGCCCCTACGTCCGGCAGCAAGAAATCCAACGTTCTACCGAGGATCTCCGCGGCCGAATAGCCGAAAATGCGTTCTCCGGTCGGATTGAAGCTCTCGATATGGCCCAGGTCGTCAACGGTGACAATGGCGTCCTTGACATTGTCGAGGATGGCCTGTAAATGCGAGGCTGTTTCCTCGCGAATCTCCCGGGTAAGCGCCTGCGCCTCGTCTGACATGAGCTGCATGGACAGCACGACGCCGCGCCGCTCGGCATCCAAGCGATCGTAGTGTGCGCTCACCATCTTGAGCAGCGCGTCCAAATCCAGCTCGCCGCCCCGGCCCCGCGCGTCGCGAAGCTGGTTTTCGAGCACGCGATTCATGCCCTCCGGCGTTTGCGATGGCTCGTTGCGAAGCGCTGCCGCAAGATCGCGTGACACCTCTAAAATCTCCCGCACTGAATTGACGCCGCCTCCGGGCACTCAACGCTAGGTGAGATGTTAGGGAGATCCCTGACCCGAGGCGTGACGGGCGTCTCGGTTCGGGCAATAATCGGTTAAATAACTACGAAGTGCGGTTCTACGACGCTTGGTCGGCCGTTTCGCGTCCCGAACGCTTGCGCTCGTTTTCCCGCAGATTTCGCTTACGCAAGCGAATGGAGGTGGGGGTCACTTCGATCAGTTCGTCGTCGTCGATGAACTCCATGGCCTGCTCCAGCGAGAACCTGATGGGCGGCGTCAAAACGACGTTCTCATCCTTGCCGGCGGCCCGCATATTGGTGAGCTTCTTGCCCTTGAGAGGATTGACCACGAGATCGTCTTCGCGATTGTTGAGACCGATGATCATGCCTTCGTAGACCTCTTCACCGGGCCCGATGCACAGCCGGCCACGCTCTTGCAAGCTGAACAGGGAATAGGCCAATGCGACACCCTGGCCATTGGCAATCAAAACCCCCTGCGGGCGCTGACCCAGTTCGCGCTGCACCACCGGCCCGTAATGATCGAATACGTGATGCAGCAAGCCCGTACCGCGCGTCATGGTGCGGAACTCCGTTTGAAATCCGATGAGGCCGCGCGACGGCACCATGTAATCCAAGCGCACGCGGCCCCGGCCGTCTGCCTGCATATCCTTGAGATCTGCGCCGCGGCTGCCCAGCGCCGACATGACGGAGCCTTGCGCGTCGCTGTCCACATCCACCGTTACCTGCTCGTACGGTTCATGCGCCACGCCGTCGATATGCTTGATGACCACGCGTGGCCTGGAGACGGCCATTTCGTAGCCCTCGCGCCGCATGTTCTCGAGCAACACTCCGAGGTGCAATTCACCGCGGCCGAACACCACGAACTTGTCCGGATCAGAGGTCGGCTCGACGCGCAACGCCACGTTGTGAATGGACTCACGGTCGAGGCGTTCGCGAATTTGCCGACTGGTGACGAATTTCCCCTCACGGCCCAAGAATGGTGACGTGTTGACCTCAAATGTCATGCTGATGGTGGGCTCGTCGACGACGAGGCTCGGAAGCGCCTCGACATTTGCCGGATCGCACAGGGTGTCCGAGACCTTGGGCTCACTGATTCCTGCAAACGCTACGATGTCGCCCGCAAAAGCCGACTCGACCTCGATACGGGTCAGCCCATGGAAGCCCAACACCTGGGTGATTCTTTCGGAGCGCTGCTTCCCTTCGCGATTCACCACCGTGACCGCCATTCCCCTCCTGAGGGTGCCCCGCTTGATGCGGCCGATGCCGATTGCACCGACGTAGCTGGAATAATCGAGCAAGGTGACCTGCAGCTGCAACGGGCCATCGACGTCGACGTCGGGCGGAGGACAATGCTCCACGATGGTCTTGAACAGCGGTTGCATGTCGCCGTCGCGAACCGTGGAATCGAGGCCCGCAAAGCCGCGAAGTGCCGAAGCGTACACCACCGGGAAATCCAATTGCTCGTCGGTCGCGCCGAGGCGGTCGAACAAATCAAAGGTCTGATCGAGCACCCAGCCCGGACGTGCCTCGTCCCGATCGATCTTATTGATGACGACGATCGGACGCAGGCCGTGCTTGAACGCCTTCTGTGTGACGAAACGGGTTTGCGGCATGGGCCCGTCCACCGCATCCACCAGCAGCAGTACGCAGTCGACCATGGCGAGCACGCGCTCGACCTCGCCGCCGAAATCCGCGTGCCCCGGCGTGTCGACGATGTTGATTCGATAGTCGCCCCACATGATGGCGGTGTTCTTCGCGAGAATGGTGATGCCACGCTCACGCTCCAACACGTTCGAATCCATGACGCGCTCTTGCAAATCCTTCCGCGCATCGAGCGTACCGGACTGGCGTAAAAGCTGATCCACGAGCGTGGTCTTGCCATGATCGACGTGCGCGATGATGGCGATATTGCGGAGTTTCTCGGTCACAGTGAGCCCTAAGGGAAACCGCCTATTGTAGCGGTCTTTTGGGATCCTTGTCCGTTTGATTCACTTCTTTTGTTTGGCGGCGCCCGTCTCGTCCCGGGCCACGATCTCGCCCACGATGATCGGCACCAAAAAAGCCCGCGATTCGGTCATTTGGTCGTGTTTCAAGCTGACATTCAACGTCACAAACAGCACGCCTTGCGCGTCCGGGGTCACCACGATCGTGCGGCGGTATACGCTTGCCTGATCGACCGAGGGAAATTGGATCTGTGCGTCGCCGGCCGCGAGCTGCAAGCCCTCC
>JBKQSA010000051.1:0-8041 GCA_052143815.1 Steroidobacteraceae bacterium | reverse complement strand
CTGTGCCATTGCGGTGACATTCCACCCCGATCCAGAGTTCCCCGCGCGCATCGGGGTCGCCTCATTTTTGGTTCCAAAAGTGACGGTAGAAACACCCACTATTTCCCGGGAGTTTTTGACCTGGAGCGTGTAAGGCGCGGATTTAATTAACGTTCCTGCTATCCCTAAAACCATGAGTTTTTCGGCATCGCCAGTGCAGATTTAGGCCTCCAAAATTGAGGTTTTCAGGATGACCCGGGACGGCATCAAAGCATCGGCGTATTGCTCGATGAGAAATTGAAATACCCCACGCATATTCAGGCCCTCGGTACGCGTCGGGGCACACCGCGCAATCAATTCCGGCGGGATGGCACCGCTGCGACTCTGGGCCCAGCGATCAAAGATCGCCTGCATTTTCACCGTGTTCCAGGCCATCACGATATTGGCGAGCAGACTCAGCGCATCCGCATCGGCCTGCATTTCATCCTGGCTCTTGGCTTGATAGCCGGCGACGCGGCCGGTATAGATCAAGCGCTTCAAGGCATTGGTCGCTTCGCCGCGATTGAGGACTCGTAGGATCTCGCGCCTAAATACCGGATTGACGAAGTAATCGGCCAAGAACACGGTGCGCAGCAAGCGTCCGATGACGACCCCGACCTCATAGAGCGGATCTCCACGGGCTGCGGAGCCAAAGCGGGCCATCACGCTGATAGCGCTTGTGTGACCGCTATAGACGGAGGCCAGCAGACGCACCCACGCGTCCCATTGAGTCGGCACTTGGCTCAAGTCCAAGCTGGCCTCGCAGATCGGCTTGAGGATCTCGGGCACCTCGCAGCTGCGGGGTAGATACAGGTGGCGATCCTTGAGCGCCTTCAATCGAGGGCACATCGCAAATCCGACGCCGTCGGACACCGCCATGCCTACGTCCGTATGACCATGCGTATCGACCGCGAGTTGCGTGATCTTGACGGCCTCCTGTCGCAACACACCCTCAATGGCGACGCCGACCTGCCGTTCATTGAGCACGAAGGGTTGTGCGTTGAAGATGCCCCCACCCGCCAGCACATGCCCATAGATCCCGACGGAAGGCGTTTGCCGGCGTGGATCGATGCGTGCTTGCCAAATCCGCTGTTGGGTCTCCAGGCTCATCATGTCGGAGGAGGCTAAATCCGAGCGGCCCCAGGTTGCCGCAATCGGATGCTGGCGCATATAGGCGAGCACGGCGGCACTGGCCTCGGCGAGTCGTCGTTCGTCGCCGGCCCAGCGCATCGCTTGGCGCACCGTGGCAGCCGAGAGTTGCGGAATCATGCGTGCCGTCTCGGCCGCCGACATCGAGGTGCCGTGGGCCAAGATGCCGCCATACACCATCAACAGTTCCTTGTCGGAACGCGGTTCGCGACCCAGCATGATCCAGCTGAATCGCACCTTCGCATCGACCTGCAACAGCAAATCCGGCAATTGCGCCTCGCCGATCCGGTGATCGAGCGCGGCGCGCAACTTGACCAGTTCCGGCTCCTCCTCCTCGGCCGCCAGGGGTGTCAGGTGCAACTCGTCATCGACCCGCAGTTCACCGGCCTCGACGGCCTTGGCGACGGCGGCAACGCCCGCTTTGGCACGTTCGATGAGCGGTTCGAGATACGACTCGGCGCGCTTCGGCAATGACAGGCGCCGATAGTAGGAATTGCGCTCCTTCTCCCATCTCTCAGCCGGGATAAACAGCCGTTCGCGGCTGCGAAACGCCAAGCTGTGATCGATCCACACGGTGCCATTACGCAGTGCCCGGCGCAGCGCCAGTAAGGTAGCGACTTCGAAGGCGCGAAACGCCTGTTCACGATCGGCGCCGGCCAGCAGCGCGCGCCACACCCTGCCGAAATCGATCGCCAGGGCCCCTGGTAATTCCCGGGCACCCTGTTTGTAGAGGTCTTTGAGTACGTGAATTGCCGCCAGCACCGGATGGTCCGGAGTCGCTTCCCATGGCAGCGCCGTCAATCCCGACAACAGCGAGCGGACCGGGCGAACCTCCAGCGTCAAATGATCACGGACCAACTGCGCGCGCGTCGGCGGCTTGCGGCGCTGATGTTCAGCCACCAGCGATCGCAATCGTTCACGGATCTCACCATCCGCCACGCTGGCATCGGTCGCCAGCGCGCCAACCGAGGCGAGCAGTTCTCGATACAAATCGGCCCAGTGGACCAGGACTCGATTGGCATCCTTCGTGGCATGACGCCACAGATCCGCTACCCGACGCCGCACCATCAGCAGCAACCGATCCGTGTTGACCTGCAGGCTGTAGCGCATGAAGCAAGCCACTTCGATCGTGCGGCCCGGCTCGACAATCATGCGACCCGCCGATGGCGGACGGGATGCCAGCCGCCGCGCATAACGACGCAACAGGTCATCGGGATGATCTCGTAGGTGGTGCTGCACATCCAGTTGATACAATACCTCGATACGCTCCAGCAGCTCATCGATTTGCCGGGTCGAGTGTTTGGCCGGCGGTGCCCACAACCAGCTCTGCGTGGTGAGCGATGACTCCCGCGGCTTCACCAAGGTCTGCTGCCAGCGCTCCACCAACGCAGGGCCCGCACCGGCCCGAATCTGTTTGACGAACTTCGCCTCGAACTGACGAATCGCCCCGGAAATAATCGCGCGCAGATCCTTCTCGCGCATCACCAACAACTTGCGCTCGTACAACCACTGTCGACCGAAAGCCAGCAAGCGCATTCGATCCAAGGTCACAGTGAGTTCCTCTCGCAAGGCGTAAACCAACGCACGCCGCCGTGCCTCGGTCAAGGAATGAAACCCCAGCGCGGTACAGGCGAGTTCTTGATGTTCATACACGGTGCGGTGGCGCCGATACATCGCTCGCAGCGATGCCAGATCCGGGGCCTGCACGCCGAATTGCTCGCCCAGATGGCGCCACAGCGCAGGCGGCACGATGCGAACGGAATCAAGCAGCCGTCCACTCATGCGAAGAAAGCCGATCTGCAACGCCAACCCCAGCTTCAATGCCGGTCGCCGCCGCTCCTCGATCAGCTGCCGTTCAGCCAGCGTGAACGTGAAGAACGCCTCGATCTCGAAGCCGCTCAGTCCGCGCGGTAAATGTTTGAGACCCAGAAATGTCGCTTGCCACTTGTTCATCGCATCCCCTCTTTTGCGAGGTACGATAGCGCTCAAAAGTCAGGGGTAGCAACGCCTTGTTTTAACAGGGGAACTTTGCACGAAGCTCTAAAATTACCGGGAAATCCTACCGTCACTTTTGGAACCAAAAATGAGCCGACCCCGAGATCCGCGACCGTTCATACGAGAACCAGCGATACCGAGCCAGCGGCCTCAACTTGGTCGTTGCGGCTATCACCATGTGGAATACCGTGTACCTGGAGCGGGTGGTGGCGGCTCTCATGCAACACGGGCAGATCGACGAAACATTGCTCCCCCACGTCTCGCCGCTCGGCTGGAATCACATCGGTTTGACCGGCGACTACAGCTGGCACGCCAATAAACGGGTGGCTAAGGGCGGATTCAGGCCGCTACGGCGGGTAAAACCTCTGGAATCAGCCCACCTTGAGGCTTAGCGTACGTAAAAATCCGTTTCTTGAGGTCACTCCTACAAGATTCGCAAAAATGCGACGTCATCAAAAGCATGATTTTGAGCCGACGTGAGGGCTTTCGTCTCAAAACGCCGCTTTATATAAGTGAGAGGGACAAGTTTTTCCGCCCGCTGTGAAGCGTGGAGGGACTTCCATATTTTGGACGGGAGGCGGTCAATGGATAAGGCATCAGGCAATGTAAGGAATCTCCAGGAGTTACGTGCAAAGCGATTAATACAGGCATCGGACTCGAGCGCTCGGCTCGTGAGCTTGAACTTCAAGGTGCCGCTACGGGTCCGCCAACAATTCAAAATCTGCGCAGCGAATCTCGACCTGACGATGACCGAGCTGCTGTTGCGAGTGCTGAGCGATTCTGTGTTCTCGCCGGCCACCACATGCAGCAGTCCCACCGACGAATCCCAAAAGCAAGAAATGAGGAAATGACTATTTTCACCGATAGCTAGTCAATGCAATCGATGCGGGAGTAGCTTCGAAGGCGATCGTATTTTCCGATCGTCACCACCAAAATTGGGGAGAGGGTCATGAAGAAGTCTCTCATCGGTTGCTTACTTCCAATCGCCGCAGTGCTCGGGTTTGCTGGGTCGGCGTATGCGACCCAGCTGGGAAGCGTGGTTTTAACGGAACAGAGCGGGTGTGACCTGACCAACTCGCCTCCGAGTCCAATTGTCGGCGCTGTAAACCTCGGAACGGCCACGGCCGGCAATGGCCATCTCATGTACTATGTTACGGAAGTAATTAATTACCCTTCTGGCTTGGGCACCTATCGGGCGGAAAATTTCATTTTTACTTTTGATTACACCGCGAAGACATATACCGTTAGAGCACCTGGCAATTACGCGTCTATTGGTGCTGACCAAGAGACGTTGCTCAGTGGAAGTTTTACTGGGAGCATTCTAACCACTAGCAGTGGGGGATATGCCGTCAGCGTCACTTTAGGGTGCGGCACAACGGTTGTTGGGGCAACAGAGAACACCGGTACATAGGCTAGATTTTTGTCGGGTAATGGCACATGGCGCGCGGGTAACCGCGCGCCATGTGCCTCCGGCTGAGGCGCTTTCCAAAGTCAGTCCTATCCTGCTTGGCAAAACTAGTCCACTCTGCCGATCGTCCCCGCGGTTCCGGCGTCGTGAATAATTGGATCGTCACCAAGAGCTTCTGACACTGACGTGTCAGACCGCGCTGTGTTTGATCGGTGTCCACGAACTGTCGCATCGGCGAACAACAAGAAAATCATTGAAGAAAAAAATGTATTGCCACGCGGAGCGAGCCGGCGTAGAAGGCCAATGGATCTGGCGCCTGCCACCGCTCGACAAGGTTGGTCATGGCGAGCAGTGATGATTTTGCTATGAGGCTGGGCTCGCGGAACATTTGAGCGGTGGCCATAAGCGATCGTGGTAAGCTGAGTTTTAGAATTTGATAACGACAAGCGTCTGGGATTCGTGCTCGGACATGCGCTTTTGGGTGTAGTTAAGAGGGTTCGTTGGCCCGCGCCAACGAGATGGCGGCGAGGAAAAGATCTCGCGTTCGCGCGCGCGAACAGCGGGGTTTGCCGCGCCATTCGATAGGGCAGGCTCTATTTTCCAATATAATCAATATATTGGGGACGGTTGAGAGCCCACCTCGACTACGTCTTTGACGTAGATACGTCTTAGACGTATACTCCGGTCGTGTACACAATCATCGAAACCCCCACGTTCACTCGCCTGTGGCCGGATTATTGGACCGAGGACGAACGCGGTGAGTTTGTGGCGTGGCTGGCACTGCACCCCGAGGTCGGTGATGTCATCAAGAGTTCGGGCGGTTGTCGAAAGGTTCGCTGGTCGCGCCCCGGCACCGGAAAGCGCGGCGGAGTACGAGTGATCCATTACAACCGCTTGACGGATGGTGTGATTTATCTGCTCGTGATGTACGCCAAGGGTGCGAAGGATTCTATTCCAGCGAAGACGCTAAACACGATTCGGGAGACGATCAATGGCTAAGTTGAGTGAAAAGGCCCTGCGCAAGCGCGATGCAGCCCGTGATATCGGTGCGGAACTTCTGGCGTCGGTACGAGAAATGAAGGCAGGTAAGGCGGGACACGTGCACCGCGTCCCCGTCTCCGCGATCACCGAAGCGCGCACACGCACTGGCCTTTCGCAGCAACAATTTGCCAGCGTGCTCGGCGTTTCAACGCGAACGCTGCAAGAATGGGAGCAAGGCAGACGCCAACCTTCGGGCGCGGCGCGCTCGCTACTCGCGATTGCAGCACGTCGGCCTGAAGTGTTGCGTGAAATTATTGCTGCGTAACACGCGGGCGGGTCTTGCGCTGATCACGCGCCTGCCGGTCTGCCGAATCCCGTGCGAAATTCTGCGCGGAATCGTGTAACCAGGATGGGCTAGTTCTGCCGAGCAAACGTGGACTGGTTCTCCCGAGCGCCGCAGGCCCCCCCTCCGGGCTACTCGACCAGCTAACGCCGAGTCGCAAGTGCAAAAAGGTCCTTATGGGCTGCGCCACAATTGAGCACCTCGAACCCCGCATGCAGCAACACCTGATCGATGAGCGGTAAGTCGAACACATGGTGATGAAGAGCGCGATTCTTGAAGTTTTCGAGACTTCGCGCCTTGAAATTCTCGAGAGTCCCTGCAGGTGGATCGAGCGACAAATCATGCAGCGCGAGAATTTCGTCCAGGTGCGTCAGGTCCGCTTCGTCAACATCACGATGTAAATCATCGAGCAAGTGACTAAACGCCGTCACCGGACGGCGATGATCGAAGTTAGTGACTTGGTTAGGTAGCACCAACACGAGCGCGCCACCTTGCCTCAAGACGCGTCGCCACTCCGCAAGCGCCTTGAGGGGATTGGCGACGTGTTCGAGACAGTTGCTCGACAAAACGAAATCATAAGATTCGGAGGCTAAGGGTGATAGGTCCGTGGCGTCAGCGATGAATTGCTGACCCATGCGCTCTCCGTAGTAACGGAAGTGGCGGCCGGACTTGCAATCTCCTTCCCAGATTGTCCGATGCGAAAAATTCACGCCGTCTAGATGATTGATCACCGGGTATAGCGGCAATCGACTTCTGAACAGCTTGCTTGGTCCCCCGATTTCTATTCCGTGCCTTCCACGTACGACCGACTGATAGAGCCGATATTTGGGGAATCGCCGGCCGGTGTACCGAAGATAGAGGCGCAGCGCCCGCAGATAGTCGAAAGCTGATGCTGTTCGCATTTAAGGCTCCTCAATGCCCCGTCTTTCCGGCCTTCGTCCAGTATGCCGACAAAGACGTCATGCAAGATCGTATAGTCCTAAAGCCGACAAGATTTCCGAACCGGATCTGCAAGGCGAATATTTTTGCCATTTTGCTTACTACATTGAACAAGTCACGGTACTGCTGTTGTCGGCCGTTGATGGTATAAGCGAGTTTCAGCGCATCGCAGACGACCGCCCCTGGCACCTTGTATACGCGAGATCGGACAACGAAGGGATCTCGCGCAACCACAGTGAACGTAGAATCCCGCGTCAACATCCACGTTGGGATTCGTTCCATGATGAAAATCTTCATCTGCACGCTGTTCGCACCCCGATAGCTGGTCGTTTTACGAAGCTCGACGCCTAGCGGATCGGCCGGTGTCTCGGCTATCGTGATCAGCTGCTCCGTGATGTCGAGCCATGCTCTCCAGAAGCGGGGCTTCGCAAAAAAGTAGTTAGAATAAACTTCATTGCGTGAATTCGTGACCAGGTCGGTCAGATTGGTTGGGCGGCCGATGCGCCTGAAGAATTGCGTCGCTAGGTTCAAAAGGCCGGGGTGACAAAAATCGCCGTATTGAAACACGTTCCAATAATAGGCGGTGAGGTGAAGGCTCGGTGTCATTAGAACGATATCGGCCGTGCTGTTTTCCTTGAGGAAGTCAAAGACAGCGGCGGAGCTCAGGTTGGTTTTTTCTTTGAATCTAGGAGATAGAAACCCGTAAAAGGCATCCTCCTCCAATGGTTCATTGAGCAAGAACTGACGAATCGGCCAATATTCGAACCAATCCGGCCTGGCGCTCGTGGAGTTATCGAGCACGCGGAAGCCGGGGTCCAGTGGCCCACTTCCCTTGTGGTAAATCTGATAAACAAATATGTCGGACATCGAAGGCTAGGATCTTCCGGCTGCGTGGACGATAAGTATGATTGTGAGTCTGCGCATGAGAGAGGTCCACCTTTGTTTTGCGACCCTACGGGAGCCCGCTTCCGCATCCCACGTCTTTGAGGAGCGTCGCGAACAACTGCCTAACCAACGGCAAAGAAATCTGTGCCATTGCGGTGACATTCCACCCCGATCCAGAGTTCCCCGCGCGCATCGGGGGGTTCCCTTGATTTCCGTGCCAAAAGTGCCGCTACTTTCTCTCGGTAATTCTAGCGGCTGACGCCGTTTTGCCCAAGCCCGTCAAACACTTGCTGTTCGCTGTTTCGAGGGGCGTATTGTGGCGC
>JBKQSA010000050.1:0-6403 GCA_052143815.1 Steroidobacteraceae bacterium | reverse complement strand
GCGCGCAGCTCCGCCAAACTGAATTCTCACACGTCCTCCGAGAGTTACAGCATGTCGTGCCCCTTACTTTGCACCGAGAGTTGACCGAAGCAACGACCCCGATCGGCTCTCGCCGGAAGATCGTCGTCCCGTCTCCGATGAACTCGCCCGGGCTCTTCGACTCTAGGGTGCGGCCCGCGCCCGCGTAGAAGGCCGAGTCCCTTGAGTGGCTTGGACTGCACGAATCCGTGCTCGTCTCACCGTTTCCGTCCTCGTTCGATCAAGGCTTGAGCTGCCCGCGAATCTCGCCCGGCTTGTGCTCGGCGCTGTGGATGTTCACATACAGATTGCCAGCCTTGAAACTTGCGTACTGCTCATCCGTGAACTTAGAACCCGCGGGGACTGACCATACGCCGTCGGCGCCCTTGCTCAGAGTAATAATGGGAGGCCCGTTTTTGCCTGGCGCACCCACATGAATGTGCGCCATCGTCCCGTCGATGCCGGCGGTCTTGATGGTACCGCTGACAGATTTGTCGGCGCTGATCGTAATTGTTCCTGTCCCGGACGCAGAAGTCGTCACCGGAGGCATCTCTTCAGCGCCGGTCAGTTTGACTTTAACGTCAACCGCCCAGGCCGATGTGCTGATGGCCAGGAACGCCGCTGACGCAACTAACGCGTGAGCGCCCCAACTGCGGATCAATGTGCTCATGGTGGCTCCATAGGATTGTCGTTCGAAAGTATAGGAAGTGAACTTTCCCGAGTTCGTTCCGAATGTTCGGCATCTGCTCACTCGGTGACACCATGCTAATCCTTTAGCGAACGGAACGCCGCCTGACTCAAACACGCGAAAGCCTCGCAAGTGGACGACAGCGCTTTGCTGAAATGTTTTCACGTCACGCCGCAGCATCTCGGCGCGCGATGCAACAACTGAGCGGTGAGTGCTCCAACGTTTTCAACGATGATCCAGTCGACACAAGCACTCCCGCGAGCAGATTCTCTCGACAGTCACGGTGGGGCGGCTCGGGAGAGCGGGGTAGCGATCACTAACGGGCGATGATTCGCGTCATTTGCCGCAGGGCGGTTCGCAGGCGGATCGATGCCTGCGCCATCGTCCTTGGCAGGCGCTGGTTGGCGAGCCTCTGATCGCGCCATGTCATCCGGAGAATCGGGTATCTGTTCTGCGGTCAGGGTTGATAGATTGATCACGTTTGGATCGTCGCGTAGCCTTAAATAGAGCGGGCCTGAGATCGGATGGGGGACCGGCAGCGCAGAGCCTAGAAAGCCGTCGGGCACTTGAACGGGATTCAGGAACTGCGGGTCGCTCGCCACCGAGTCGATTAAAAACAAGTTCGATCCAGAGAGTTTGCATGCCAGTTCGGGAGCCGACGGGCACTTGATGTCGCTCAGCGCAGGTAGGCGCACAAGGTCAGCCAAGGGCTGCCAATCTCCCGTGACCCCTTTGTCATTGACTCGAAACTGCAAGGGTCCAAATGCAGACGATCCAAATGCCTTTGCCGGATTGAAGGTGACCACCGCCACGTGAGAGTTCTCGAGCGTCATTCCGCCGTTCCCCACGCTCAAGCTAGTCGTGAACGACTGGTCGGTCGCGGCGATATCGATGCTCTCATCGCGCGAGAACGCCGCCGGTGACTGTGTGCGCACCGAGAATATGAGTGTCGCATCCTGCGGTAGCTCCGAGTCTATGAGCCTGATGTTGCTGCTGTCGCCGGAAGGTGACGGCTGCACACTCTTACTGATCAGGGTTATGCGAGGCCGCGGCGCTTCGACAGACGCTTTGAGCGAAACCACGCGGCCATCTCTCAGCGTGACTTTGGCATCCACGGGATGTCCCGGTTTGAGCACGGCGACGGCTTGGGTGTCCTGGGCGATCATCGGCAGTTCGTCAGTACCGCTTTGCGTCGACAATTCGCCTGGCAGAAACACCAGGGAACCGATTGATAAGCTGGCGACCTCATCAAGACGGCTGCCCTTCAGCACCCCTTGCACGTCGCCCAAGTGGATGCTGAAGCCCTCGAATCGTCCGGCCTCCGAAAAGGCGTGGATCGCAATGGGCTGCGGTTGAGAGATGCCGGATTGCGTGACCATAAGCGTCATGGCACCCGGTTGAGACTCTTGCAGTGGCAGCTTCACCTCGACTTCGTTGGGTTTGACCGCTCTCCACTCGGCCTTTAATTCCTTCCCGGCTGGATCCTTGAGCATAATGCCGTCGATACAACTGACGCTGTCGGCGCGAAAGTGCACGGTATCCTGGCGCCCGACGATCAGTGATACCGCGTCTCCCGCCGCGAGCTCCCACGCTACCGCATGGGCATTCATCAAGCGAAAGCTCGGGCCGTCGTACGAATCAAAGCCCCATCGACCTCGCAGCGACGCCTGGACACTGTCGCCAAGATCGGCGGAACGCAAGCCGGACGTGTCGATGACGTAGCCGCCCTGAAGCGCATCGGCGGCGGCCGGCAATTCGATGGTCTTACTGTCTGTCCCAGCCAATCTTAAGGTCATGTCATGCGCATAATTGGTGGAGAACACCAGCGGGGCACCCTCGACCGGCAATACGAGCGTGGTTCGTCTGGCGCAGTAGATCTGCTTCGGGTCAACCGCGTGCAAGGGTGGCAATTGCGACTCTTCAACCGCCGGCAGCGCGGCCACCAAGACGGATTTTGGGTTCTGAAACGAGGGAGCGGTGTTCAGCGTCAGCGCCAGTCGGTCGCCGCGTTGTGAGCCAAGCGCCGGAATGTACTGATACTGGGCCACGTGAAATGAATCCAAGATGCGTGCGATATCCAGCACCGATGCGATGTAAGGACTGTAGTAGCCGTAGCTCAACTGCGGTGTGTAGCTCGCCTCCATGGCCAAATCGCTGCCGGGGCCCGAAGTGAGTGCCTCGACGATCGATGTGCTATGCCCGTCGTTGAGGATTAGGGACTCCTGGCCCTGCATGAGGCACGGCGCCTGAAGCTCGGGGATTCGATCCAGGCATTTATCGTCGACTTTGATGGCGAGGCTCCGCGCCATGAGGGGAGCGGCCGCCTTAATTCTGGCGGGATCATTGTCATTGAGGCGGCGAATGGCGGAGAGATACCGTTCCAATCGGGATCGGTCGAGCGCGGCCTGGTTCAAATCCTGGGACGTACGCACAAACGCACCCGGGCGTCCGCGCACGGCCCCCATCAGCGTTTTAAAATCGCCGCCAGTTTGCGGGGCAAGAAACAGGAGCACCTGCTGCGCGCCGGTCGGAACCGTTACCGTCAGTCCGTCGTGCGCGCACTTACCCGTCCACGTCTTACACGGAAAGAACCAGCTTTCGGGAGGCGGATTGGTCGATCCACTCAAGAATGCAGTCACCATGAGGTAGTGGCTGGACTGGGTGGGTGGCAGATCGGCCTTTATCCATAATTGATCGCCGGTGGCTAGATTCGGGACTTCAGAAATCGGTAGCGTGATCCCGCTTCGGATGACGTTGATCTCGAAGACCGGACCTGCCAAGTCGAACGGTGCAGGACCGGCGTGGGCCGGCGCCGCGAGCACGTACAGGAACAGCAGGGGTCGATAGCATGAATTCATGGAAACTCCGGTGGCACCATCAGAGGCCTGTACGCCTGGGGGACCCACTGGGCGATTTCTCCGTCGCCGGGTTGAACTCTCCTTCAGCGTCCGAAAATAGAATCTGGATCCGGCGATGTAGCTGTCGTACCTTCGCGGTCTCGAGACATCCAACGGGAGAATCTTCTTCTCGGACTCGCGCCCGAATTCTTGCCGCATCGCCACCACTCTCGATGAGGTCGCATAACACGGCATTTGCAAGCCTCTGCGACAGCCCTTCGTTGTGAGCATGCGTGCTGCGCGTGTCCTTATCTGCCTCGATCATGACCCGCAAGTATGGATGCACTTGAAGCAAGGCCGCGATTCGCTCGAGCTTGTCGACATCGGTAGGCTCCAATTGCGCCTTCCCAGACTGGAATCGCGTGCACAACAGTGTGACCACCCAACCGCGGGCAGTGCGCGTGGCGCCGATTGCCGCTAGCTGCGTGTGAAGCCGCTCATCTGCACTCGGCGGTATGGCCGGTGTCCCTTCAGGAGGCGGCGCCCTTCGTTGATCGCCGAAGGTGCTGAGGCAATAAAACGAGGCAATCGCCACTGATAACACCGAACCCCACTGTGCAATGCTATTCATACGATATCTCCTAGGGAAACAGCGGTCAGGTGCGCGATCCAGCGTACAGCCGCTCGAGGCAAGTGGTTGACGGAGATGCGACGATGACCCGCGAAGCACCAGCGGGATCTAAGAGCCCACAAACTTCATCTGTGAGTCGGCGCAGCGCGAAGTTTGGGTGCATAGGGTGTTCAGCGTTTGTCGGGGACGACGTTTCCTGGATGAGGTTTAAGAGCACTGCCGATTCTCTACTCCAAACTGGGCCGGCAACATTGAAGAGCGGTTGACGATGCTATCTCGTAGCTTCAGATATACGACTTCACCTGCCGCATCAGCGCTTTTGCGCTATTGGCGGTGCCGACGCATGGTTCGCTTGGCCTCGTGCGGCTATGCGGAGATAAATCTCTTCTCGATGCACCGGAATCGATTTCGGCGCTTGAATACCGACGCGAATCTGATGGCCATGAATCCCCACCACAGTGATGGACACCTCCGCACCGATCCGAAGTGTTTCACCAATCCGACGGGTCAGAATCAACATATCGTCACCTCAATTTGTATTCCGATTCGGGTAACGGTGAATTCGAGCGGCGAAAAGGGAGCCGGCGTCGCCTTGCAGCCAACATCGACCCGTCGATAACTCCCGAAAAAACGCTACTTCGAAAGCTTATGTTTGAACATGCGGTCGATCTTTTCATTGATTGTCTCGATAGCCTGCTGGTTATTTTTCGCGGTCGTGCTGGCCGTATCAGCGGTGCTCCGCGCATGCTGGGCTGCGGCAGCGGCGGAACGTGCAGCGCTCGCGGCGCCGTTTGCCTGGCTCTCGACGCTCGCCGTTTGCGACGATAGCTTACTCAGCTGGGACTTGAGGTCATCCAGTTGTGCCTGCACGGGCTTCAGGTCGGTGCAGCCCGACGCCAGAACCACGCAGAACGTAGCTGCGCTCATCATGAAAACGGGGCTTCTGTACCTAGTCATCGAATCACTCCTATTTTTCATCGGTTTGTTGTTGAGCGCACACCGCTCGTCCGCAATAATCACTCGGGAAGACCCAGCCGCCGCGCGGCGCGCCGTTCATTGGTGATGTGGTGGGTTGTGTGCCTGTTGTCATGGGAATCATAAATCGGAGAGTGGCCTTTCAGCAGCCTGCTCATCCTGCAAATGAAGTCCGTCGATCAGTTGGCCGAGATTCGTCGCCAGCGATTGCAGCGTCGCCTCCGACAACCCCAGCAAGGCCTCCGGAATCAGGCCCTCTGCGGGGCCCGGGGCATCTTTGAGAACTTTGGCAGCACTTCTCGTGATCGTGAGACCGACGCGGCGCTGGTCCAGATCCGATCGTGTCTTGACGACATAGCCGCGCGCCACCAGCTTCTCGACCAATTGGCTGCAGGTCGTTTGATGGATGGAGAGGCGGTGTGCAAGGTCGGAGACACCGATTCCCGGTGACTCTTGCAATTCATGCAGCATCCACAGTTGCGAACCGGAAACCCCGCATGTCTCTTCGACTTGCCGGAAATGATGCCGGACGGATCCATAAATCAGCCTGAATTGCTTCAACACGTCGAGTGTCAGCTGTTTATGTCGTAGGTAGTTCCGACGGGGTACGATAACCCGCCGCGCCAGTTCAGTGCGCAAGTTTCACTTCCGTGCGAGGTACAATCATGCAAATATAAAGGATATCAATGGATCTGTACACAGAAAGGGTGGAAAGGTGACGCGGTCGTGATTTTCGTTGCGAGGAGACGCAGCGTACGTGAGAGAGGATGGAGTTGCTCGACCCGCGCAAAGGGTGCGCCGTTGGGCTGAGCAATTATCTTGCTGAAGTACAACAAGTAGTCCGATTTCACCGTCATCCGGATCCTGACTGGCCGGCCGACAGGGCGGTGTCGCGGTCTTCGACGTGCCTCGAGCGCTCGGCTCGTGTGAGTCGACGTAGAGTGCCGATGACAAACGGATAGAGGATCAGGACGTGACGTACGACCCAGTTGAAGCAACCGCAAAAGAGCCGGTCCCTGAGAATGTTGAGCGCCTAATCATCAAAACCTCGCTGAGTACCGTTCGCGGCGTTCGCGAGACTACGCCGAGGTGCCTTCCAGGGCTGGTTATCGCCATGTTGAGAACATGAGCCCGGAGAATCTCCTCGGGACCGCGGGCGCTCCCGAGGCTTTGCGGCGGTTGCGTCGCTGGCTCCATCCGGGCCCGTGGTGGCGGGGGCTTGTCTTCTGGGGCGGTGCCGTGGCCACAGGAGCG
>JBKQSA010000049.1:0-129284 GCA_052143815.1 Steroidobacteraceae bacterium | reverse complement strand
ACGAATGAGGGGAAATCTGCCCGCTCCCGAAGGGTTGGCTGGGAGAGGGGCGTCTGCGGCGTTGCGCGGCTTGCCCTGGAGCTTAGCCTAGGCCTGCGCCGCGCGCCTTGCATCCGCTCCCTCTCCCAGCCAACGCGGCTCACGTAGAATACTCACACAGGCTCCTTGGGCGCCATTCGCGCATACCGATCACTATCATCACCAGATAAAGACCGAACAACAGCATGGTGAGATAGAGACGACGGGTGAAGCACAGGCAGAGACTGACCGAGTCGATGATGAGCCACCAATGCCAGTTCTCGTAGACCTTGCGAGCGACCAAGAAAGTGGCAAGAACGCTCGACCACGTCACCATCGAATCCACGAATGGCCATGCTGCCGGAGTGAAGCGCCGCAGGAAATAGGAACTGACGATCGACATGCCGGTGACCGCCAGCAGTCCCGCCGCGTTGCGCTGCCAAGACCACCGTGATACCTGAAGTTGCTGATCGCCCATGCCGCGGGTCCACTGCCAGTAGCCGTACACGGCCATGGCCGCATAGAAACCATTCAGCATGGATTCCATGTACAACCGTGCACCGAACAGCACCCAGACATAGAGGCAGGAGCTCACGAAGGCGGCCAACCAACAGCTGAGCCGCTGCCTGATGGCAAGCAACAGGTACGCCACCGCAAGCCCGGCGGCGGTAATCTCGACCCAACTCGTCGAGTTCCAAGCACTCGCGAGTTGGACCGAGAGCGGCGTCGTCACGGCGACGCCGCGGCCGGCGGCCCCACGGCACGCCGCGCTTCTGCAGGCTCCTCCAACCCGGGGAGCACTTTCATGACGAATACCAATTGCGGCCCGGCGGCGGCACGGCGCATCTCATCGGCGAGAATTGCCATGACACGATCGAGCGGGCCCCAGATTTGCGTGCTGAGTGCGTTCGTGAGGACATGGACTTCCGGATACAGGTTCAGGCGATCAATGAAGGTCTGAATCAGTGGCCGGTAGTCGCTGGTCAACGGGTACATACTAATTTCGACGGCTGCGCGCATCACGGGTTACCTGCTCCCTACGCCGGCATTACCCGGGTCAGGTTCAACGGGTTCGCAGGTGAGCCGAATAGCCGACTTCCCACGTCTCAGGTCTTTCTAAAGACCACCCCAAGGTTCCATGAAGTGTAGCCTGACGTTAGGATGCGTGCAAAACTGCCGCACCACTGTGGAGATACGCTTGCGCATATTTCAAGTCGACGCATTCACTCGCACCCGCTTCACCGGCAACCCGGCCACCGTCGTCCTCGATGCTGATGGGCTCGATGACGCCACTCTGGCGGCGATTGCACGTGAATTCGCGCACGCCGAAGTGGCGTTCGTATCCGCCGCGACCGCCCCCGACCATGATGTGCGTCTGAGGTTCTTCAACACCCGCAAGGAAGCGCCCTTCGTCGGACACGCAACCGTTGCCGCGCATGCGGTGCTATTGGCGGTCGGCCGAAGGGGACCCGGCGTGTGCCGGCAACTGTGCGGCACCGGCATCGTCGAAGTAAGCGCCCACGAACGAAACGGAACGACGGTCGAATTTCGGCAAACCGTGCCTGAGTTCGACCCTCCCTTGCCGCTCAAGACCACGCTGCGAATTGCCGAAGCATTGCGCCTGTCGGGCGCGCAGTTGCACGACGCCTTGCCTGCCCGCATTGCCCGCAAGGGAAGCGCACGATTACTGGTACCGGTGGGACAGGTGTGCGCGTTGGATGCGCTGGCGCCGAACTTCGACACGTTGATCTCGCTGGGCAACGAACTCAAGGTGGACGGGTTTTTCGTGTTTTCGGTCAATCGAGGCGCGGATGGGTTATCGACCGATTCGCGGATGTTTTGCCCAGCGCTTGGCATTCCGGAAGACCCCGTGAGCGGCAATGCGCATTCCATGCTCGCAGCGTACTTGTGGACTCTCGGTCAGATCGGCAACGACTCGACCACCTTCGTCGGCCGGCAGGGTCGCCAAATGAATCGCCCCGGCGAGGTAAGCGTAAAGCTGGAACTCGATCACGGCGACTTGCGCGCCGTGCACATCGGGGGCAGCGCAGTGATCGTCAGCGAGGGGACGCTGGCCTTATGAACGTGTACCGCGCCGCAGCGACGCTAGCTGCTCGGGCACGCTACCTGCTCGGCGACGCGGCCGTCGGCGCTGCAGCCGGCGCGGCCAAATCCATTTTCAAGGTGCTCGCGAGTCCTTCGAGGTTGGAACTGACCGTCTTCGCCGTGGTCACGGCTTCGGTCAAGTTTCCCGTAGCGAACGCCGCCTGAGCTTTCGACCATAGCGACGCGGCACTGCTCAGACTGGCACTCGCCGCATCGAGATCGATGCCCGCAGTCAAGTTCTTGCTCGATTTTTTACCGAGCAGATCAATGCGGCTTTGGATGGCGGTCATGGATCCCGGCAACACGGCGGCCAAATCCGACCACTGTTCATTGAGCGCCTTCGTCAGCTCGTCTTTCTTGGCAGCCGCCGCACCGGCCAGACTTTGCGCCGCACTCATCACCGCCGGTGCCCCCGCGACCACGGCCGCATAATCCTTGTTATCGAAGGTTGTCTTCAGTTCTCCCAACTTGCGCTGCACGTCGGTCAATTGATCAGGAACGTACTTCGCCGCTTCGGAGGATGCGGAGGACACGATCGCCTCGATGTCGCTGATCGATCGTTGTGCAGGCTCCATCTGACTGGCGCAACCGGCCAGCACGATTACCGCGAGTGTAATGCGGGCACGGCTGCGGCAACGAAGCATCGACATCATCAAGGCGCTCTCCACCCGGCGATTTCAACTACAGTTCGCGGCGCGCGCGCTCCAGCCATTCGGCCTGGGCCTTGCGGTAGTGCGCTGGCCCCAATTTCGCACCGTCCACCAAATCTTTGAGTAAGCCGCGTGCCTCATCAAGCTTGCCGCGACGCTTGAGCAGGAGCGCGTACCGCAACCGCGCTTCCGCACCGGGATATCCCAGCGCCACTGCCGCGTACTCGTGTTCCGCTTCATCAAGCGCATCTTGCGCTTCCAATGTACGCGCGTACAGAAGATGCCCGTCTGCCGACTTGAAATCCGGATTGTTGTGTATGAGGCGCTCGAGAGAGGCGCGTGCCGCTGCGAAATCGCGCGCCGCGAACTGCGCTTGCGCCAACCCCAACAGCAGCGTCGGATCGTGTTCGAAGATCCCCCGGAGGCCGGCCTGGTATACCGCGATGGCCTCATCGTACTGGCCGCGTTCGTACAACTCCTCGGCGAGACGGCGGCGCGCATCGACGTTGCCGGAAATTTCCACGACCGCCGCAGCCTGCCGCAAACCTCGGTTCGGATCGACGATGCGCTGCATGCCCGCCTTGGTGCGCCGCGCGGCCTGGCCGCCGAAGATCCCAGGCAGGATTTCGACAACGACGTAGGCCAGCGAGCCCGCCGCCGGCAGCAGCGCGATGGCCCAGACCCACAAGCTATTTCTTCCCGTCTTGATGACGTGGACGATCAGGCCGGCTTGGATGGCGAGGGTGAGGATGAAGATCAGCGACACGAAAATAGCTCCGGATTCGCACTCGGCCCGAGCGGCCACATGCAGTACCGCCGATTATGAACCGCAGTACGTCGCGGCGCTGGTCCGGAAGCCTAACGCTCCGCTATGCGAATCTCTCGTTCGATGTCGGGACACCTGGCCCAACCGATATTCGACAGCGAATATCCCAAAACGTGCTCCGATCTGGGATCCACGCTGACTTCCATTTCGCAACCGTGAAAGCCGGTGGGTGCGCCGGCCGGTGTCTGTTCCAAGAACCACACGTAGACGAGCTTGGTCGGAGTGGTTTCGATCTTGCGCGGCTCGCCGAAGGCGTCCCGCAGTCGGCTCACCGGCTTACCGACGTTCTCCGCCGCAATACGCGGTATCGGGCGCACGGCATAGCCGGAGTGGCCACAAGCGGCGAGGGCGAATCCCGCCATCGCGACGGCCGCCGCAGCGAAACGCAACATAACGAGACTCCCATGCCGCACCATTAACTAGGCTCGAGTGTTGCCGGTCGCGGTGCGTCTTGCCAGACTCAAGTCGCAGAATGGAACTCTATCGCATGGGCGCGCCGCTTATGTAAATGCAAGGCGTGAGTCATCCCACGCGGCAGGTCTTCTGGATGGTGAACCGCGATGATGAGCGTGCGGTCCTCCGTCATCAAACGCTCGAGCAGTCGCTTCATCGTCGCGCGCTGACGCGGGTCGAGCCCGGTCAGGGGCTCGTCCAGCAACAGAATGCGCGGATCGCTCGCGAGCGCTCGAGCGAAAAGTGCGCGGCGCAACTGTCCGTACGACAATTCGCGCGGTCGGCGCGTCGCGAACGATGTCAGGGCGAAGAACTTGAGCCAGCGCAGCGCGTGTCGCTTATCTGCCGGCGTCGGCGCATCGGACATGCCGATGCTGGCGTAACGGCCGCTCATCACCAGATCGAGCACCGTGACGTTTACCGCATAGTCGGTTTGCAACTCCGGCGAGACGTAGCCCACCTGACGCTTCCATGCCTCAATCGGTGTGCCGAACGGAAAACCGCTGCGTTCGATTTTGCCGCCCAAAGCCGGCGACAGATCTCCATACAGGAGTTTGAGGAAGCTGGACTTGCCGGTGCCGTTGGCGCCGAACACGGCCCAATGCTCGCCTTGGCGCACCTGCCAATTCACATCGCGCAATACGGCCCGGTATTCCACATAGAGATCGGCTCCGGCAATCCGCAGCAGCACCTTGCCGTTCGCGGCGCCAAGCTCCGGCTTGGAAGTATCCTTCACGCGCATCGCAGAGCGCGGCCGCGGGTTTTCGTCCGCGTGCGCCGCCAGCCGAGCAAGATTTGCGCCGCGCAGCCGTGTGACCGAGTGCAGCCGGCCGGCGTGCAACTCGATCAGCCCCCGGGTTCCTCGGGGCACATCCATCGCGCGGTGAGCGGCGGCAACCCAGGACTGCCCTCGGCGGCGCGCGTGCTCGAGTATACGATCGATTCGGCGACGATAATCGACGTCCAAGCCGTTGTAGAACTCATCGAGCAACAGCCAATCCGGATTTTGGACCAAGCCGCGCGCCAGCAGCCCGAGCCGCTTTTGCCCATACGACAAGGACAGGAACCGGCGGTTCTGCAGATGTGTCAGGCTGCAAAGCCTGAGCATCTTGGCGATCCGCCGATGCTCCTCGAACGTCACCGGCTGCAACAACAAATCCGTGCCGTGCAGGCCGGTCGCGAGCAAATCGCACACCGTGGGATTCCAGTCATACCGGGCGTATTTATCCTGCAATTCGGCGCCGATGTAAGCCATGCGCTGCTTCGCTGCGCTCAGATCGACCCGGCGGCGGCCAATGCGATACACGCGCGCCTCGCGGCCGGTGGGGGTCGGCCAGACGTCTGTGCCCAGCAGCTTGAGAAGCTGCGTCTTGCCGGCGCCGTTGCCGCCGATGAGGGCCCAGCGCTCGCCCGCTTTCAAGCTTAGGGAGATATCCCGCAATGCCCATGTATCGCCGCGCCGCACACTGACCGCATGCAGCGCTACGCTCAGCCGCGCCGTCATACGCCGCTGAGTCGCCAGCTGCCCGCAGACTCGATGACGCGGCCGTCGCGGGCAAGCTTGATGAGATGCGCCTCCAATGTCAGCCTCGCCCACGCGTGGCGCTCCTGCGGCACGTCATCGTAAACCGCAGGCGTCAGCTGATCGAGCGTTGCCGCACCGTGCATCAGCTTTCCCACTACTTTGTCCTCGCGCGCAACACGGTGTGCGCGCAATAGCGATATGACGCGCTTACCGCGTTGCATGACTCCGCCGTGGCCGGGTGCGATGCGCTCGAATTCATAGGCCGCTAATTTCTGAAGTGAACCCATATAGGCCGCCATGTCGCCATCCGGCGGCAGAATCACGGGCGAAACACCCTCGAGCACGTGGTCGCCCGTAAACAGCAATCGCTCATCGTCCAGCAGATAACAGACGCAGTTGGACGCATGTCCGGGCGTATGGATGGCGGTCAGGACGATGCCGCCCAACTGCAGCCGCTCACCATCTCGCGGTAGGTGATCGGGTCTGAAAGTCTCATCCTGGCGGCCGTCATTCGGCGGCGAGCCGCCGATCAGAGGTGCACCGGTCCGTTCGGCCAGCACTGCGGCGAGCGGCGAATGGTCGCGGTGAGTATGCGTGACGACGATCCAGCGAATGACCCCATCGGCGGCATCCATGATGGCTTGCAAATGCCGAGCATCGTCGGGTCCGGGGTCGAGTACGGTGATCTCTCCCCGGCCCAACAAGTACGTATTGGTCCCAGGCCCGGTCATCAGACCTGCATTGGGCGCAACGATGCGCCGTACGCCGGTGCCCAACACGGAAGGTTTGCCGGGAATGAGGTGCGACCGGGGTTCCAACGATCCTCGCCGGCACTTGCATGGCCGTAATCCGGCTTATGATAATTTTATTTCGCCGGGTACGCCATCGCAGCAGCACACCCCGGCTTTTCCGACGGCTTTGTGCATGTCTGTGATCTGCATCTCAGTTTGATACAGTTGCGATGATCGCCGGAGCCGCTACACTGGGCACATGTCGAAGTCTCCGAACGCTAGGCGATTGGGCGGCCCGCTCAGCTGGGAAGATCTGTCGCGGCCCGACGCGGATCAGAACCAGCGTTTTTTGGCCGAGGCTCTTTCCCTGTTGTTGGCCGACTTGCTGCGCTCGGTGCTATCCGATGCCAGCCCCGCCCTGCCGGCCGACGAATCCGCGGTCGAGCGTTACCGTAACTTGGCCGACTCGCTTGCGGACGGGGAGTCGCGCCGCCGGACCAGCCTTGGAATCACCCGCGCAGGGCTTGCCAAGCGATGTGTGACCTGGCTCAAGCTGCTCCTTACTCCGGCGCCAAACTCATCATCCGCGGCCCCCATGCGCGAATTTGTCGATGCACTGGGCTTATTTCCGGCGCTTTTCGACAGCGAGCCCTCGGCGCGTTCGCGCCGGGCGCGGCTGACCTGGCTGCTGACCCACGACCGGCGCCTGGATGCCAGTACCCGCGAGGCGGCGACCGCTTTGATCGAAGCGTGCGAGCATTTGGGTGTCCTGCTCTGGCCCGATGCGGAAACTGCCTGAACGCAGTTCCTACATGGCTCGCCGGCGCGAGCGTATACTGTGGTGTTTAGGCTTCGCCTGCCGGCCGGAGTTTTGAATGCCATCTTGCACACCTGAATCAGATACCGTACCAGACGCCAGTCCCGCTGCGGACAAATCCCGGTTCAAATTTCAAAAGCTGCTGCAGCCGTTCACGGTCGACCGCGCCATCGCGGTGCCGATCATCTGGTTCTTCTTGGACTGGCTGGTTTTGGGGGCTGCGATTGCCAGCCTATTGGTGGTCGAGGCTTGGTGGATCAAAGTTTTCGCATCGTTGGTCGCTGCCCTGTGGATCGCGCGACTGTTCGTCATCGGCCACGACGCTTGCCACGGCTCCTACACGCCCAATAAAACACTCAACAAATGGATTGGCCGAATCGCGTTCCTGCCGTCGTTGACGCCCTACAGCCTGTGGGAAGTCGGACATAACCTGGCTCACCACGGCTTCACGAATTTAAAGGGCCGCGATTACGTGTGGACACCTTACTCGCCGGTTGAATTTGCGCGCCTGCCCTGGATGCGGCGACAGCTCGAGCACCTCTATCGCAGCGGTGTCGGCCAGGGCATTTATTACATGATCGAGATGTGGTGGAAGAAGCTGTTCTTCCCGGGCCGCAAGCACGTTACGACGCGTCGCCCCAGTCACCTCGTCGATAGCTTCCTGGTTGCGGGATTTGCCGTATTGTGGATCGGCGGCCTGACCCTGTGGGGGATCCATAACGGCAACTCCATCTGGTCGCTGCTGATTTTCGGTTTTGCGGTGCCGTTCTTCTTGTGGAATTGTCTGATGGGATTCGTGGTCTACGTGCAGCATACCCATCCGCGGGTACCATGGTACGAGCGCCGCGACGAATGGAGCGCGAATGCCGGCTATGCGACCACCACCGTACACGTCAAGCTCATGCGGCCGCTCGACGGCATGATTCACTACATTCTCGAACACGGGGCCCACCACGTGAACATGGGTATTCCGCTGTACCGCCTGAAAGAAGCCCAGGCACGGCTCAGCGCGACTCTCGATGAACGTCTGAATTCGGAAGTCTTCACCTGGCGCTATTATTGGAACACCGTGCGGCGCTGCAAGTTGTACGACTTTGCACAGCATGTGTGGATGGATTTCGACGGACGGATCACGTCCCAGCCGGTGGTTCAGGGTCGCTGAGCGCCAACAACGCTTTTTAGCGAAAGCTGTAGCGAGTGGAAATGGAAGCGGCTCGGCCGGCCGTGTTATACCCATTCGCCAGCTCGTATTGCCTATTTAGCGCGTTGTCGAGTCGCGCCGTCACCGACCAGGCCGGCGTCAGCGCTACCTTCGCCCAGATCGACGTCAGCAGGTAGCCGCCATCGCGCACCTCCGGTGCGCCGGTGACGCCATTGACGTCCTGCCGCGCGCCGGACTCCAGGAACTCAAGTCCAAGCTCTGCGCGCCCTATTCGACGGGCGCTGCTGACGGTGAAGCTGCGTTTGGTACGACGCAGCAGCTCCGTATCTGGGGCGTCGGCGGAGAGGTTGCGGGGATCCTGGAGGCTAGCCTCGGCACGCACCGACCACGGATCGGCGTGCAACTCCCAGGTTGCCTCCAGTCCCCGAATCCGGGCGCGGTCGATGTTCTGGTTTTCGCCGCCGTAGATGTTACTGGGGACCGGCACGAACTCGATCAGGTCGTTGATGGTGTTCTGAAACGCTGAGAATGTCGCCTGCTGGGATTCGCTGATGCGCGACTTGATGCCGAGTTCGAAGTCACGCGAACTTTCAGGCAAAAGATTGGGCGAGCCGCCGAAGCCGAATCGGTCGGTCGCCGACGGCGCGCGAAATGCCGTGCCGGCAGACGCGATCAGCAGCGTGCTTCCCGTTACGGCATAGCCATATTCAGCATTCCAAGTTTCATGATCGCCGAACGCGGGGTGATGGTAATAACCGCCGGCCAGAAGAAGCCGACTGGGTCCGTCTTCGAGCTGGTCCTGAACATAGTAGGTTTCCGTATGCGTTTCGATCGCATACGCCGTCCCATAGGACAGCGAGTTGGTTTGCTCCTGGGTGAGAATCGTCCCAAATGTGACGAGCTGATTGACCCGCGTGCCGGCGATCTTGACGTCGTTCTGCAGATCGAACGTGTCGCGCGACGTGTAGTCGAAGTCCCCGACCGCGGGCTGGGTGTAGATGTCCACCTGGTCCTGCCGCAGGTCATCGATGATGCGACTCAACGTTGCCCGCGCGTGCCAGATGCCGGTCAGGTCGCCGCTCGCGTGCACTGCGAGCGCGCTGTTCGAGAATCGCTCCTCGAGCGGCGTGAAGGAAACAAACGCGGTGTAGTCGCCGTTGTAATTCCCCTCGGCGTACTGTGTCGTGCCTGTCGACAGCCAATAGAAGGCACCGATGTCGGCGTCGGCGATCCTGGTCGATGCGGCGGCGGTGCCCGACAGATTTTTGTAGCCACTGTCCAGCGTATCCCCGACGAAGGTCGGAAAACCGGTCGATCGCTGTCCGGTAAATGCCGCACGCAGGCTGGTGTCACCCTCCGTGTAGTTGCCGTCCACGGCGAATTCGCCCGTTGCGTAGCGGCCGTAGTCCAGCATCGCATCGGCGCCCGAGGGGCCGCCCGTGCGCGTGATGAGGTTGACTACGCCGCCAATGGCGTCAGTGCCGTAGATCGCCGAGCGCGGCCCTTCGACGATCTCGATCCGCTCGAACAGTTCCGGGGCGAGGTTCTGCAGTGGCGCACCACCAATCGTGCCGGCGTTGATGCGCACGCCATCGATCATGATGATCGACTGGTCGCTATTGGCGCCGCGGATGAACAGCGACAGCGGTTGCCCCGGACCGCCGTTGCGGCCGATGTCGAGGCCGGCGTGCAAGCGCAGCACGTCGCCGACATCCGTAGCCAGCGCATCCTCGAGCGCCTGGCGATCGATGACGACAATTGCCTCCAGCGCTTGGCTTGCGGGCTGTGGGCTGCGGGTTGCGGTTACGACGATCTCGTGCAACGGATCATCCGTCGGCGGCGCCGGCGCCACTTGCGCTTCAGCGATTCGAACATGAACATAGAGCACGGCTGCGCACGCGCAAACAGCGAATAAGTGTTTCAAGGCTGCCCCCCGGTGACGAGATCCCCAGGACCACGTCCCGCACCGGCCTAGCGTTGCCTTCCCGACGATAACGGGTGCAGCGACGCGAAGCTTGCGCGCACGCAGCCCCACTCCGTCGCCGCTCGGGAAAATCCGCTCGCTCAGCACACCCCGGCTGTCGAATGGGCGACTTCAACAAGCAGGTCTCCTGGCTCGCGGGTTTGAGGCCCTGCATCACCTTCCCAGATCTCGTCAATCCAGTGGTATTCGATGCGAGGCAGACCGCTCACAGTTGCGGGGGCAGCCCGGGCTTGTAACCCGAGTTCCCTTTTCATCCCGGTTAGGGGAACTTGTTGAGGCTTCGTACGTTGCAACAACGCAATCATCAAGTCAATCGCAATATGCTCTTGAACCGCCGAGCGCCGCGCCGCACTCGGCTTGCAATGGATTTCGCTCGGCAGCCGCTACGTTAATATTTGCGCGTGGTGTTGCAGATGATCAGCCATGAAGGTTTGAATGAAATAGTAGCCGTGATCGTAGCCCGGCTGCATGCGCAGCGTGAGCCGTTGCCCCGACTTCGCCGCGGCGGCCGACAACTTCTCGGGCAACAACTGGTGTTCCGCGAGAAACTGATCGCCGGTGCCTTGATCGACGAGGATGTGCGCCGGAAACGGCTTCTGCGCCAATAATTCGCTCGCATCGTGCCCGCGCCATTTTTCCGGATCCAGCCCCAGGTAGTTGGTGAATGCCTTCTGGCCCCACGGGCATTGCATCGGCGCACAAACCGGGGCAAATGCCGATACCGATTTGTATTGCGTGGGATTACGCAACGCGATGGTCAATGCCCCGTGCCCGCCCATCGAGTGGCCGAAGATGCCGCTGGCATCGGACGACGCCGGTAGATTCGCCGCCACGACTTCAGGCAGTTCACGGGTGACGTAGCTGTACATGCGGTAGTTCGTCGACCACGGTGCCTGAGTCGCGTCGACGTAAAAGCCCGCGCCTTGACCGAAATCCCATTTCTCCGAGTCGCCCGGGATGCGGGGCTGACGCGGACTCGTATCCGGAGCGATCAACATCAGACCCAATTCTGCGGCGACGGCCTGCGCATGTGCTTTCGTGGGAAAGGTCTCCTCAGTGCAGGTCAAGCCTGCCAAGTAGTACAGCACGGGCACCTTGCCGGCCTTCGCCCGCGGCGGTTGATAGACGGAAAATTTCATTGGTCCTTGCGTTTCACGCGAATCATGTTTGTAGAATTGCTGCACGCCGCCAAAGCAGGCGTGTTCGGACACCAGTTGAATTGAACTCATAGCGACACCATCACGCGGCAAGGGGCTTTAAAGGATATCCTTGAAGAATCTACCCTAAATCAACCGAGGCCGACTTGGAAGCAGCACATGAATATTGAATTTTCCGCCACCGAGGCGCGTGTCATCGGCTGTCTGATCGAAAAGGAGATCACGACCCCGGATCAGTATCCACTGTCGCTCAATGCGCTCACCAACGCGTGTAATCAGAAAACCAATCGAGAGCCGGTGCTCGAACTTACCGAGGCCACCGTGCAACAAGCGGTCGACTCGTTGATGAAGAAGTACCTGGTGAGCGACAAATCGGCCGGCTACGGCGGCCGCGTCACCAAGTACAAACAGCGGTTTTGCAACACAGAATTCGGCTCGCTGAAGTTTTCGAAGCAGGAACTCGGCATCATTTGCGTGCTGCTGCTGCGCGGACCTCAGACTCCCGGCGAACTGCGTTCCAGAACCAATCGATTATGCGAATTCGCCGATGCCGCGGCTGTCGAATCGACGCTCAAGGGCTTGATGGAGCGTGAAGACGGACCGTTCATCGCGCGCCTGCCGAGAGCCGCAGGTGCGCGCGAATTGCGCTACGCGCATCTGTTCTCCGGGATCATCGAGTCGGCGCCGGAGCCAGCGGACGAGGCAGAGGCTGCGGGAACGACCACTACGTTGAGTCAACGCCTCGCGATTCTCGAAGACAAAGTGGCGGAAATGCGCTTGGAACTCGATATGCTGAAAAGCGCCGCGCGGACCTAAGCAGCTCGGCACGGGTCAGTCGTGAGGCCGCTCGTCCGGGCCGGCGTCAGTGCGGCAGCGAGGCGGTCTGCTTGGCGATTCCGTCGCGCTCCTGCAGCCACTTGTCGAACGCCGCGACATCCGATGCGCGCATTCCGCCGGCGTTGCTTCGATGCTCGGTCAGCCACTTCTGCATCGCCGACATCAATTCGTCGGCAAGTGGCCGCGCGTGGTTGAACAGATCCATGTACGCCGCCTTTGCTTCATCCAGCCGATCCACGCCTAGATAGGCTTCGCCCCGATGTTCGAGCGCCTCAGGCAAGTCCGGCTTCAACGCGAGGGTGTGATTGTAATCGTCGACCGCTTCCGTGTAGGCCCCCAGACGCAAGTGGATGTAGCCCACATTGTTCCAGGCCTCGTACATGTCGCCCTTGTTGCTCAACGCCTCGGTGAATTGGTCCAGCGCCCGATTGTAGTGATCACCCATCTTTTCCAGAGCACCGGCTTTTTTATCCGGGTTTTGCGCAGCGGCGGCGGCACTCTCGTATTCCTTCGCCTTTGCCAACGATTTCATCCCGGCCGCGTAGGCCTTCCGCGACGCCGCGTCCGGCTTTTCGGTGGACGGGGCGGATTGCATGTCTTCGCTTGGCTGATTCATGGAGGACGGACGGCCCATACCTCCCTGGCCGCCCGGCATCATTTGGCCACCGGCCAGTGCAACGCTTGCGCCTAGCGCCGCGGCAGCCATCATTACCAAGTAACTGAAAAAAATCCGCTGCATTCTGCCCTCCGAGCGGTACTGAACCCATGGCCCCCAATCTTAGGTTCTTACTCCTGACCGCGTTGGGTTTTTTTGACTGAGGGTGCGATTGCACAGGCGCACCCGGGGATGGCCGGGGTGCTGACCGCGCTAATCGCCCTCGCCGGAGGCAACTTTGATGCCGATGCGCAGCGTCGTCGTCGCTATGCGCACTTCGATCAAGAACGCCAGCAACGCTGCCGCCAACGTCAACATCGACAAGATGAACATACCCGCGATGAACGCCGCCAAGTCCCAGCGTAGAAACGCGTTTACGAACAACATGACCACGACCAGCGCAATGAACAGTGCCGATAACGTGATGAGCGTGATTGCTGCATTGATCCAGCGCGAGCGGCGCGCCAAGATCTTGAGCTGGCCGTGCAGGTCACGCGAGTCCTGAACATAATCCGATCGGAGCAACCGATCCTCCATGGCCCGAGCCCGATCCACGATGCGCGCCAAGCGGCTGGTGAGCACATTGAGCGTCACACCGATCGCGGAAATTAGAAATATCGGCGTCAGCGCGACCTGGATCAGATGGGCGATCTCAACGGATTGAGCCGTCATGGACGAGAACCGCCAATACTCGAAGACAGAAACGCCCCGGCCACCCTAATAGCAGCCGAGGCGTGTAGTCAACCTGATACTACTTGGTCGTCGTCGGAGCCGGGGCGGACTTCTTCTTCTTGTGCTTCTTGCCAGACTTCGGCGTCGTCGTCGTCGTGCCCGAAGCGGTAGGCGCATCGGCAGACATCGGGGCGGCGGTCTTCGGCATATCGGCAGCCATCGCACCAGCGGCGAGGCCCATGGTCAACAACGCAGAAATAATCAAGGTTCCAGACTTAGTCATAGCGTCTCCAGCGGTGGGTATTAACAAGCGGATGCAAGAATACGACGGATCGGCAAAATTCAGCCCAGATGAAGATCATTTCACAAACCGGGGGGCGCTGCCTGCTCGCCGGGGGCATGGCACCAGCCCGCTTTAGACGGAATCACGCCGTCCCTTCGAGCGGACATGCCAAACGAGGTACGCGACGATGGCGGTGTTGGCGATCACGACGGCGGCCTTACCGAAGTTCGGCCGGTGCAGGAACTCCCAGACTTCGAGCGGAATCAACGACGCCGTAATGATGGTGGTCAGCCATTCCGCCCACCGCTTTCGCATCCAGAGGCCGATGCCCTCGACCGCAAACACCGCGGCGTAGGTGAACGTCACGAATCGGAGCGCATGGATCTTCGATTCGGAGAGGCCGCTGAACCACTGCAGCAACTGCGTCACGACCTCGTGCTCGAGTCCCGCCGGCCGGGCCTGCACCCAGGTCACCAACTTGGCGGAGAGGGATGCATCGTGGAGCCGTAACTCGCCGTACGCCGCGAGCAACAACAGCAGAACCTTGACGAGCTTGTAGAGCGCAATAGTCCGCAGCATCCCAAAGCGCGGCGGAGGCGCTTGGCCGTCGGCGGTGGTCATGGACGGCTAAGCCTGACCCGCAGGTGGTTGGAACTCGAGGGTGGCGTCGAGCAACGCCGGAATGTCGAACACCGCCCGCTCGTTGTCGATGACCAATGGCGCAATTCCAGCGGCCGCCACGAGGGCGGCCGGAACCTGAATGCGGTCGCGCTCGCGGGTGACCGTCCATGTCTCGAGACGTTTATCTTGAAACGCGAGGTTGAGTGCTCCCCAGCGCAGCAGCGCCGCCCGCGCCAGCGGGGTATCCCCGCCCCATTGGCGCTGCGCGAGCGTCATCGCAGAACTCGCTGCAATTTCAGCGTGCGGCAGAGTCATGAGATCCTGAATATATCTCACCATTTCATCCGGAGGGACGTGTAAATTCAGGTAAGGAGAGGCCGAATCGCTCATCCGCTTATTTTAAGTCGGATTCTCTAGACTGAACATGGCATTCTCATCGTCGTAGGCAAAGGCCTCTGCATACCGGGCCCAGCGGACCACGTTGCGCAAGGTCTTATCGGCAGCTTCCTCGCTCATGAAATCCTCGAGTTCGTCGATGAAACGGCTCTTGCGCGCCGAATGCGAGGCGCGTTCATCCAATACCCTACGTATATGCGCGGCAAGCGGTACGTACGTCAGCAAATGCCGCAGGAATATGTGCTTACGCTCGTCAACGGCGGCATGCGCGAATGCCAGGCCATCTTCGGTCAGTTTGAGGTCGCCGCCTTCGAGTTCGGCGAACCGCAGCATTTGGAGCGTTTCGGCGACGGGAAAGAGCTCATCGATCTCCATTTGCAGATCTGAAGCAATTTCCGGCAAATCCGCCTTGCCGCTGAAAGGCGCCGCCGCCACCGCCTCGATCAGGCCTGCGAGCAAGTTCGTGGATACCTGCGGTAAGACACTGCCGATACCCAAACCCGGGAAACGCTCCTGGCGTCCGCCCGCCGCCCCCTTCGGACGAGCCGTCATTTCAACATAGATCCGCTCGACCAATTCGCGAAAACTCGGATCCAGGCGGTTGCGCGGCTGCGGCAATGACACCTTGATTTCGCTCAAGATTCTGCCTGGATTACTGCCGAAAACCAGGATGCGATCGCACATTAGGACCGCCTCTTCGATATTGTGCGTCACGAGAATGACGCCCTTGATGGGCATGCGTCCCTCGGACCACAGATCCAAAAAGTCCGTGCGCAGGTTCTCCGCGGTCAGTACGTCGAGCGCCGAAAACGGCTCATCCATCAGGAGAACATTGGGATGCACCACCAGCGCCCGGGCAAACCCGACGCGCTGCCGCATACCGCCCGACAACTCGCGCGGGTAGGCCGATTCGAAGCCATCGAGGCCGATGAGATCGATGGCTGCGAGCGATCGTTTGCGGATTTCCGCCCGCGGCATGCGTTGCGCCTCCAGCCCTAGCGCAACATTCTCGAAGACGGTGAGCCAGGGAAACAATGCGAAGCTCTGAAATACCATGGCGATTCCGGCCGCCGGCCCGGAAATGGGGTGTCCGAGGTAGGTGACTTGACCGGAGGTCGGCTCCGCGAGGCCCGCGATCAAGCGCAGCAAGGTCGACTTACCCGAGCCGGACCGACCGAGGAGCCCGACGATCTGCCCTTCGTGCAGCTCGAGATTCATGCCCTCGAGAACCAACAGCTCGGCTCCCTCCGGCTTGGGGAACGATTTGCGGACATCGGTGCACTGAAGTATTGGTGAGTCATTCATGCCGGGAACCCATCAGGTAAGTCGATATTTGCGCTCGGCGTGGTAATAAAGCGGCCGCCAAAAGAGCCGATTGATGATTACGACGAACAGGCTCATCGTGCCGATTCCCAGTACGATACGATGGAAATCGCCCGCGGTCGTGGCTTCCGCGATATACGCGCCGAGTCCGCGTGCCTGTACCTGCGTATCACCCCACGAGGCCACCTCTGCGACGATCGCTGCGTTCCAGGATCCGCCCGAAGCAGTGATCGCGCCGGTCACATAAAAAGGCAGCACGGCGGGCAGTGCAACCTTGCGCCACCAGAGCCAACCGGCGACCCTGAAATTGGCTGCGACGTAGCGCATTTCGGTGGGAATCGCAGACGCTCCGGCGATGACGTTGAAAAGAATGTACCACTGCGTGCCCAAAATCATCAGCGGGCTCAAAAAGATGTTCGGATTCAGTTGCCACGTCACGATGCCGTAAACCGCGATTGGAAACAGCAGATTGGCGGGAAACGCGGCCATGAATTGAGCGATGGGCTGGACGATTTGCGCCGCACGCGGCCGCATGCCGACCCACACGCCGATGGGCACCCAAATCAGGCTGGCAAGCGCGATCAAAATGAAAACGCGCAGCATCGTGAGAACCGCCAACCCGGACACCTGCAACGCTTCCTGCAACGACGTATTCGCGACGAGCACGGCGACGATGTGCCACAGGCCGAGCACCACCGCGAGCACGATCAGCGATATCCAAAGCAGATCCAAGCTGCGCTTGGGCCGCACCTCGACATCCAATTTGGGCGAATCGGTGCGCTTGACCACCCGACCGGTCCAAAGTACCGCGGAGTGAAACGCCACCGTCGCTGCGTGGACCAAACTTGAACGCCGCATCATGGTCAGCGCCCATGACTCCGGAACCTGCGCGCCAGGCTCTTGTTCCACGCGGAAACGGTCCACCCACGCCACCAACGGCCTGAACAGCAATTGGTCGTACAACAGAATCACGATCAGCATGGTCAAGATCGCCCAACCAATGGCCGGCAGGTTCTTTTGCGCGATGGCGAGCGCGATGTACGAACCGACGCCCGGCAGAGAAAACGACGTGTGGCCCACCACCACCGCTTCGGACGCCACCACGAAGAACCATCCGCCGGACATGGACATCATCATGTTCCAGATGAGTGCCGGCAAGGCGAACGGAACTTCCAACTGCCAGAATCGCATCCAGGGCGACAATCGAAACGACTCGGCGGCCTCCGTGAGTTCGATCGGTACGGTCCGCAGCGATTGGTAGAAGCTGAACGCCATATTCCACGCTTGACTGGTGAATATGGCAAAGATCGCCACGAACTCGGCGCCCAAAACCCGTCCGGGCGCCAGGGAAAGAAAAAATACCGCCGTCACAGAAATGAACCCTAAAATCGGCACCGACTGGAGAATATCCAGGATGGGCACCAACAGCTTACCGGCACGCTCGCTTTTTGCCGCCCAGGTTGCATAAGTCAGCGTAAACAGCAGCGACAGAGCAAGCCCGGCCAACATGCGAAACGTGGTGCGCGCCGCATACTCGGGCAGGTGAATCGGCTCGAGGGAAATCGGCGTCGATACGAGCTGCGAAAGCGGAGCGAACAGGCCGCGCGAGGTCTCCCCCAGGAATGCGATCAGCCCGATGACGACGATGAACGCCAATACGTCCCAACGAGTTGCAAGCTCGCGCAAGAAGACATAGGGCTCGAATCGTTTCATCCATGCATTCTCGCAGGACAGACAACGAAGTAGCTAGTAGGGTACGTAAATGGAAAACAGCATCGGCGTCCATTCAAGGTCCAGGGCCCACGCTGAAAGAACGCGCTTCAGAGTTCTCGGAGCGATCAGCTTTTCACATTTTCTCAACGACATGATCCAGTCGTTGATCGTTGCGATCTACCCGCTGCTGAAGGGCGAATTCACGTTGAGTTTCATGCAGATCGGCGCGATCACCCTGACCTACCAGGTGTGCGCATCCGTGCTGCAACCGATCATCGGCATCTATACCGACAAGCACCCAAAACCTTACTCATTGAGCATCGGCATGGGTTTTACGCTGATCGGCCTCGTCACACTGTCGCAGGCGCCGAATTATGCGAGCGTGTTGGTCGCCGCCGCATTGGTCGGAATGGGATCCTCGATCTTTCATCCCGAAGCCTCGCGGATCGCGCGCCTGGCATCCGGCGGCCGCCATGGCTTGGCGCAATCGATCTTCGCCGTAGGCGGCAATGCCGGCAGCGCCATGGGCCCGCTGCTCGCTGCTTGGATCATCATTCCTCACGGGCAGACGAGCGTCATCTGGTTCGCTCTCGCTGCGCTGCTCGCGATCCTCATCCTCGGGAAGGTGGGCGCATGGTACCAACGCCAACATCTGAGCAATTCAGTGCGGCGAAAATCGCGGGCGGCTCGCGCGAGCCCCGTCTCAGCGCGGCGTGCGGCTTGGTCGGTCGGTATTTTGCTTACCCTGATTTTCTCAAAGTATTTTTACCTGGCCAGTATTACGAGTTATTACAGTTTCTACCTCATTGAAAAATTCAACCTGTCCGTGCAGTCGGCACAGATGTACCTATTTTTTTTCCTTCTCTCGGTGGCGCTCGGTACCTTGATCGGAGGGCCCATCGGAGATCGTATTGGCCGCAAACAGGTCATCTGGTTTTCGATACTCGGCATCGCGCCGTTCACGATGATGCTGCCGTACGCCGACCTGTTCTGGACCGGAGCGTTGAGCTTCGTCATCGGCCTGATATTGGCATCCGCATTTTCCGCCATCGTCGTGTATGCCCAGGAGCTGATGCCCGGGCGGGTCGGCGCGGTGTCCGGATTATTTTTCGGCTTCGCCTTCGGCATGGGCGGAATCGGGGCAGCCGTTTTGGGAAGTCTCGCCGACCGGTACGGCATCGAATTCGTGTATCGGCTGTGCGCGTTCCTGCCCCTGCTCGGGATGATCGCGGCCTTCTTGCCGAACATCGAACACCGCTCGGGCGCCAGGCGGCCGTGACCCCGCAGCGGACTCGATGCGCGGGCAGCCGCAGGCTATGCTCTCGGAGTTACGGATCCACAAGCGCCAGAAGGAGCAACAAAATGAAAAACGGATTATCAGGGGTTGTTTGGTGGTCGGCTGCCGCATTCGCGGCGTTGACGGCGACCGCGCAGGCCGACGTTACCATCCAGCAAAAAACATCCTTGGACGTCGCGTCCGTGGTTCGCATGCACGGCGCCACCACCACGAGTCTGACGGCCGACAGGAAGCGCGAGGATACCGAGTCGCATTGCGAAGGCATGATGTCCCTGCTGTGCGGCAATGTTCAAGGCGGCGAAATCATCCGGCTCGATCGCGACGTCACCTGGAATTTGGAGCCGGAGAAGAAGCGTTATCGCGAACAGGTATTCGCGACGCCCGAGGAACTGGCGGCGATGCGCGCCAAAATGCAGGCAAACCTCGAGAAAATGCGCTCCTGCCCGGTCTCCCAGAAACAGCAGCCGATCGACAAGTCGAAGTGCGAGATGTCGCCGCCCAAAATCGAGGTGCACAAGACCGACGATAAGATGTCCATTGCCGGCCACGATGCACAAAGGACATCGGCCACTCTGACGGAGACATGTACCAACAAAGATACCGGCGATGTCTGCGACACGGTCGTGGCCTTGGACGTATGGCTTACGCAGGACAATTTGCCTGGAAGCAGCGATAGGCGCGCGTTCAATACGGCTTACGCAAAAAAACTCGGTCTCGACGATGCTCAGGGAATCATGCGGGTCAACGTCGCGAAGTTTCTGGCGGCTTATCAGTCGCAGATCAAACAGCTGACCGAGAAATCCAGCGATCTTAAGGGCCAACCGCTCAAGACGTCGCTGCGCATGTTGATGGGCGGCCAGCAGTGCGCCGCCGCGGCCAAGGCGAAAGCCAACCAATCCGCCGACGGCGACACGTCGACCGCCAACCCGCTGGCCGATGTTACCCAGGCCGGCAAGGCAGTGGGCCAGTTGATGGGCGGCCTATTCCACAAGAAAAAGACCGATGATTCGCAGGGTGCAGCGAGCACCGGGGCCGCAAGCGGCGGTGCCGGCCAGTCGGCGGCGCCGGATCCGTTCGCCCAGTACGTACAAATGGCGGCGTACACGACGGAAACCGTGATCATCAACACCGATGAAATTCCGGCTGCCCGCTTCGATATTCCGCCGGATTGGACCAAGGAAGTACCCAAGTCGGCCAAAGGCGGCGACGATGAATATACTTGCCCGAAGTCTTGATCCGGCAACGGGCTCGTAATGCCTCGTCGTACGCAACACCTGTTCGAGGAAAGAAACGATGAACACCACTACCATCCCCATCGCCTTGATTACCGGAGGCAGCCGCGGATTGGGCAAGAGCGCCGCCCTTCAACTGGCGCAGCGCGGAACCGATGTCATCCTGACGTACAAGAGCGGCCGCTCCGAAGCCGAGGCAACCGTGGCGCAGATCGAAGCCATGGGACGTCGCGCGCATGCGCTGCCGTTGGATGTTGCCAAGAGCGCGAGCTTCGTCGAGTTCGCTATCGGATTGCGCCAAATTTTGGCGAAGAACTGGCAGCGCGAACGGTTCAATTTTTTGGTCAACAATGCTGGAATCGGCATTCACGCGAACTTCGCCGACACCACCGAGGCACAGTTCGACGAACTCGTGAACGTCCATTTAAAAGGGGTCTTTTTCCTGACGCAGAAGCTGCTGCCGCTGCTCACCGACGGCGGCCGAATCGTCAATATCTCGAGCGGACTCTCGCGCTTCGCATTGCCGGGATATTCGGCCTACGCCGCGATGAAAGGCGCGATCGAGGTCTTAAGCCGGTATATGGCGAAAGAACTGGGGTCGCGCGGCATCGCCGTGAATGTGGTTGCGCCGGGAGCCATTGAAACCGATTTCGGCGGCGGGATGGTGCGCGATGATGCGCAGGTGAACGCCATGATCGCGGCGCAGACGGCGCTCGGCAGGGTCGGTTTGCCCGACGACATCGGCGGCGTCATTGCTACCCTATTGTCGTCCGACACCGCCTGGATCAACGCGCAGAGAATCGAGGTTTCGGGCGGAATGTTCATTTAGGCGGGCGCCATCCCTACCAGACGGTGACCGTCCTAGGAAAAGGCCTGAATCCCCGTCTGCGCCCGGCCGAGGATGAGGGCGTGAATGTCATGCGTGCCTTCGTAGGTGTTGACGACCTCGAGGTTCACCAGATGCCGAATGACGCCGTATTCGTCGGATATTCCGTTCCCGCCCAGCATATCCCGCGCCGCGCGCGCCACCTCGAGCGCCTTGCCGCAGGAGTTGCGTTTGAGCAAGGAGGTGATTTCGACGGCGGCGCTGCCCTCGTCCTTCATGCGTCCCAGGCGCAGGCAGCCTTGCAATGCCAGTGTAATCTCCGTCTGCATGTCGACCAATTTCTTCTGTATCAATTGATTGGCGGCGAGCGGACGCCCGAATTGCTTGCGGTCGAGAACGTATTGCCGAGCGGTATGCCAGCAGCTTTCCGCGGCGCCCAGCGCTCCCCATGAAATGCCGTACCGCGCAGAATCCAAGCAGGTGAAGGGACCCTTCAAACCGGACACACCCGGGAGCAGATTGCCCTCCGGCGCAAACACCTGATCCATGACGATCTGTCCGGTCGTCGACGCACGCAACCCGACCTTGCCCCGCAATACCGGCGCCGACAGTCCTTTCCAGCCCTTCTCCAGAATGAAACCTCGAATCGCCTCGTCGTCGGTCTTCGCCCATACGATGAAGACATCGGCGAACGGACTATTGGAAATCCATGTCTTGGACCCGGTCAGAAGAAATCCGCCGCTGACAGCACGCGCACGGGTGACCATGCTGCCTGGGTCGGAACCGTGGTCGGGTTCGGTCAGACCGAAACATCCGATCAAGTCACCGCGTGCCAGCGGCGGCAGATACTTGTGCTTCTGGGCCTCGGTACCAAACTGATAGATGGGCAGCATCACCAACGACGATTGGACGCTCATCATGGATCGATATCCCGAATCGACTCGCTCGATTTCGCGAGCGATGAGACCATAGCTCACATAGTTGAGTCCCGCTCCGCCGAAGGCCGTCGGCAGAGTGGCCCCCAGCAGCCCGATATCCCCCATTTCGCGAAATACGGAGGGGTCGGCCCGCTCTTCGCGAAACGCCTGCAAGATTCGCGGCGCGAGCTGCTCTTGCGCATACAGACGCGCCGCATCCCGCACCATGATTTCTTCCGATGTCAGTTGCGCTTCGAGCAACAGAGGATCGTCCCAATGAAAATTCACCCGCGCCATATGTCAGCCTTTTTGATACCCACCTGGGCGGGAGCATCGCATAATCGCGCATCAGTGTCTCAGGCATGAATCTCGAGGACCAAAGATGGAAAACGCCCTATCGCACATCACCGTGCTCGACCTGTCGCGGGTTCTGGCCGGGCCCTGGGCCGGGCAGGTACTTGCGGACTTGGGGGCGGAGGTCATCAAAATCGAGCGCCCGAAGAGCGGCGACGACACCCGCGCGTGGGGCCCGCCATTCATGCGGGATGCCGAGGGCCGAGAGAACCCCGCAGCGGATGCCGCCTATTTCTTGTGCGCCAATCGCAACAAGAAATCCGTCACCGTCGATTTCACGACGCCGGAAGGCAGGTCCATCGTAGAACGCCTGGCGCGCAGCGCAGACGTCGTTTTGGAAAATTTCAAAGTCGGTGGGCTCAAAGCCTACGGCTTGGATTATGAGGCGCTGAAGGCCATCAATCCCCGCCTCATCTACTGCTCGATCACGGGGTTCGGCCAGACCGGCCCGTATGCCGCCCGCCCGGGCTACGATTTCTTGGTTCAAGCCATGGGCGGATTGATGAGCATCACAGGCCGGGCAGCCGGTGAGCCGGGAGCCGGGCCGCAAAAGGCAGGTGTTGCCGTCACGGACATCCTGACGGGTCTCTACGCCGCCATCGGGATACTGGCGGCCCTCACTCACCGTGAGCGCACCGGTGTCGGACAGTACATCGATCTGTCGCTCCTCGACGTCCAAGTGGCCTGCTTGGCCAATCAGGCGATGAACTATCTGGTGAGCGGAAATGCCCCAAAACGCCTCGGCAATGCGCATCCGAACATCGTTCCGTACCAAGACTTTCCTACCAGCGACGGTTATATGATCATCGCCGTGGGCAACGATGCCCAGTTCACCCGATTGTGTGCCGAAATGGGAATCGGCGAACTCGCGCTCGATGCACGCTTCGCAACCAACAAGAATCGAGTCGTCAATCGCACGGCGCTGATCGAGCGGCTATGCGAGGTGACGATGACCCGGCCGACAGCTCAATGGGTCGCCGACCTCGAGAACGCCGGCGTGCCCTGCGGACCGATCAACTCGATCGACGCCGTTTTTGCGGATCCACAGATCAAGGCGCGCGCCATGCAAGTGGTCATGCCACATCCGGTCAGCGGCACCGTGTCGCTCGTCGGGAATCCCCTGCGTCTTTCCCAGACGCCGGTCACGTATCGAACGGCACCACCCCTCTTGGGCGCGCAGACGAACGAGGTGTTGCGCGAGCGGCTCGGAATGTCCGCCGAGGAGGTCGCCGCACTCGGCGCCAAGGGAATCATTTGACCACGACCACAGGGTACAGCCCGTAACCGTCGCGCTCACGCCTTGTGCTGGACAAGCGTGTTCTCGATGCGCTTGTCGGGTATGAGCCAGAGCAGAGCGACCAGCAGATACACGATCTGCGCCAGCCATGGGAACCAAAACGACGCCGCTATGCCCGCCACGTACAAAGCCGGCGACGCCTTGCCTTTCCAATCCCCGCCCACTGCTTTTTGCAGGAGGGACTGCGGACCCTGAGAGGCGATGATGGATTGCTGCAATATCCAATAGGCGATGGCGGCCATCAACAAAACCACGCCGTATAGCGCACTCGGCGCTGCGGCCGTGTGGTGCTCTCCCACCCAGGCGGTCGTAATGGGAAACAGCGATAACCAGAACAAAAGGTGCAGATTGGCCCACAGAATGGGCCCGGTGACTGTCTCGGAGGCATGCAGCATGTGGTGATGATTGTTCCAATAGATCCCGACGTAGACGAAGCTCAAGACGTAGCTCAAGAAGACGGGTACCAGCGGCATCAAGGCGTCGAAGGTAGCGCCGTGCGGTATCTTGAGTTCCAGCACCATGATGGTGATGATGATGGCAATGACGCCGTCGCTGAATGCCTCCAGTCTGCCGGTCTTCACAAAAGCCTCCGCGCGACGATCGCCGTCCGCATTGGATTCTCCTTCAGTTCCGTTATGCTTGAATGATGCCGAACCCCATGATCAAGTCATACAGTACGTTGCTCGCAGCCTCAGTGCTAGGTTCCGCGCTGGCCACCGCCGCGGTGCCGCCGCCGGCTGCGGATCAGCAACTCGCGCGGGATATGCTGAAGACCCTGGTGCAGATCAATACCACCCACGCACATGGGTCCACCGAGGCGGCCAAGGCCATCCAGGCTTGGATGTTGACGGCGGGCTTTGGGCCGAGCGACGTGACATTCATCGCGCCGGAGGATCATCCAACCAAGGGTAATGTCATCGTACGCTACCGCGGCAAGCACACCGGACGGCCCGTTCTTTTCCTGGGCCATCTCGATGTCGTGGAGGCCAAACCCGAGGACTGGTCGACCGATCCTTTCAAGCTCACGGAGCAGGACGGCTATTTCTACGGCCGCGGCACCATCGATATGAAAGACGGCGACGCCGCGCTCGCGGAGTCCTTGATCCGCTTGAAACGCGAGCGATTCGTGCCGGACCGCGACATCGTCGTCGCGTTCACTGCCGACGAAGAGGCCGGCGGGGACGCCAACGGACCGGCTTTCCTGCTCAAGAACCATCGGGACCTGATAGACGCGGACATGGCGATAAATCTCGACGGCGGCGGCGGAAATTTGAAAAACGGCGCGCCAATCTATTTCGAGGTAGGGACCAGCGAGAAAACGTACGTTACCTACACCTTGGAAACGACCAGCGCCGGCGGTCACGGCTCGCTGCCGGGGCCCGACAACGCCATTTACCGTCTTAGCGACGGCCTTGGCCGACTCGAAGCCTTCAAGTTCCCGGTAATGCTCACCGCGACGACGCGGGCCAGCTTCAATGAACTCGCCACCGTGGATCCCGGGCCGTTGAGTGCCGATATGAAGGCCGTCGCGGCGCCGCAGCCGGAACTGGCCGCCGCCGAACGCTTGAGCCAGAACGTGCGCCTCAACGCCTTGCTCCGCACGACATGTGTCGCGACATTGATTTCCGGGGGCCACGCCGAAAATGCGTTGCCGCAGCGGGCCCGCGCGACCATTCAGTGCCGGATGATGCCCGGTGACACCGAAGCCAACGTGCATGACCTGCTGGTCGGCACTCTCAACGACCCGGGCATCCGGGTAACCCTCGATGCCACCCCCATCGTGAGCCCGGAATCGCCGCCGACTCCGCAAATCATGGCGAAAATCGCGGCACTGGCACATTCGATGTGGCCTGGCGTACCGATCATTCCCACCATGGCGACCGGCTTCAGCGACGATCGACAAACCCGCAATGCGGGAATCCCCAGCTACGATGTGAGCGGCGTATGGCAGGATGTCGATGAAAATCGCGCGCACGGCCGCGACGAACGCGTGGGCGTGCAAGCCTTCGACGAAAGCGTCGAATTTACCTATCGGCTCATCAAGGCCATGGGTAAACAAAAATGAAAAAATGCCCGGGGGCCGGCGTCACATCTAGATTTCTATCTGCCTGGCGATTTCTATGACGTTTTCCGGAGCGAGGTTGAACCGGTCGACGACTTTCACCGAGTTCCGGTAAAGGAAGGCGAAAAGTGCCATGCGCCAACCCTTGAGCGCGGGCCGCACCGGCTTGGATACGACCAGATCACGAGTCCCGACGAACATTGCCTTGTCCAAATCAATGGCCTTATCGAGTCCGTACGCGTGATTCAGCGCGACTCGCAAATCGGGAATTTCGATAAATCCGAATCTTGCAACCACGTGCCACAAACCTTCGCCGATGTGCTCCACCAGCGAGCACTTTGGCCCGTCTATACGCGGCGTGTTTTCAAAAACAATGCTGAGCGCGATGGCGTACCGCGGTAGAACTCCGACGAAATGCGCGTGATCGATGATGAGTCTCGACACCTTCTGCGTGCTCCGGGTCAGGAACACGGTGGTGCCGTCCACCCGCGGTATCGCGCCGGATTTGAGGTCGGCCAAGAATCGTTCGCCTGCTTCCGGAGTTTGGACGAGGTTTGCTCGTATGGCTTCCACGCCGGTTCGCCAAGTAACCATGATGGAGAAAAGAATCGCCGCAAAGGTCAAGGGAAGCCATCCGCCGTCCGCGATCTTCAGCAGATTGGCGAGGAAAAAGCTGGTGTCCACCACGAGAAAAAGAGCCGTTACGGTCATGGCAACCGGCCGCGGCCAGCGCCACACGTTGCGCATGGCTTTGTACAACAGAACGGTGGTCAGCAGCATGGTGGTTGCCACGGCGGTACCGTAAGCGCCCGCCAAGCGATCCGAACTTCCGAACGCAATCGTGATGGCGACCGTCGCCACCATCAGCAGCCAATTGACCACCGGCACGTAGATCTGTCCGTACACCTGGTCCGAAGTCTGCCTAATGGAAACGCCTGGCAGCCAACCCAGTTGCATGGCTTGGCGGGTCATTGAAAAAGAGCCTGTGATGATGGATTGGCTGGCGATGATGGTGGCAACCGTCGCCAGCGCCACGAGCGGATAAATCGACCAAGAGGGTGCCATCTGAAAAAATGGATTTCCAGAGACCGAACCCTTCTCGATGAGGAAAGCGGTCTGGCCGGCGTAACTGAGAAGCAAGGCCGGCAATACGATGACATACCATGAACGGCGTATCGGCGCCTTGCCGAAATGACCCATGTCGGCATACAGAGCTTCGCCGCCCGTTATGCACAGGAACACGCCTCCGAGCACTAAAAACCCGACGCTTCCCGAGTGGCGCAGGAAATCAACTGCATAGCGCGGATCGATGGCGGCGACCACGGCTGGATGGCGATAGATCGCGGCGACGCCGAGATCCGCGATGACAAAAAACCACAGCAGCATGACCGGTCCGAACGCGCTGCCGATCTTCTCCGTGCCGTAGCGCTGCGCAGCAAACAAGCCGACCAAAATTGCGACCGCCGTGGGCATGACGAACGGTTTGAACGATTCGCTGACGACATTGATGCCCTCGAGCGCGCTCAGTACCGAAATGGCCGGCGTAATGACCCCGTCTCCATAGATCAGCGCGGCGCCGAGCAGACCCATGCCCGTGAGCGCCTTGAGTCCCGGCGTAAAGCCGTTGGCGCCGATCAACGACATCAATGCCAGAATTCCGCCTTCGCCGTGGTTATCAGCGCGCATGACGAAGAGGCAATATTTGATCGAAATCGTGATGATCAGCGTCCATACGATCAACGACAACACCCCGAGCGCGCTTTGCGTCGTGAATTGCCCGCCGGTAGCCTGCACCACCGTCTGCAGCGTATAGAGCGGGCTCGTCCCCAAGTCCCCGAACACGACGCCGAGCGCGGCAAGACTCTGCCAGCCCGCCGACTTTTTGCCGGCTGCATTCCCGGTTGCCGATCGCGCCATCGCCGTGGTTTTGCTGTTCATGGTGTTCACCCGGATAGACGAGTTGTTACCATACTGTTTCCGAGGCCAGCGTGTGCGAGAAAAAGTGGGGCCGGCGCGCAACGCTCGCATGCGCACCGACATGCCATAGCGACGACGCCGACCTCAAAGTTCACTTGTGGTCGTGGAATCCCAGCGCCGACATCGACGATCTGCGGCTCGAGAATCGATGAGCGGTGTGGAGCCTCGAGCGCCTCACGCGCACGAGGCCGATTGCGCCGAGCCCGAGGAGCATGCCCAATCCGCAGCTGCCTCCGCCGCCGGAACTGGATTGAGGGGCTGCGGCGGTCGTAACCGATTGAGGGGCTGCAGCGGCCGCGGCCGTCACACTGACTGAACTAGCCGCCGAGGATCCCGACGCATTCGCACACGTCAGCGCATAAGCCGCGGTGCCTACCGCTGATGGAGTCACGGTTTTCGAACCACCGGTAGCCAGCGACCCGCTCCAACTTCCCGACGCCGAACAACTCGTCGCATTGATCGACGACCAAGTGATCGTCGCGGGGCTTCCCAAGACCACGGAGCTGGCGGACGTCGACATCGTCGGCGCGCCAGGCGGTATCAGCGCGAACGCCGCATCAGCCTGAACGAAGCCGAAGCCCGAGGCGAAGTTGAATCCCGCGGCTCCGCCCGTGGGCAGCGCGCTGCTTCGAAGCGCTGTATAGATCTGCGTCGGCGTCAGAGCGGAATTTGCCTGCAGCATCAACGCAGCGATGCCCGCCACGTGCGGAGTGGCCGCCGATGTCCCGAAGAAATTCGGATAACTGGGATTGTTTTGGCACGCGGCGATGGTCGTCGACAGCTCGCCGTTCGAGCCGCTGATACCCGCAGACGCCAGCGTGAATCCCAGAAAGGTGTCGTTGCCTCCGTCGGGCCCGGTAAAATCGGGCTTCTGCCTGACGACCGGCGTCGCCAACCTGGCGCCGGTGGTGTCGAACAACACGGGCGCACCGCCTTGCGATGAATACGACTCGGGGACCGCCGGGTTCGTCCCGCAATTCGGTGTCTGGAAGTAGAACGCCGCGCCCACGGCAGCCGCACCGGCAGCCCCCGGATGACCCTGAATCGTCGCGCTGTTGGTTGCGAACTGCGTGATGGGAGGATCGCTTTGCCCGTCGGTCTCGACAGCGACTTTCACCCGGCCGGGTGCCGTCGTGCCATCCGCCAGCCCGATGACGAGACTGAGAGTTTCCTTCGGCGTGCTGGCGCTCGCGTTCGCCGGATTGGCGATGATCAGGATTTGCACCGGATCGACTCCGGCCGCATTCGGGCCGGTGCAGGTGACGTCATTGCCATCGTTATTCTGGATGGTATAAACGCCGGTCGCGCCGGTCACGCACACATCGATGCGGCTCGTGGCACCCCCGCTATCGGGCGAACCGGTCACATAAGGCTGATCCCACTCGACGACGATGGCCGTGAACTCGCCGGGCTCCATCGGATCCAGCGTCAGCGGCAAAGCGGTGGTCGTGGTGGCGCCGGAGGTATCGAAATTCAATAAATATTCGCCGCTCCCGGAACCCGCGGTCGCGAGTGTGGCAAAGCTCGGCGCCGTGTTTTCATACGACGCGTTGCCGTCGTTACCCGCTGCCGAGAAATAGGCCACTCCGTGTCCTTCGACAGTATCGACCGCCTGGGCCACGATGCCATCTTGAAAGAATGGCTCGTCAAAGTATCCGACGTCGTCGGCAATGACCTTGGCTCCCGCCGCCGCGAGTGCAACGATGCCGTTGGCGAAATCCGCTTCGCTCGTCTCCGCGGTGTAGAACGCGAGACTCGCTCCGGGCGCGACATCGTGCACGATCTGCAGCATGGCGCGGCCCTCGTCCCCGAACGGCGTGTAGATGGGGCCGCCATAGCTCGGGCAGTCCGCTTCTTCGAGTACGTGGACACCCGCGGGCAAATCGCCGGTGGACACGTCCGTTGCGGCGGTGGCTGTGAACCCGTTGTACGCGTAGCCCGCATAGCCCGACGCCGGCACGCCGCTTCCCGGCTCGGCGTACACGGCATAGCAGTTGTAACTGTCGGACAAAACGCCCACGGTGACTCCCGAACCGCTAACCGCATCGCTCGAGCGAACGGCGGCACTGTGCTGCGCGAAATCGCCTTGGGACGTGACCGCTCCGGTCCGCGTGCGCGACATGGCCGCGCGCAGGGAGTGAACTTCCGCGCGCGCGGCTGCGGCTTGCAGCTGCGCCACGGGCAGCCATCCGCCCACGTCATTGGCGAATACCGCTGCTCGCTGCAACCCGAGGTCTTCCAAGGCAGCTTTCAATTGCTGCGGATCGCCCAAGGTTACGGCATCGATCGATACGAGCGCGGTGACGCCGTCGGAATCCAGCTTGAAGCGAGCCGCCGGGCTGATGGAATGCAGGTCGGCAAGCACTTGGGCGGGGTTTGCCAGGGCGGCATGTCGCGACAAATCGGCAAGCGCATTATCGAATTTGCCGTCCGTTGCGCGGAGCCGCTGCCGCGCACTGCGGCTGCCGTAGGCGTGCAGCACGGCTGATCCGGCCGCCGCCTGCACACGGGGTCCGTGGGGTGCGAAAGAAGAGATGGCCATGGCAGCCGCCACGGCGGATGACAAGGCGACGATACCGGTGATGAACCTAAACGCCATCCATGGTCTCCCTGATGGCCAAGTTGAAATGCTTCGATGTCGACTGGTCGAGGATGGGAAAGTTTAGAGGTTTACATAAATTGACATTCCAGAAACATCGGCCTGTTCACACATTAGCCTCGTATTCGCGCATTAGGCGCGAGACCACAGTTCTTTTCGATTCTCGACATTTCATGTAGGTACCGCGAATGAGCTCACCGAGATATGCCAGAATCTACGCGTGATAACCGCAACCCTGCAGTTCAAGTCGGGACTCTGAGCGCCAACGGCGGAGAGCACGAGTGCGGAACATTACCAGGCGCTCGGTTTTAGCTGCGATGGGCATCGCCGCGGCGCTTCCGGCGCCTGCATTGCTCGCGGCCGCCGCTGGACCGCAGCGCGTTTTCCGGCATCCCTCCGTACCCGCCTACCACTTCTTCGATGCCGCCGAGGCACGGTTCATCGAGGCGGCCTGCGAGCGCTTGATTCCGGCGGAGCCGTCGGTACCGGGTGCGCTCGCCGCAGGTGTCCCCCGCTATCTGGACCACCATCTCGCCGGCGCATGGGGGGCCGGTGAACGTTTGTACCGCCACGGACCGTGGCAGTCAGGCACGCCCGCGAACGGTCCGCCGCGGTTCGCACCGGCGGCGCTCTTCCGCACTGCCCTCTCGGCCGTTCGTCGTGAGTTGCAAAAGCGCGGCGCACCCGGGACGCCCGGCGGAGCTCCCTTCGACGAGTGGCCCGCGGCGCGTCAGGACTCGTATCTTCAGTTGCTCGCGGCAGGCGGGGTCGATCTCGACGGCGTACCGTCGACGGTGTTCTTTCAGATGCTTCTCGGCATGACGGTGGAGGGTTTTTTCAGCGACCCACGGTTCGGCAGCACCCGCGACAAAGTCGCGTGGCCGATGCACGGCTTCCCCGGCGCACATGCCTGCGTATCATGACCGGCGGCGGCCGCCAGCGGGCCGCGGCGCCAGGAAGCCGCTGGCGATATTCCATAGCCAGCGTTGGATGGCTCGAACCTCCGCCGCCGTGGGCCGGCGCAGCAGCAACTTATCATCCGGGAAGACCAGTCGGATCAAGAGCGCGGCTTTCATTATCCGATAGAAATCCGTGGCATCCACACGCCTGAAATGCTTGGTGCGTGCGCCGGCTTGCAGCACGCTCCGCAATCGGCGGTGCATGGCGGCGAGCGGTCCGCCTGCCACATGTTTCACGTAGTCCATGCCGCCCTCCGGGGTCGCAAAGTCGACGAGGGCGAGGCGCACATAGGCTGGGTGGAACATCTTGAACTCGACGAGGCGGTTAAGGAATGAACGCAGCGCCGCCGGCGACGCCTGGGCCGTCGAGGGATGGAACTGCGCCGCGAGAAGCGTGATGAAGCGGCGCGATACTTCCACCAACACGTCATCGCGGCCCTTGTAGTGCTTATAGATGGCCGGAACCTGCAGACCGAGACGGTCGGCCACGTCGCGCAATTTGAAGCCGTGTACTCCTTTCATTGCGATCAATCGCTCGACTTCGTTTAGAATTCGTTCGCGTGTCGGCACCGTGGCGCTGCGTCGTTTCATTGATGGCCTTCGGGGAATCGTACGTTGATGATGCGGACTCTGGCAGATCCGGTGCCGCATCTCAATCCTACGGCGGCCTTGCGCAATTCGTCGGTTTTAGTTTAGCGTGGGATTGGCGTGGGATTGGGTTAATCGAATTAACTGGTGGCAGGGAGACCTCATGGCGCAATTAAGGACCCGCATGGGCGGCGGGGCGGTGCATTGCATGTGTCAGGCGCTGAAGCGAGATCATGTCGGACGCTGAATATCTATCGCGCCGCACGTTTGTCCTCAGTACGGCAGCCGCCGCCGTCTCCGTTGCGCGTGGCGGCGCCCTGGACTCGGCCTCCGCCGCGTCGCCGCTCACCGATTTGAGTGCGGCCGATGCCGTACGGCACATGACGCACGGCGCGCTCAGCGCGGAGAGTTATGCGTCCGCGCTGCTCGCCCGCTGCGCTTCGCAACGCGCACTCAACGCCTTCATCTCGTTCGAGCCTGAGCGCGTATTGGAAGCTGCTCGTGCACGCGACCGGGAGCGCCGCGCGGGCGCAAGGTTGGGACCCCTGTTCGGCTTGCCCATCCCGGTCAAAGATAGCGTCAATACCAAGGATTATCCGACTACCGGCGGCACCCCCGCTTTGCGGCATTTTCGCCCGACCGAGGATGCACCGGTCGTCGCGGCGCTCAGGGACGCAGGCGCCGTCGTGCTCGGCAAGACCAATTTGCATGAGCTGTCGTACGGTTGGACCAGCAACAATCTTGCGTTCGGCGCGGTTCACAATCCCTACGACCTCAAGCGCGTACCCGGCGGGAGCAGCGGCGGAACCGCTGCCGCGATCGCCGCACGGCTTGCGCCCCTCGGGGTTGCGGAGGATACCGAAGGATCCATCCGGGTGCCGGCCGCGTTCTGCGGCATTGCCGGCTTCAGACCGACGACCGGACGCTACTCGACGCGGGGCTGCATACCGATCACGCCGCTGTTCGATCAGATCGGCCCCCATGCGCGCACCGTGGCGGATCTGGCCCTGTTCGACTCGGTGGTCGCCAACGACTGGTCTCCTCTCGAATCGAAGGGCCTTCGCGGTGTACGTTTGGGCGTGGTTCGCGACTATTGGTTCAAGGATCTGGACCCGGAGGTTCTGCGCATTACCGACCTGGCGCTGACTCGCTTGCAAGACGCCGGCGCCGTACTCGTAGAAGGAGCGATGCCCGACCTCGCGCGCCTCATCGAGCTGACGACGGAGCCGGTGCAAAATCACGATGTCCGCCTTGAACTCGCCCGGTACTTGCGCCTCTATGGCGCCAACGTGAGCTTCGATGAACTCATCGCGCAAGCGAGCCCGGACGTAGCCGCCACTTTTCGCAGCGACGTTCTACCGGGCGGACCCAACGTCACATCCGAAACCGCCTACGCCGCGGCGCGCGACCAGTATCTCCCGACGCTGCGACGCCTCTATCAAGAGTACTTCTCACGCTCGCACGTCGCGGCAATGGTATTTCCCGCGACGCTCGTACCCCCGCCGCTGATCGGCGAAGAAACCACGATAAAAACCGCCGACGGCCGGAGCCTCCCCTTCGAGGTCGCGGTTGCACGGAACATTGCCCCGGGCAGCACCGCGGGAGTGCCGGGGTTGGTGCTGCCGGCGGGGCTCACACGGACCGGTCTTCCGGTAGCACTGGAATTCGACGCACCGGCATCAACCGACCGTGCGTTACTCGGGCTCGGCGTGAGCCTCCAAGCCTCGCTGGGGCCGATGCCGCCGCCGTGAAATCCCGACCACCCTGCGTCAAATCATCCGAGGTATTTTTCCATGATAAAAGTTAGCGTTCTATACCCGAAGAAGCCTGGCACCCACTTCGACATGAATTACTACGTCACGCACCACCTGCCCCTGGCCATGCGGCTGCTCGGCAAGGGATTGCGCAAGACGGAAGTCGACGCAGGTCTGCACGGGACGAGTCCGGACGAGCCGCCCGCCTTTTATGGCGGCTGCCAGTTCTACTTCGACACCGTCGACGCATTTGTCGCAGTATGGGGGCCGGCGGCGGCAGAACTAGGCGCTGACATTCCGAAATACACGGACGTGACGCCCATGATTCAGTTCAACGAAGTGAAACTCTCCGTGTGACGTGCGGCGGCAAAAAGCAATGAGTGTGGAAAAGGCCCGTAAACTGGATGAACTGATCGATGGCGCGGAAGAACTGCTCATCAAGCTCGGCGACGCGTACGACCCCGAGATTCAGATGCTGCGTGATCGAGTCGACCAAGCCATCCGCGATGCCCGGCGCGCCTTCGCGAAGCAAAGCGGTCAGGCCCCCGTACGACTGCGGGATATCGCCGGCACCATCGACGACTACATCCGCGATTATCCTTGGCTGGCCGTCGCTACCGGCGTTCTCGCAGCGGGTACCGTCGCATTCATCGCCGGCATGGTGGTAGGCAAGAAAAAACGCTCCGCACGCGGTGGGCAGTGAGGGGTAGTCTCGTTTATCTTGCCAAAAGTGGCGGTACGAAATACCGAGAATAATAGAGCGCGTCCTCCATAACTCCGCGATTTTATTGGACCTCCTGTTCACGGAAAAAGGCCCGCTTTTCCTGCAGAATTCATGCATATTTTTCCAACCGAAAAGCACATCGGCGATGCTATTTTCTCCGGGGAATTTCGATGTTTTTCAAGGAACAGAAGCTACCGTAAATTCAGTGGGTTGCACGATGCACCCTTGTATTTCCAGGGGAGAACATCCTGTTTCTACCGCCACTCTTGGCAGCAATAGTGAGGGGACCCCCTGGGAGACGCTCACGAATGAGCACCTGCGCGAGCATCAGATCGAGGCGCGCATTGACCGGCGCAGCCTGGAGGCGCAGGGGATCGAGCGCGAGCCGCAGAGCCATTTGGGGCCCTCGGTGTCGAGTATGGAACGGCGGGGGATGCTGACGGATGTCGGTCAGCGGCTCGAGGCGGAGCGAGCCGCGCTGACGGCGTGTCTGGAGGCGGCGGCGAAGACGAAGAAGGACCAGCACTGCACCGTTGTCGTGCTGGCGCCGTGAGCAAACAGCCGGTATGGATGCGCGCGTCGTCTTTGTTGTTCGACATTGCAAAAAAGTAAAGAAAACACGGAAGAGAGAAATCTCTCGATGGCGGCCGGCGACATAAAAAATTCATACAGTGCGTGGGGGTTTTAGCCGCTGAACGTCGCTTGCTTTCAATGAAGAACGAGTCGTCATTTCACCAAGGAAGGGGTATGTTCATGGTACTGACTAAAATCAAGCGTCTATGGGCAGTAGCACTCGGGGTTGTCCTAACAATTCTTGCAATCCCCGCTGACGCCGTCAACGGATACACCAACGTGTCCACCTGCGCCTGCGTTACTACAGCCGATTTCGCCGCCGCCGCAATAAATCAAGTAACGCTCCAGGGTCACATAGGTACTTACACGGTCATCAGCAGCACTCACGCAAGTAGTGCCTATATGTACGCCACCCCTGGCAAATGGGTAGGCCCTCCGTCAGAGCGGAATTATTTTCCACCGACGGCAACGCCAGTTGACGCTAACGGCAACTCCATCGCCGGACTATCTGAAAGCGCACAGGAGGCCGTCTACAGTGCGATAGACATAAACATCATGATGGCGGAGCGGCCCCGTGATTATTGGAAACTTAAACCTATCACCATTCTTTTCAACGAGTGATGCCGACCTTTCGACACAGTACTTTAATCAACTGGGTGCTCCTCTAGCCAGCCAGTTGCAGGACAATCAAACGGTCACACTGATCTGGAAGGACGGCAGCGGAATAGTAGCGCTCTATATAGTAGTCTGGCTTGGGACTGACCATACCGTCAATAACTTTGCGCTCAAATTTAAGAGTGCCACGAAGAATGGACAACCAATCGATCGCAACGGTAACCCAATAAACAACCCTAACACGTCAGGTAAGGGAGGCGGCTCTGCTAGCGTGCCCGGATTTGGGCCTAACGCCGGGATAAACTGGGACCTTTTAGGGCAAAACGAGTGCTCTGTGAGTAGTTACGCTCAGTTGCCGGATGGCACCATCTTCGGAAGCGCTAGCTTTGAACCATGTTAAGAGGTCCCACCATGGCTATTCGGCAAGCACATTGGATACTGCGTACCGGTCTGCTCGCGGGAGTAGCCGCAGTGATTGCATTTGCCTATTGGTGGCACCAGAAACCAGTAGATCGGGCGGCGTCTTTGACGCCGTCCACCTCGGCAACCCATCCTGGCGTCTCGTGGAATGAGACACGTGATAGTAAAAACGAGTCATCGGCGGGTGCCGTTTCCAAGGGAAAGTCTGCGCCAGTCAATTCGCCGCCAACCAGCATCCGGCAAAGGATGAAGACCGCAAAGGATTGGTATTCGCTCGCGAAGGAAATCCTGCCTCAAGCAAAAGCAGGCAATCCCGAAGCCCAAGTTGCGCTGTTCGAGATGTATAGACATTGCTTCGACTCATCGGGGATTGAGCGCAAGTATTACGATAATGTAGAGGCGGTTCGTGAGCACGCGATTAAATACGGCCTCTCAGTGGATGACGCTGTATCCCAGTTTCAACAATGCCACGGCTTCAACACAGACGACGCCGCCAGTCTTGGAGACCCCTGGGACTGGCTGCAAAAGGCAACGGACACCGGGTACCCGATCGCACTAGCGGAAACGGCCCACGAAAGATTATTGCAAGATCAATTAAAGGCAGCTCTTCGCGCAGGAGGCTCGCCAACCGACCCTACTATCTCTCTTCCGCCGATTGGCGGCGATGCTACCCCGCGCGAACTACTTGCGGTCGCCGCGCAAAGTGCTGACCCCGAAGTGCTTGCCGCAATCGGCAACCTGCAATACGCGCTGCATCCTACGCAACCCATCGATGTCACGAAGATCGATAGCGCCGCCTGGATGTACCTTGCGTGCCAGCGGCAGGGCGACTGTTCGGGACAGGGGCCAACAACCGTGATTAATTGCGGGCCGAATGACGGCAATTGCGTGGGGGTGCCAGAATGGTTGTTGAGGAAAGTCAACTATAATTGGGCACCCGTCCAGGAGAAGGTAAACCAAATCAACGCGGCGCTGAACGCCAAGCAGTGGGATCAGTTGCCGGGTCTCACAACGGGTGGATGAGCGGCACAATGACTGTGGCGAGTGATCGAGCACGGCGGAGAACCACCTGCGTTCGATCTACTCGAAAGTGGGGGTAAACAGCCGTAGCCAGCTCGTATCGCGGCTTCTAAATTTAGCACACAACTGAGCAATGCTTGGATGGGCTTCTAGGCAACTTTAGGTCAAGAGTCTCGTACGAAAGCAAGTGGCTTGGATGATCATGACTGACTGATTCGTACGCAGCTGGCGCGTGCAATCAGAGCAGCGCCCGCTCACGATCCGCCCGTAAGCCCTCTCGGGGTAGTCTCGTTTATCTTGCCGCAGAGAACATCCTGTTTCTACCGCCACTCTTGGCAGCAATAGTGAGGGGACCCCAGTGAGCACGCGGTGGGCAGTGATCGCCGGCCGGGCCGCTGCGCCGTGGTTCACAAATGCACGTTCCTCCGCTAGCCTTTAGCGGATGCCCGTCCAGTCCCTGTTCCCCACCTTCGTCTATACTTCTGCTCTGCAACGCGCCAACCCTCGAGAACTCAATCGGCAGCTTCTGAAAGAAGGCAGGCAACTTCGTGAAGACGATCCGGCGGGCCGCCGATGGTCCGCCAAGAACTACCCGGGCGGTTATACCTCCTATGGTTCTTGTCACAGACTGCAACGAATATCGCCGACGTTTGCTGCGTTGGAGCGCAAGCTGCAGCGTCATGTAAAGGCCTTTACGGATTCTCTCGATTGGGACCTCGAGGGTCGCGAATTGGCGATGACCGATTGCTGGATCAACATCATGGCGCGGCAGGCTGCGCATAGTCTTCACCTGCATCCGCTGTCCTCGCTGAGCGGCACCTACTATGTTCAAGTTCCGGCCGGATCGCCCGGGATCAAGTTCGAGGACCCGCGCCTCGACCGCTTCATGGCCGCGCCGCCGCGCAAGGCGGATGCACGGCAGGAGAACAGAGCCTGGATCACCATCCCCGCCGCCGCCGGGCAGCTCGTTTTGTTCGAGAGCTGGCTGCGCCATGAAGTCGCGCCCAATCCGATTACGGCAGAGCGGGTGAGTATCAGCTTCAATTACAACTGGTTTTAGCGGGAGTTCAAGCACGCCGGCCCTACACTGTTAGACTTATCGGATGAACGATAGAACAACCCAAACATCGGACGCCACGATGGCGGTGTATCTCGATTTGGAGAACATCGCCCTCGGCGCACGAGACGCCAAATACCCGAGTTTCGACATCGAAAAGGTGTTGGAGCGCCTTCTGCTCAAGGGTCACATCGTCGTCAAGAAAGCTTACTGCGACTTCGATCGGTACAAGGACTTCAAACGCGGCCTGCACGAGGCGGCCTTCGAACTCATCGAGATTCCGCACGTGCGCCAGTCAGGCAAGAACTCGGCGGACATCCGTATGGTCGTCGATGCGTTGGACCTGTGTTACACGAAGGGGCACGTCGATACCTTCGTCATCATCAGCGGCGATTCGGATTTCTCGCCGCTGGTGAGCAAGCTGCGCGAGAACGCAAAAACGGTCATCGGCGTCGGCGTCAAGAACTCGACCTCGGATCTGTTCCTGAACAACTGCGATGAGTTCATCTATTACGATGACTTGGTCAGGAAAGAGCCATCGAAGGTGCGTCGCCGCAGCGCATCAACGGGAGCGCGCGCCGCCGCAGCAACCACAGATAGCGCCCCCTCCGACAACAAGGGACCGGAGCTGACCGACGCGCTCGACTTGGTGGTCGAAACCCTGGAAGCGGTCATCGAAGAACGCGGCGAAAATGAACCCATTTGGGGTTCCATGATCAAACAAGCCATCAAGCGCCGCCATCCGGGTTTCAACGAGCGCGCCTACGGGTTTCGGTCGTTCAACGACCTGTTGGCGGATGCTCAGAAACGCGGGCTGCTGACGCTGCGGGCAGACGAGAAGTCGGGAGGATACACGGTCCGGGTCGTCGACAGGAGCCCGCCCCGCTGAACCCTTGAACTCGCGCCTACTGCCCTCACTGTTTCAGTTAAACCTGAATACAAGGCGGGAACTATGAATGCTCAGCGCAGACAATCCTGGATGTGGGCGGAAGCGTGTGCTCTCCTCGACGAGGCGGAGCGCCGGCATCGCCATTTTTTTGAGCTCCTGAGTGCCCCTTCCGCGACGCCCGTGTGGGAACCGCCCGCCAATATCTTTTCTCTGGGGTCCGAATTGCACGTTTCCGTCGCACTGCCGGGTGCTCGGTCGGAAGACGTCCAGGTGCAGATCACCGCATCGGGCCTGCTGATCGAAACCACCGTACCGCCGCCGAGCTTTTCAGCGGGCGTACATGTCATTCGCCTGGAAATCCCCTACGGCCGCATGCGACGGCGCATCGACCTGCCGCCCGGACGCTATGCGCTGCGCGAGCATCGATTGGAAAACGGCTGTTTGTTTCTGCGCCTCGCGGGGTCAACCCTATGAATACCAGCGATAGTCAATTATCGAGCGCCTCCGTGCCGGAAGACGTGCTCATCGTGCTCCCCGTACGGGAGCCGGTGCTGTTTCCCGGGGTGGTCCTGCCGGTTGCCATTCGTGGCAAGCACGCGCTGGCGGCAGCGCAAGAAGCGGTGCGCACGCAGCGGCGGATCGGCCTATTGCTTCAGAAGGACCCTGCCGCCGAAGACCCGGGTACGGAGGGCCTCCATCGGGTCGGCACGGCCGCCTCCATCGTGCGATTCATCACCGCCTCCGATGGCACGCATCACTTGATATGCCAGGGGGAACAACGCTTTACCGTCTTGGACTACGTCAGTCAGGAGCCGTTCTACGTCGCGCGGATCGAGGCGTACAAGGAAGTCACGGTCCTCGACCAAGACACGGAAGCGCGCGGCCTCAACTTGCGCGAGAAAGCCGTGGAGGCGCTGCAGTTACTCCCGCAGGCTCCTGCGGAACTCACCAACGCCATTCGTGGCGTTGAATCGATTCCGGCGCTGGCCGACATCGTGGCGAGCTTCATGGATCTGAAGACCGAGGATAAACAGGAGATCTTGGCGACGTTCGATCTGAAAACCCGGCTCGACCGGGTTCTGGCGCTGCTGAACCGGCGAATCGAAGTGCTCAAGGTCTCGCGGCAAATCGACGAGAAGACCCGAGAGGCGTTCGACGAACGGCAGAAGGAGGCCGTATTGCGCGAACGGATGCGTCAGATCCAGAAAGAACTCGGCGAAACCGACAGTTCGAGCGCTGAACTCGGAGAACTCAAGAAGGCCATCGAAGCTGCGGGCATGCCTCCCGAGGCGGAAGAACAGGCGCTTCGCGAACTCGCGCGCCTCGAGCGCATGCCGGACAGTGCCGCCGAGTATTCGATGACGCGCACCTATCTCGATTGGCTGATTGCCATGCCGTGGTCGAAGACCGATGCCGAGGAGGTCGATATCGAGCGCGCCCGCGCCGTCTTGGACGAGGACCACTACGGACTCGAGAAGGTGAAACGACGCATTCTCGAATTCCTTGCCGTGCGAAAATTGAACCCTCAAGGCCGCAGCCCGATTCTCTGTTTCGTGGGCCCGCCGGGCGTTGGTAAGACTTCGCTTGGACAAAGCATCGCAAAAGCCCTTGGATTGCAGTTCAGGCGGGTGAGTCTCGGCGGCGTGCACGATGAGGCGGAGATCCGCGGCCACCGCCGTACGTACATCGGTTCGCTGCCGGGCAACATCGTGCAAGCCATGCGCAAAGCCGGCCGCCGCAATCCCGTACTCATGCTCGACGAGGTGGACAAGCTGTCCGCAAGCCATCAGGGCGATCCGTTCTCGGCGCTGCTGGAGGTGCTCGATCCCGAGCAGAACAATACGTTCCGCGACAATTACCTAGGCGTGCCCTTCGACCTGTCGAAGGTGTTGTTCATAGGTACCGCCAACGTGCTCGATGCCATTCCCGCGCCGCTGCGCGATCGCATGGAAGTCATCGAACTCACGGGATACACGGAGGAGGAAAAGCTGCAGATCGCGCGCCGCTACCTGCTGAAGCGGCAGTTGCAGGCGAATGGCTTGACTGAGACCCAGGTGCAGATTTCCGACGAGGCGCTGCGCAAGGTCATCGTCGACTACACGCGCGAAGCCGGCGTGAGGAGCTTGGAAAGGCAAATCGGCGCTCTGTTGCGCAATACCGCGGTGGCCATCGCGTCGGGAAAGGCGTCGAGCGTCGCCATCGACGTGGCGGACATCGAGAAAATCTTGGGCGCCGCCCGCTTCGAGAACGACGTTGCGCTGCGCACCAGCGTTCCCGGCGTGGCAACCGGCCTGGCATGGACCCCTGCCGGGGGCGACATTCTGTTCATCGAATCGAGTCGGGTGAAAGGCAGCGGCAAACTCATACTCACCGGTCAATTGGGCGACGTCATGAAGGAGAGCGCGCAGGCGGCTGTGACGCTGGTGAAATCGCAGGCCGATCGGTTGGGTATCGATCCGGCCATGCTCGAGAACGCGGACCTTCACATCCACGTTCCGGCCGGTGCGATTCCGAAGGACGGCCCCAGCGCCGGCGTCGCGATGGCGACCTCATTGGCCTCGTTGCTGACGCAACGCACCGTGCGCGCGGACGTGGCGATGACCGGCGAGATCAGCCTGCGCGGTGTGGTGCTCCCCGTCGGCGGCATCAAGGAGAAATGCGTCGCCGCCGCGCGTGCCGGCATTCGCACCGTGATTTTGCCGGCAAGAAACCGCCGCGATTTGGAGGACATTCCGGAAAGCGTCCGCGCTCGGCTGGAGTTCGTCTGGGCGGAAAGGATCGACGACGTTCTGGCGCGCGCCCTCGAGGACCAACCGGCGCACCGCGCAGCGGCCTAAGCGCCGCTGCGTGGCGCGGCGCAGTGTCCTGAGTTGGAAATTCGCGCAATAAATCGCGACGGCATAAGGTCGCGAGGCAAGGCGCGAGGAGGAGCCATAGTGCGTACTATGGCGACGACGAGCAACGCCGCCTCGCGAGCTTAGACCGAGCGAGAATTGATGCGAATTTCCAACTCAGGACACTAGTGCAGGGCAAGCCGTTTCAAGCGAGTGATGCGTGCCACCGCAGAAGGGTGGGAATCGTAAAACGCCGAATGCACGCGATCCGGCGTGAGCGTCGTGGCGTTGTCGCGGAGCGCCCAATTCATCGGTCGTGGCGGATTCGGGTCACGGAATCAGCGTAGCGGAATTGGCCGGGGAACGGAACACGAGGGGTTTTTCGGCGTCGCGCACGCTGGGCCGGTCCGCCAGCGCCACCGCCTCGGTGACCAAGTCATGATACGGCGACAGCTCGCACACCGGATCGGCGTTGGCCGCATCACCGGTCAATAAATAGGCCTGGCAGCGGCACCCGCCGAAATCGCGAGTTTTTTCTGGACAGCTACGACAGGGTTCCTTCATCCAGGCATCGCCGCGAAAGTGCGTGAACGCGTCGGACTCGAGCCAGATATGCGCCATGCTCTTCTCGCGCACCGTCGGGAACTCGAACCCGGGCAACATCCGCGCCGCATGACACGGCAGCGCCGTACCGTCCGGGGTGACGGTGAGAAAGACGGAGCCCAGACCATTCATGCAGGGCTTCGGGCGGCGCTCGAAATAGTCGGGCACGACGAAATAGATCTGCATGGGGCGGCCGACGCGCTCGCGGAAACGGTTCGTGACCGCTTCGGCGCGTTCCACCTGCGCTCGGCTCGGCATGAGCTGCTCACGATTGTGCCATGCCCATCCGTAGTACTGCGTGTTGGCGAGTTCCACGTAATCCGCGCCGAGTTTGTCCGCCATGTTCAGGATTTCCTCGACATGGTCGATGTTGAGCCGGTGCAGCACGACATTGAGCACCATCGGGTAATCGTATTGCTTGATGAGCGCCGCCACCTTGGACTTCAAATCGAAGGTGCGCGTGCTGCTCAGAAAATCGTTCATTTGCCGCGAACTGTCTTGAAACGACAATTGAATGTGATCCAGGCCGGCCGCCTTGAATGCAGCGATCCGGGTTTCGTTGAGCCCCACTCCGGAGGTGATCAAGTTGCTGTAGAAACCCAGCCGGTGCGCTTCCGCGACGATGATTTCCAGATCATCGCGAGCCAGCGGTTCCCCGCCGGATAATCCCAGCTGGACCGCGCCCAACTCCCGCGCTTCGCGCAGCACGCGCAGCCAATCCTCCGTGCCCAATTCCGGCCCACTGCGGGCGAAATCCGTGGGGTTGTAGCAGAACGCACAGTGCAACGGGCAGCGATAGGTCAATTCCAACAGCAGCCACAGCGGCGGTCCGGGTGGCGGCGGCCTCTGGGCTGGATCGGCGAGGGTATTCATGACAGCACCGCAACCCATTTCTTGTCCACGGCCATCGCGATGAAGGCGATGACGTCATTGGACAATCCCGTGGTCGCGAACGCTTGCTCGAGATTTGCCGTGATGTCGGCGATGGTCGCTTGGCCGTCGCAGCGTTTCAAGATTTCGCCCGCGCTCGAATTGAGCTTGATCATCCCCTCGGGATAGAGAAGCACGTGCGCCTTTTGCGCGGCTTCCCATTGCAGCCGAAAGCGGCGGTCGAGCGCGGGACGGGAATCGCCCGTGATCGCATGCGACGTCATGGCTTCGTCCCGTAAGCCGGCATGTAGCGCAACGCCATCGCATCGCTCATTTGCCACAGCACATCCAGCTTGAACTTCAGGATCTCGATGGCCCGCTCCTGCAAGTCCCGCGTATCGAAGTGATCCAACGTGAAGGCTAGACCGAATTCCACATCGCGCCGTGCAAGGCTGACGCGGCTCTGGAAATAACACAGGCCCGCCGGGTCGATCCACGGATAATGCTCAGGCCAATTCGCGAGCCTTTGTTTGTGAATCTCCGGCGCGAACAACTCGGTCAGCGAGGAGCACACAGCCTCCTGCCACGGTGCTCGACGGGCAAAGTTCACGTAGGCATCCACGGCGAATCGCACTCCGGGCAGGACCTGGGAAAGATCCTCCACGGATTCCCGCGACAATCCCACCGCCTCGGCCAACCGCAGCCAGGATTCGATGCCGCCGGGATCGTCCCCGTACCCGTCGTGATCGAGAATGCGCTGCACCCAACTGCGCCGCACCGCACGGTCGGGACAGTTCGACAAAATGGCAGCGTCCTTGATCGGAATGCTGATCTGATAGTAGTAGCGGTTGGCCACCCAGCCGCGGATTTGTTCGCGATTCGCCGTGCCCTGGTTGAGCATGACGTTGTAAGGGTGATGGATGTGATACGCCTTTCCCTGGTTTCGCAGCTGAGCCTCGAATTCCTCCCGGCTCCAGGGCGCAGCGGGCGTGCGGATCAAAGCGTTCACAGGAATATCTCCATGCCGTCTCGTGCCACTTCGACGTCGTGCAGCCGCAATTCCGCAGCTTCGATCGACGACTCATCGAGAATCGGGTTGGTATTGTTGATGTGGATCAATATCTTACGGGTTTTCGCGGGAAGCCGGTCCAACCACTCGAGCATGCCGTCGGCGCCGCTTTGCGGCAAATGACCGATGTCCCGGGCGCGTTTGCGCGATAGGCCCAACCGAATCATCTCATCGTCGGTCCAAAAGGTACCGTCCACCAGAACGCAGGAGGCGGACCACATGGCCTCCCACAAACGATCGTCGATCCCGGCCAAACCGGGCGCATACACCGCGGTTCGCCCGCTGATCTCATCGCCGATGACGAGCGCCAAGTTGTCGCCGCTCACCGGCGATTCGCGATGGGGTGAATAGGGAGCGGGTTTGCTCGCCACCGGCAATCCGCGCCATCGCACGTCTTCCACCGAATCGACGGTGAATTCATCGTCGAGCTCGATACGGCGCCGATCGATGCCGCAGAAATGGCCCAGGACGCTCAAGATGGGGTTGCCGAGGGTCAGATCGGCATAGGTACTGTCGGTGCACCAAACGGCCAAGGGTCGCACCGATTCGCGCAACATATACAGCCCCGTCGTGTGGTCCACTTGGCCGTCGACGAGGATAATCGCGGCGATCGCGGTATCGCGAATGGAACGATTGGGTTGTAGATCCGGCGTTCTCTGCAACTGGACCAGAATATCCGGTGATGCGTTGACCAAGACTGACGCATTATTGCTGCCGGTGACGGCAATCGAGGACTGGGTGCGGACGGAGCCGTGGAAAGTGCCGGCACGGACGCCCGCACAGTTTCGGCAGTTGCAATTCCATTGGGGAAAACCACCCCCGGCGGCCGATCCCAGCACACGAATTTTCATGTCGAAATGGGCGCGCCCCCCTTGCGGGCGGCGCACCCTAATCAGCGTCTAGCGGTTGGCAATGTACATCGTGATTTCCATGCCGAACCGCAAGTCGATCGCGTGCGGGGTTTCCCAAGTCATACTTGAATCTCCTCGAGTTGATGAGGCCTTGGATTATCTGCGGGCGCACCGTGCCCCGAATCGACAGCATCATGAAACTGACCTCATGATTTTCATGAGGCAGGCTCGGGAACCCCCGACGCCCTGCGTCACGTCTCCTGCCCGGTGCCGCCCTGGTACCATGCCCCAATGAGACTGCGGACGCGTTTGAATCTCGTGGTGGCCGGCCTCAGCGCCACCTTTATGGTGGTCCTGATCACAGCGGAAATTCAGAGCAACCGAGCCTCGGTCCGCGAGGAAATCGAGGCCGCCAATCGCGTTGCGTCGCAACTGTTGGGTGAATTGGCATCGATCTATTCCAACATCGGCGGCCCCGAAATGGTGCTTCAGTTCCTCCAACAAACGGGCAGAGTTCGCGCCAATGAAGTGAGCTTGCTATCGCCCACGGGCGCCGTGCTGTACCAGTCGCCGCATGCGACCTATAAAGCCGGGCGCGAGGCTCCCGCGTGGTTTTCGCGTCTGCTGGCGCCGCAAGTGACGAAAGTCAGCTTTCCGCTGCGCGGCGGCGTGCTGCTGGTGATCGAAGCGCAGCCCTCGCGTGCCGTGCTCGATGCGTGGGATGGCATCCTGCGCCTTGCGGCCTTCGGCGCCGGCATGCTCGTCGTCGTCAACGGCTTGGCGTTTTGGAGCGTCGCGCGCGTGCTCAAGCCCTTTCCCATCATCGCCGACGGACTCGAGCGCATTCAGCAAGGCGAGCTAGGCTATCGATTGCCGCCGCTTGCCGGAGACGAGGCGAGCACCATCAGCACCGCGTTCAACCGCATGGCGCAGGCCGTGGAGGACAAGGTGCAGGCCGAGCGCCAAGCGCGCGAAGCGGAGGCGCGGCTGGAAGAGCGCCGCGAAATGGCGTCGCTCGCGGACCAGCGGGTGGAAGAGGAACGGCGTTTGATCGCGCACGAATTGCATGATGAATTCGGCCAATCGGTCACCGCGATTCGCAGTCTGGCGCTCGCCATCGCCACGCAGGCCGGCACCCGTGATCCGGCGACAGGCGAAGTCGCCCGTCTGATCTCAGACGAGGCGGCGCGCCTCTACGATGCCATGCACGGACTCATTCCGCGGCTTGCGCCGCTGACGTTGGACACGATGGGGCTGGCCGCGACCCTCGAGAACTTGGCGCGCGACTGGCAGCGCCGCTACCCGTCCGTCGCGTTGACGCTGCATCAGCAATTGCCGCCGGATCTCGGCCCCAGCGTCACGCTCGCCATCTATCGAGTGGTCCAGGAAGGCGTGATCAATGCAGTGCGTCACGCACATCCACGACGAGTGGATGTCGAGGTGACCGGCGATGCGCAACGAATCGTCGTGACGGTGACCGATGATGGGGTGGGCATGCCGGCGCAATGGTCGAAGCCCGGACATTTCGGCCTGCGTGGGCTGACCGATCGCGTGACGCAGCTGGGCGGATCCTTGACGGTGGGCAACCATGTCCGCGGGGGGGTGCGGCTGACCGCTGAAATTCCACTGGGGGTGATCGCATGATTCGCGTGCTGCTGGTCGACGACCATGCCGTGGTCCGCATGGGGTTTCGGCTGTTGTTGCAATCGAACGCCGAGATCTCCGTGATCGCGGAGGCCGACTCCGGAGAAACCGCGTGCCAACTCTATCTCGAACTCGCACCCGACGTGGTGATCATGGATCTTGCCATGCCGGGCATGGGCGGCCTCGAGGCCTTACGGCGTATCCGTGCCCGCCAGCCGCAAGCCAAAGTCCTCGCGCTCTCGGCCCACGATGATCTCATGCATGCCAGGCGTACGTTGCAGGAAGGCGCTCTCGGATTTTTGTCCAAGCGCAGCGCACCGGAAACCTTGCTCGAGGCAGTATCCACCGTCGCGGCCGGTCGACGCTACATCGAGCCGGCCCTGGCGCAAAAACTCGCCATTGCCGAATTCGATGGCGGCACACGATCGCCGGTGGATCAACTCTCGGAACGCGAATTCGAGGTGTTCGTGCGTCTGGCGGGGGGCGCCACCGTGCAACGAATCGCGCAGGATCTCAAGCTGTCGGCCTCGACGGTCGGCACCCACCTCTACAACATCAAACAGAAACTCGGTGTGGTCAATCAGTCCGAACTGACCCTGATTGCCATACGCCACGGCCTCATCGAGGCGTAACGCCGTGCATCGGCGCGCAAGCTGCAGGCTGATGGCCGGCGCGCCCCGGACCGGCGGCACGTTTCGCGCGCAACTCCTGAAATGGGTTGGCAACAAACAGAAGCAGGCGGACGCCATCATCGGCTACTTCCCGAAGCGCTTTGGCACCTACTTCGAGCCGTTCTTGGGAAGCGGCGGCGTATTGGGGGTGCTCGCCCCTCGGCACGCCATCGCCAGTGACGGATTTTTGCCGCTGATGGAGATTTGGCGCAGCCTTCTGGTCGACAAAGAACAGCTCAAACAGGATTACGCCGCCAGGTACGGGTTAGTCGCAAAGCTGGGCAAACAACGCGCCTACGCGCAAGTGCGTGAAAGCTACAATACCCATCCCAACGGCGCAGATCTGGTGTTTCTTTGCAGGACCTGCTACGGCGGCGTGGTCCGATTCAGAAAGCTGGATGGGTATATGAGCACACCCGTCGGCATTCACGATCCTATGCCGCCCGGGCGATTTGCGACCCGGGTCGACGCATGGCATGCGCGGACTTCGGGAACCGAATTTCACCACATGGACTTCTCGGAAGCGATGCGGCTCGCGGGGCGCGGCGACCTGGTGTACTGCGACCCGCCCTACCGCGACAGTCAATCCATCCTGTACGGCGCACAATCATTTTCATTGGACCAGCTACTCCAGTCCATTGCCGAGTGCAAGTCGCGGGGCGCCCGAGTTGCGCTCAGCATCGATGGAACCAAATTGTCAGGACGCAAGCTGTGCGATGTCCCCGTGCCGGACGGCCTATTCGTGCGCGAGGCATTCATCGCCGTCGGGCGCTCGATGCTGAAGCGGTTTCAAATGGACGGGCGCACGTTGGAAGATCACGAAGTCAGCGACCGGCTGCTGTTGACATATTGACGACGCTCTGTGGGATGCTCGACCGATGGTCCGAGACATGGTGGCGATTTCAATGCCGCAAAATAGTACCGGCGGCCGGCTTGTCGGCAATCTACGACGATCTGCCGCCTTGAAACCTCGGGCCATTCGTGCAGACTGCGGTCTGGCACGGACAATCGACAAGGCGTATGGATAAAGAAGCTACCAAAGCGAGCGAACTTGCCGGCCAGCGGCAGGGACGCGCGGTCGGCCTGCACTTCGATGGCCGGTACTCTCGGATGGGCGGCTTGCGCGGCACCGTCTCGGGGCTCATTGTTGCATTGGGCCTGACCGTATCGCCCGTCATGGCCGTGCATGCCGAAGCAGCTCACGCCAAAGCTTTCGGCGAGGCCGTCAAGCGCGACACGAAGACCGTGGGAGCGACCTTCAAGGAGGGGGCACATCGAGTCGCGGCTGCCGCACGGGCGGTGGCACACGAAATAGCCACTGCGGCCCGGCGTGGCGCGGCGGAGACCCGCGCCGCGCTGCGCGGGGAGAAGACGGCGACACCCGCTGGCTAGACTACTGAATGTCGCTGCCTCATTGCGCTCGCCATCGAGGACATCATCGGCGCCCGCCATGACCCTTGGCATGCCGCAGAAGCGAGCCGCCATAGAAGAAAATACCAAGCGAGATCAGGGCCACGGGAACGAACCAAAAGACATCCTGGACGCCGTCCAAAAACGCCAGCGTCAATCCGCCGGCGCCCACGGTGCAGGCGAATGCCCCGAGGAATAGCCGGGGAATCAAGGATGTTCTTCCTGCGAGAAAACCCACTTCGGACTGTCTCATAGTTCAGTTTGCTCCTCACTGGATGCAATTGCTCACCTGCAGCCACGATAGCGGCACTGTGAACTTGGAAACGTGATTGACCTCCTGATTGACCTCCATTGTTTAACGCCTTCAAGGCGCTACCTCGGTCCATTGCTCTCCCAACGCCCGCGCGCCTGGCGTTATGTCATCCCCTTCGCAAAATGCTCGCGGATGCATTGCGCCAGTGCGCGCGCGGGCACGGTCAACGTCGACCGCGCGGCATGCGCGAGCACGACGCTTTGACGTATGCGCGTGCGCGCCAACGGTCTGCTCGCCACTTCGTTATTAACATTTTTAATTATAGACAGACGGGCGGATACTGCGATCCACCGGCATCTCCCAGGTACTGAAGACCATGTCGCCCGTCCCCCCAGAACATGCCCCTCGCGGGCCGCTCATCGGCATCAAGGTGCTCGACTTCACGCGCGTGCTTTCGGGTCCCTATTGCACGGCGCTGCTCGCGGATTTGGGTGCTGATGTCGTCAAGGTCGAATCGCTGCAGGGTGACGAGTATCGCCACATCGGTCCGTTCCGCAACGGCGAGAGCGCGCTGTTCCAGCTCGTCAACCGCAACAAACAGAGCATCAAGCTCGACCTGAAGTCCCCATCTGGGCAGAGACTCGCGTCGCGTCTGGCGGCGAAGGCCGATGTCGTCGTGGAGAACTTTCGACCCGGCGTGGCAGCGCGACTGGGCATTGATTATGCGACCCTGACCGTCGACCACCCGAGGCTCATCTACGCCAGTATCTCCGGCTTCGGCCAGTCGGGTTCGCGCAGCGACTTGCCGGCCTTTGATCTCATAGCCCAGGCGATGTCCGGATTCATGGCGCTGACCGGCGAGCGGGATGGTCCTCCGACCAAAGTCGGCGAATCGATCGGCGATCTTAGCGCCGGATTATTCTGCTCCTGGGCGATCCTCGCGGCGCTCTACGAGCGCAGCCGGACGGGCCGCGGGCGGCAGATCGATGTCGGAATGGTCGATGCACTGATATCGCTGCTGCCGACGGCGGTGGCGCAGTGGATGTTCGGCGACTCACCCCCCTTGCGCACTGGTAATCGGCATCCGATCTCGACTCCGTTCGGCGCGTACCCGACGAGTGACGGCTATATCGTCATCTGCGTGCTGAGCGCGGCTCATTTCGCACAGCTCATGGCCTGTATCGGTCGGCCCGACCTGAGTCGCGACCCCCGCTATGCCACCGACGAGCTGCGTACGCGGCACGAAACGGAACTGTCGTCCTTGCTCGTGGACTGGCTGCGCACCCTGAAGGTGACGGAAGCGCTGCGGCGGCTGCATGACGCCGGCGTGCCGGCATCGCGCATCGCGAATCCCGACGAGGTATTCGCAAGCGACTATGTGCGGGAGCGCTCGATCTTGTCGGCCACTACACACCCGGTTGTCGGCGCCATCCCCGCGATGGAGCAACCGGTGCATTTCGCGGGTTTGGCCCGCGGCCGGCAACGGGCCGCGCCTGCGCTCGATGAACATCATGCGGCCGTGCTGGAACGATGGCTGGGCGCAGTAGGCGCCGCCGGAGAACCTACATGACCGTCGATGATTCATCATCGTCGCCGACCGATGCCGACATCGCAGCCATCGATGCGGTACGGCGAATCGCCGCGGAGGTGCTGAGCCCGATGGCGAAGGCAACGGACCGCGAAGCGAATTTTCCAACAAGCCAGCTAAAGACGTTGGCAGATCTCGGCGTCATGGGTATGAATCTACCGGCCGCTTGGGGCGGTCCCGGCCTCTCGCCATTGGCACTGTCCGCGTGCGTCGAAGCGATCGCGGGCGCGTGCGCATCCACCGCGTCCGCTGTCACCGCGCACTTTCTCGCCACCGACGCGATCTTGCTGGGCGGCGACGATGTACTGCGCACCCGATACTTGCACGCGGCGGCGGCGGGCCATCTTCTGGGTGCATTCGCTCTCACGGAGCCGCGTGCAGGATCAAATCCTGCGGATATGCGTTGCCGCGCGACCGCCACCGGAGATGGCTATCGCATCCAAGGGGTCAAACACTTCATCTCGAATGGCGGCGTCGCCGATTTCATTGTCGTGTTCGCCGTCACCGATCCTTCGGCCGGTCACAAGGGCATCAGCGCCTTCGTGGTCGACAAGGGCACCCTCGGGCTTGCGGCAAGCATGCCCGAGCCGACCATGGGACTGCGCGGCGGACATATCTTCGAGCTGACCTTCGATTGCCGGGTGCCGGCGGAGCAGCGGGTCGGGGTGGAAGGGAGCGGCTTTCGGACTGCCATGAAGGTGCTGGACAACGGCCGTATCGAGGTGGCATCGATGTGCCTGGGCATCGCGCAAGCGGCATTGGACGCATCGATTGCGTGGGTCAAGAATCGCGAGGTGGGTGGCCAGCCGCTCGGCGAATATCAGGGAATTCAGTGGATGCTCGCGGACATGGCGACCGAGTTGCGCGCCGCACGGCTATTGACGGAGGACGCAGCCCGCAAGCGCGGCGTCCCGGGCCGTTACTCGCTCGAGGCATCGATGGCCAAGCTTCATGCCTCGGAAGTTGCCGGCCGAATCGCGGATCGTGCATTGCAGATTCACGGAGGTTATGGCTATACCACGGCGCTCGCACTCGAGCGTTACGTGCGTGACCTGCGAATCATGCGCATCTATGAGGGATCATCCGAGATTCAGCGCACGATCATCGCGCGCACGGTGCTGGCCGGCCACTAGCGGAACGGACCCCAAATCTCCGCGCACCTGGGAACCAGGTACGCTCCAATGTCTCTCGTGGCTTCTACTTATTTATGGCGTCGCAGACGCCTGCTACCGTGCCGCACAGAGGTCAAATCTCGGGTGAAGACAGTGCGGCAATTGGCGGTGAAAATGGTTGCGTCCGGTGGTGCTGCCCAAGATAACTTGACATGACCGAGTCAGTTGCGAAATTTGAGGGCGATCACGCCAGAGCCATCGCGACACTTGCCGAAAAGTTGAAGATTCCGCAAGACGAAGTCGTCGAGATATATAGGAAGGAGTTTGATCGGCTCGCTGTGCAGGCGCGCATCCCGACGTTTCTGGTCGTCCTTGCCATGCGTAATACGCGCTCAATCCTGCGTGCAGGCCACGCGCGCGCGGCTCGCCATGAGGGCCCCAGGCCGTAAGCGCTGCGGACGCGCTAATCTCGACCGCTGATACAATCCCGTTTCGTATTACTGTCCCCGGCCTACTCAGGCCCGAAACACTGCACGTAATCGCTGCAAACGCCGCAGCTCGGCGCTTTGCATAGCCGCACTTCGGCACGCTCGCACAATTGTTGGTAGAAGAACTTCTTCCATCTCAGATTGCCGGTGTTCTTGAAATACAAGACCGGAAAATAGTATTTGATCAACTGGGAAAGGGTTTCTCGGTTGGGCAGCCCCATGTCTTCCCATAGATGATTCTCGCCCGCGCAGGCGCTGACGAGGGCGTGCGCCAACCACGCCGTCTCCTCCGAATCATCTCGGCGGTGCTCGCGCACTAGATCAAGCAGATCATCGAATTCTTCCGCAGCAAGCGCGGTACAGACCTCACCCGTTGCGGCCACGCGTTGAGCATCCGTCGCCGCCAAGGGAGAGTCCGGAAAGTACCGGCCCAAGAGGCGCGTCAATGCCGGCGGGTCAAGCCCGAGAATCCGGAAACGCGACAGTACGCCGCCGAATGCCTGTGTGGCGATGTCGTTCGCATCGCGCGCGGCGGCCATTAGCTCCTGATAATCCAACCCGCCGGCCACCGTCACCCGCCCTCCAGCATTGGCGCATGCGTGTAGCATTTTTTAGGACAAATCTTCATGCATGCCTCACAGCCAACGCAATTCATTTGGTTAGCGATCGTCATGACTTTCTTTTCGTATTCATCATCGCCGTCATCGTCGACATCCGCCGCCAGGGGAATGAGTTCGCCCTCCTCGCTGACACCCGCTAGCTGCAGCACATCACGTCCGCAGACCTTGAAGCAACGGCCGCAACCGATGCAGGCTTTCTGATTGATCTCCTTGACGAATTTCGGGATCCAGCTGCGGCCGTCAGGCATCTTGATCGTGACGACGCTCATGATTCAGCCTTCGCTCGCTGCCAGGCGCGCACGCGCTTCCATCAATCCTCTGTAGGCCTCGAACGCTTGGTCGGCGACCTCGCGGATTTTTTCCCAGCCGATGGGCAGGTCCTCCGCCAAATCATGCAAATTCATTTTCAGATTGGTCGCTTGCGCATTCAATTTCTTGATCTGCGCTTTGAGCGCTGCAACATCTTCCATCGTCCACCTCCCATCAATTCAGCCGTATCTCGCCACCTCGGGGTACTTGTTGACCATTTCCACCCCCATCGCGACAAATTTCGCACCTTCTTCGGCGAGCTTGTCCAAGCTGTTGAAGCCGAAACGATGTAAGTCCCGCAATTGCTTGTTGACAACGATCAGGCGGCCGGCAGCGAGAATCATGCGACCGAAGCCTTCGTGATGTATTTTCATCATCGGCGTCACCATGACGCCGGTGGCGCGCTCGATCGACAGACCGATGGCGTTGTAAAACAATTCCAGCCGCCAGATGGTCTCAGGATCCGGATCGCCGAGCAGCGGGATCTGTTTTCGTCGTTCCTTGTCCAGAATGTAGGGCTCGAGTAATTGCAAGTCGCTCTTTCCGTCCCAGGCCCCATGGGCATCCTGTGCACGCCATTGCTTGATGAGTTCCTTGACGAACGGTGAGGCGATCGGTTCGACTTTCAGTGCCTCTGCTGTCTCAACCATGAGTTATCCCCTCATCGTCAAAGTTTGCGACGCGCTCTTGACCTTTCAACATTGCCTTGCGCAGCCAGGGTGGCGGCGTGCCTTTGAGCACGGTCTGCAATCTCCCCAAGATGTCGACGATGTCCTCCGGCTGCGCAACTTTCACAGGGTGGATATTCTTCGCCACCACTCGCGCGGCGCCCGAGCCGCCGATGGCTGCAATATACAAAATCGCGCAGTCATGAATGGCGTTCAACTTGGGCGTGAGCTTATCCTCGTTGCCGTCCTCCTGTAGATCCCCATCGAATTGAATCGCTTCGAGAAAGCGATGACCCTCCGGGGACACTTCATAAATCGCAAGATTCTTTGCCCAGCCAAAGTGAGCGTCCACGCGCTTCAGATCCTGTGTGGCGAATGCGATTTTCATGCCTGTTACTCCTCGCTGTGTATCAATGAGCCGCAACCGCCGCGTCATCTTCATGACAGGTCTCCGGCAAGCGCCAGCTGTCCGGCGTCGCTTCATGGGGACGCCCGAGAAAGATATTGCCGATCTCGAATATGAAATCGCGCGTACCGCGATAACCCACCGTCACACGCTGCCCCGCACCCAAACGATCGAACATCGGCAGACCCGCCCGGTGAAGCGGTATATGCAATCGTTCCGCGACCTGCCGGCCGTGCGAATGCGTGATCAACAAGTCGCAACCCGCTGCGCGCTGTTCCAGATCTTCGAGATCGCCGATGAGGACTTCGTCGGTGGGCATGAGATCGAGCAAGGGCGAGTGTGTGGTGGTGACTGCGGAAGCTATTTTGGCGCCCATTTCGGTAAGACTGCACGCCAACGCCCATAGTAGATCCGGTTCGGCGCCGATCACGATGCGTTTGCCGCCGATGAAGAAATGGGCATCCAGCATCGCGTCCTGCAATTGGCTGCGTTGACGTCGGTACTTGGCCGGCACCGCCACCCCTGAGATGCGAGCTAGTTCCGACACGAAATGATCGTTCGCAGCCAATCCCGTGAGCCGTTGAAATACCGTGAAAGGCACGCCTGTGCTGATTTCCAACGCTTGCGCACAAGGGCGCATCTGTTCGCCCAGCGCAAGCGTCCAAACGGAAGCGCCCATGGCGCGTGCCTCCACGAGGGTCGTGCCGCCCATCGTGGTCGGACTGAACTCATCCGACATATGACCGTCCAGCGAGCCCGAGACGTCCGGCAAGAAAATCGGCCTGAGGCCGAACGCCTCGATGATCTCTCGGACTTCGTCAATGTCGGCCGGCGTGAGATGACAACCCGGCAGCACGTTGACCTGTCCGGCCTTGGACTCGTTTGCGGGTTCCACCAGCGCGTCGAGCAACGCGGTCACCGCCTTAGCCCAGCCGTCCTGGAATGCCCCGATGTAGTCGGGTGTCGAGACGTAAACCAGCGCGGTGTCGTTCACTTCGGGGTGAGACTGGCGTATCAGCGTCAGATAGGCGTCGACATCGTCGCCCTTGGTCTCGGTGAGGCCGGTGGAACAAATGGCGATGAGTTCCGGCTTGGCGCGCGCCCGTATGTTCAGAATGGCTTTCTCGACATTGTCGTAGCCGCCCATGATGGTGCTCGCTTCGTTCATCGCCGTCGTTTGCAGCGGGATCGCTTCGCGAAAGTGACGCACCAGCAACACCAAGCCGAATGAAGTGCAGCCCTGCGAACCGTGCATCACGGGCATGCAGCGATTCATGCCCATGAACGCATAACTGGCGCCCAGCGGCTGGCTCATTTTGAGCGGATTGACCGTTGCGGCTTTGAAGGGGGGTTTGACGATAGCCATATAGCGGCCCGCTAGACAGTCGCCGCGTCTGGCGATTCCCACGGCGCCTTGGCACGCACCAGCTCCCACACCGGGTTGTAAAGCGTCTTGTCGATTTCTTCGACCAACTTGACCATGCCTTCATATCCCGCATAGGCGTGATGCCGTTCTTGATTGATATCGAGCCACGGCATCTTGGCCTTCAACGCGACGAACTGCGAGCGTCCGCCCGACAGCATGATATCGGCGCGTGCCTCCTTCAGCATTTTGTACATTTCTCGAGGTGTCATGTCATCGATCATGTGCGCTTCATCACCCATGATCTCTTTGATGCGATCCTTGTCTTCCTTGGTGGATTTCTTGACGCTGGTGCCGACGATTTCCATACCTGCTTCTTGCAGCGCCGCCACCACCGACCAGGACTTCACGCCGCCGGTGATGAGCAGCACTTTCTTCCCCTGCAAACGTTCCTTGTAGGGTGCAATGCGTGCCCATGCGCGCGCCTCTTCGCTCGCGATCAAGTTCTCGGTGCGTTCGATGATGTCCTTGGGTGCGCCGCGCTCCACCAGCAAGCGCGCAATCTCGCGCAAGCTATCCGACATATCGCCGATGCCATAGAACGAGCCTTCAAAGAACGGGATCTGATAGCGCTCTTCCATCTTCCGCGCGATGTTGATCATGGCTTTCGAACAAACCATCATCGACGCTTTGGCGCGATGCGAGTACGCCACCTCTTTGTACTTGGCATCGCCGCTGATGCACGCGAGCAAGCGGACGCCCATCGCATCCAGCAACGGCTTTACTTGCCACAACTCACCCGATAAATTGTACTCGCCGATGATATTGATGTCGTACGGGGTGGTGTAATCGGGCTCCTGAGTGCCGATGACGTGATCCAGAAGCGCTTCGCCGCCGAGCTTGTTGCCGAGGTTCTTGACGCCGGCGAAGCCCGGAGAATTCACCGGGATTACCGGCTTGTTAAATTTCTTACTAGCGGCCTTGCACACGACCTCGATATCATCGCCGATCAGAGCGGTAACGCAGGTCTGGTAGACGAACACCGCCGGCGGATCGTATTTTTCGATGATCTCCTTGATCGCTTTGTATAAGCGCTTCTCAGCGCCGTACACGACGTCGAGTTCATTGATGTCGGTGGTAAAACCCATGCGATAAGTCTCGGCACCGGACGATAAAGCATGCCGGTTGTCCCATGAGTTGCCTTCACACGCGATCGGGCCATGTACCAGGTGCGCGACGTCTGTGATCGGCTGCAAAGCGATCTTGGCGCCGTCAAACGCACAGCCGCCGGCCGCGGCCCCGGGCGAAAGCTGCTTGGTGCAGCCTTTCTTGCGTTCCTTCTCGGATTTCCCCTGGTTCTTGCCGCACGCCGGCTCTTCGAACACCTCTTGCAGCTTGGTCGATAGGGAACTCATAGAGGTCAACGAATGATATCGAAGCTGAAGTCGGTCTTGCCCGGCACAATGGTGTTCTTGTCGATCTCATCGAAGATCTTGTCCAGTATCCACACCAACACGTTCATTGCGCCCTGATAGCCCCACACCGGGTAACGGTGGTGGTGGTGCCGATCGAAAATCGGGAAGCCGATGCGGATGAGCGGCGTGCCGGTATCGCGCTCCAGAAATTTGCCGTAGGTGTTGCCGATCAGGAAATCCACTGGCTCGGTGAACAACAGCGAGCGCATGTGCCATAGGTCCTTGCCGGCGTATACGTGGCAGTTCTTGCCGAACGGCGAGCTGTCGAACAGGGCCTGCACCCTCTCAATCCATTCCTTGTTGCCATTGGTCGCAAGCACATGGGTGGGCTCCGCGCCGAGTTCGAGCAGGAAGCCCGCGAGGCCCAGGCACAAATCGGGATCGCCATAAAGCGCGAACTTTTTACCATGAATATGCGCGCTGGAATCCGCTATGGCGTCGACCACGCGCCCACGCTCTTTAGCCAGTTCTTCCGGAATCCCTTTGCCCGTGATACGCGACACTTCCATCAGGAATTTGTCGGTAGCCGCGACCCCCACCGGATGATTGAGCGCCAGCACTTCCTGACCGTGCGTACCGATAAACGCCAGCGTCTTTTCCGTGCAATATTGTTGCATGGAAATCGTGGCCTTGGCATGCACTGCGTTGGCGGCATCTTCCAAGGTCGTGCCGCCGTCATACATGCGGAACGTGCCGTCGGTCGGTGTATCCCAGACATCGCTGTTGTCGCCCAGAATGGTATACCCGACCTGCATCAAATTGAAGATTCGCTTGATTTCCCGCAAGTTGCCGACGGTATAGCCGTCAAAGCCCCCGATAAAGTTGATCTTCTCGTTGGGCACACGCTCGAGCTTCGGCGCAGTGTTGGCCTTGCCGTCCCAGAAATGTTCGAAGATACCCTTCATGACATTATCGTAGCCGGTGATGTGACTACCGACGAAGGCCGGCGTGTGCGCAAACGGCACATCGAAATCGGCCGGTACCGAGCCCTTTTCCTTGGCGGTCTTGATGAAAGCGTTCAAATCGTCGCCGATCACTTCCGCCATGCACGTGGTCGACACGGAAATCATTTTCGGCTTGTATAAGCTATGCGCATTCGCCAACCCGTCGATCATATTGTTCAAGCCACCGAACACCGCGGCGTCTTCCGTCATCGACGACGACACGCAGGAACAGGGTTCCTTGAAATGACGCGAGAAGTGGCTCCGATAATAGGCGACGCACCCTTGCGAACCGTGTACGAAGGGCAACGTGCTTTCGAAACCCACTGCGGCAAAGACCGCGCCCAACGGCTGGCACGCCTTCGCGGGGTTGACCGTCAATGCTGACCGCGCGAAATTCTGTTCTCGATATTCACCGGTCTTGGTCCACTCGCGTACCCGCTCGAGCTCCTCGGCGGCTACCGGATTTTCGAAGTTCTTCCTCTTGTTCTCGAGCATCTCCTTGTATTCCGGTTGACGGAACAAGTCGAAGTGATCGAGTACATGAGTGGCGCTCTGAGTCATGGCAATTTCCTCCAGTCTTGAAAAATGGCGGGTTCGCTTTTGAGCGAATTCGCTCTACACGCTATTCGGCCTGCGCCGCTTCCGTCTTCCCGGCGGTCTTCCATGGGGTCTTGGTCAATGCCCACACCGGGGAGTTGATCGCCATATCCATATCTCGAGCGAAGATCGCGAAGCCGTCATAGCCGTGGTACGGCCCCGAGTAGTCCCAGGAGTGCATCTGGCGGAACGGCACGCCCATCTTTTGGAATACGTACTTTTCCTTGATGCCGGAGCCGACCAGATCGGGCTGCACCCTCTCGACGAATTTTTCGAACTCGTAGCCCGTCACGTCGTCGTAGATCAGCGTGCCGTCTTTGACGTAGTGCGTCGTGCGTTGATAGTCATCGTTGTGGCCGAACTCGTATCCGGTGCCGACGACTTCCATGCCCAGATCCTCGTACGCGCCGATCACGTGACGGGGACGCAGACCGCCGACGAACAACATGACTTTCTTGCCGGCGAGTCGCGGCTTGTAGTTGTCGATGACGGCTTGCGTCAGTGCCTTGTACTTGGCGATCACCCGCTCCGCGCCTTCCTTGATCGGATCGTCGAAGTGGCTGGCGATCCGCCGCAGCGATTCCTCGATCTTGGTCGGGCCAAAGAAATTGTATTCGACCCAGGGAATCCCATACTTCTCTTCCATGTGGCGCGAAATGTAATTCATCGAGCGGTAGCAATGCAGCACGTTCAGCTTTGCCTTCGGGGTCGCCTCCAGTTCCGCGATGCTGCCGTCCCCGGACCATTGCGCGATCACCCGCAGACCCATTTCCTCCAGGAGAATGCGTGAGGACCAGGCATCGCCGCCGATGTTGTAGTCCCCTATGATGGCGACATCGTATGGCGTACCGACAAAACCGGAGGTCTTGCCGTCTTGCTTATCGAAGACCCAGTCGCGGATCGTGTCGTTGGCAATGTGATGACCCAACGATTGCGATACGCCGCGGAAGCCCTCGCAACGTACCGGCACGATCAATTTACCGTCGTATTGTTTCGATTTCGCTTTCGCTACCGCCTCGATGTCGTCACCGATCAGACCGATCGGACATTCGGATTGCACGGTGATGCCCTTGTTCAGAGGGAACAGCACCTGGATCTCATCCATGATCTTGGACAGCTTCTTGTCGCCGCCGAAGACGATGTCGTTTTCCTGGAAATCGGACGTGAATTGCATGGTGACGAATGTATCGACACCCGTGATGCCGATATAATAGTTGCGTCGCGCGGCCCACGAATATTGGCCGCAACCGACGGGCCCGTGACTGATGTGGATCATGTCCTTGATCGGGCCCCACACGACGCCCTTGGAGCCGGCATAGGCGCAGCCGCGAATCGTCATCACGCCCGGCACGGACTTGATGTTGGACTTTACGCCGCAATCCGGCTTGCCTTCCTCGAAGGTACCGAGATGCTTGGCGCGCCGCTTCGCATATTTTTCCGGATACGCTTCCAACACCTCATGGATGAGTTGCTTGTTGCGCGCTTTGGTCTCTTCCACTTCGGCCGTTGTGCTCAGGCTCATTGTGTTACCTCGTGTCTAAAGTTCCCTCTCCCCCACCGGGGGGAGAGAGGTTGGGGACCGGACTTCCTCTATGCCACCGACAGGGCCAATTCCGCCGCCTTTTTACCCACTTCGGATTCGTCGACCTGCTTCATGATGCCAAACTGCATCAGCATGTCCTCCAGCTCGTCCATGGTGATGGGCGTCGGGATGATGCCCTGACCCTTGTTCTCATGAATCTTCTTCGCCAATTGCCGGTACTCTCCCGCCTGCTTCGACTCGTTCGCGAATTCGATGACCGTCATGCGGCGCAATTCCGCATGCTGCACGATGTTATCGCGCGGTACGAAGTGGATCAGCTTGGTGCCGAGCTTTCTCGCCAGCTCCGTGGCCAGTTCCAACTCCTTGTCCGTTTGACGCTCGTTGCAGACCAATGCGCCCAGGCGCACGCCGCCGGAATTGGCGTACTTCAAGATGCCCTTGGAGATGTTGTTGGCTGCGTACATGGCCATCATCTCGCCGGACATGACGATGTAGATTTCCTGAGCCTTGTTTTCGCGAATGGGCATGGCAAAACCGCCACAGACCACATCGCCCAACACGTCGTACGAAACATAGTCGACGCCTTCATACGCGCCGTTTTCTTCCAGGAAGTTGATGGACGTGATGACCCCGCGGCCGGCGCATCCCACTCCGGGCTCTGGACCACCCGACTCGACGCAGCGGATGTTCTTGTAGCCCACTTTCATGACGTCATCGAGCTCCAGATCCTCCACACTACCGGCGGCCGCAGCGAGACTCAGGATGGTGTCCTGAGCTTTGGCGTGCAGGATCAGGCGCGTGGAATCCGCCTTGGGATCGCAACCGACGATCAGAATTTTCTGACCGAGATCGGCGAGTGCCGCGAGCGTGTTTTGGGACGTGGTGGATTTACCGATGCCACCTTTTCCATAAAAGGCGATTTGACGCAGAGATGCCATTTTGAAGACTCCTTCCTACTCGAAATGTTATGAAACGATGATCAAGTCACGCGACCGACACGCGCTCTGTACCGTCGACCTAATTCCGCCGCAGGTTGGTAAACGCTAGCCTTTGATCTTCTTCGGATTGGCGTCACATCCACTAACCACTCGCCGCTCGACTGGGAATCAAGCAAGGTGCGTGCCAGCTTGGTCGTTTCGCTGCAAGGCCCTGTATTTCATGGGTAAATGCGCTCCGGCGGCATGGCTGCTAGCCTTGTTCCGAACCCGACATCGGCCGCTCGACTGTCCGACATCGCAGCAGCGGCTGTATGAAAGTGGACAACTCCGGTCGCACTGTGCGGCGCATTCGTCATCTGAAGGGCCGCCGTCGAGCAATCGATTCGACGGCCAGTCTCGGCGTCGGGACCTAAGACGATGATTCCAATACAAGCCGGCTTCGATGGGAACGGAAATTGCTTCGACCGCTTGCGCCAATCAACCTGCGAGGCACGTATGCAAATCGGTGTCGAGAGTTCCAAAGCGGTGGAGAACAAGCGCGTGTTCGTCATCGACAGCGATGAAATCACGCGCGCCGTGTTGCAGTTCATGTTGCACGACGAGAATGAGACCCACGAGATCGCCAGCGTCGCGCAAGCTTACGAGAAGGCTGCGGACTGGAAACCGGATGTGATCCTGCTCGGAATGCCCATCGTGCAGGAACAGGGTGTCGGCGTGATCAAGGCAATTCGTGAACGCATTCCCGGAGTCAAGATTGCCGTCGTCGCGGACTCATCAACCGATCCGGCGGCGCAGAACTGCCTTAAACATGGCGCTCACTCGTTGCTCGCCAAGCCCCTGACCATCGAGTCGGTACGCCGCAAGGTAGACATCTTGCTGGGACGCCGCACATCGCTCGCTATCCCGGTGCAGGTCGCATAACGAACCCGGTAGTCGATACACGGTCCTCACGATGTCACAGACTCGACAATACTTCGTCTGTCTGTCGTGAAGGAAACATCGGACGGGTGATCGGCGGCGGGTTTTGCGCGCAGAAGCGCACGAAGCCATTGAACCTGCGGCCGTGTCGGACGCCATGCTCGTTGGCACGGACATTGCTTCGTGTACTGCATGATCACCAATGATCAGCTTGCAAAGTCACATTTCGAACTCGTCGGCGGTCAAGCGGCGGTCGACCGGATCGTGGACACCTTTTATCTTCGGATGGAAACTTTGCCGGAAGCCGCGTCCGTCCGCGCTCTTCACCCACCTGATCTGAACCGCAGCAAGGCCGTACTCAAAGAATATCTTGCCGAATGGTTGGGCGGTCCGCCCTTGTATTCGCAGGCGCGCGGCCATCCGCGGTTGCGCATGCGTCACCTGCCGTTTCGGATTGGCGCGGTGGAGCGCGACGCTTGGATGCTATGCATGACCGGTGCGATGAGAGAAGTCGTGGGTCCCAATCGCCTATGCGAATTCTTGTTGCAAATGTTGTCGAAGACCGCCCACTGGATGCGTAACGATGACATCGCGCGGTGAATTGCTCGAGACCGCCATCAATGATGCGGCCATCCACTACGCTGTCTGTAACTTGAACGACATTCCCAATCGCCGGGCGAAAGCCTTTCAACTGTTGCGGCACGCGGACAATGGGCGCGCAACGGCCTTTTCCATCTTTGTCGTGCGCTGGGGCACCCATGTACTCGGCTACATCAACGAGTGCCCGCATAGCGGCGTCAATCTGGACTGGGAACGCAATCAGTTTTTTGACCCCAGCGGCTTGCGTCTGATGTGCGGCAAACACGGCTCGTTGTTCGAAATCGGTACCGGCCGCTGTGTGGACGGGCCGTGCAGGGGCCGAGCCTTGAAGCGGGTATCTCTCGCGGTTATCGATGGTGAAGTCTGCATTCACGGCATCGAGTTGGTCGAGGATGAAGATACGCCGAACCCAGCACCTTGAATCTCCCACCACAAATCTCGGCGCTGGCGAACTTGATTCCTATTCAATCCACGATCTTCCCGTTCGAGTGCTTGTAGTTTATGGTGTGTCCTTCCTTTGCGGCGCGGACGCGTCCCGCAGCCATGATTCCAGCACTTTTGCCGGGGGCGGTCGGCGCGGAGATCAGTTTCTGCAATTTGCGGCCAGCGCAGCGCGGACATGCCGGAATTATGGATGACATCACCAGTAACTCGAAGGTTTGGCCGCATTTCTTGCATGTGTAATCGTAGATCGGCATACGTACTCCTTTTGTCTTATGTGCGACAAACCGGCAATCCAGTCGGTCGCCGGGTTGCAGATAATCTTAGTAAGCAAGAACGATGCCTTTGAGAGACTTCATCAACCCACGGGACGTATTCATGCGCACCTTCATCAAAGCCACCGCAGATGGCCGCAAGGTCGAGGTCATCGGAAAATCCATCTGCCTGGACGGCAAGCACGAGGCCGATCGCCTGGTGGTAGTCGTTCAGCATCCCAACTGGCGCGCGATTTTAGACGTCGCTCCCGACGCCACACACATGGCGGGCCGACTGGCACTGACCGTCGATGAAGCCGAGAAGGCGCAATTGGCGCTGAACGCGGCGCGCGACGCCTATGACAACAGTTCGATCGGCGTCGCGGAGCGCTCGCGCCTGGCGATCAACGGCATGTTGATGAAGCGCGCCGATGAATAGGTTCAAATGCATCGCGGATAAGGCGTCAGACCGGGCGATTCTCATTCGGATTACGTACCGGTCCCATGCGTCGCAACCCTTCCTGATACGTGATCTCTTCAAAGTTGGCTGAGAAATCCAGGGCTTTGTCGGTAATCGCATCGAGCTTCCCGGCGGTATCCAGCTTCTTCAGATCATTGCGTTCGATGTACAGCAGCTCGAGAATTTCGTTGTACACGGTGGCTTCATCGATCGGCAGTACAAAGAAGTTGACGCCGCCGATATTCACTCGATATTTCGAACTCAGATCGATGTTGTTGCAGTAGACAAAGTATTTGCCGTCCGGACTCAAGGTGTCGCCCATTACATCGGCGACCAACTTCAAATATTCGAACGACAACAGATAGGCTGCGAAGAACTGGAGCGTCGATTCCCCGGTACGTCCGGAAGCCAACACCTGCTGCACCGCCAGTTCGGGTGGCCGCGCTTCGTCCGCCAATTTATCGGCAAATTTCAATGCCAAGTCACCGCGAAAACCAAAGCGGCGGGGTGCCTTCGTAGGCGCCTTCAGCAGCGCGTTGAGAAGGCGGCCTTCGCTTTCTAGCCGATTGAATCCGGTCTGTTCGATTGAAGTCATGTCAGTCCTCTAGCAGTCGATCAAAAGTGGCGAGATCTAATTTGCGGCCATCCGCTGCGTGGCCGCACCGTGATCGAGCGCGATCAACGCTGTCACCCACTCTCTGAGCGGAGCGTCGATACGCTGGATGCCGTATAGATCCAGAAAGCGTCGTTCATTACGCGTCGGCTCCTCCGGCAATACCGCCCAGTGCTTTTCGGAGGAACGTTTGATGATCTGCCGCGCGAATATGCGTTCGAGTTGCGTCGAAAATCGGCAGCCCATGAACACAAAGCCTCGGCCGCTGCGTAGTTTCTGGATGGCTTGAGGAATCGGCGTTTGTATGTCGATCTCGGTGAGCACTTCGACATAGTCGGAATCGGAGACCAGGTAATTCGCGCCGGGCGACACGGATCCGATCGGCTGATACAACAAGGTGGGCCACGCGGAGTCGCTGCTGGCCGCGCTCAGGTCCTCACGCCGCGAACCGTCGGCGTTGAAGAAGTGCACCCACGTGCCGAAGTGTTCCGCCTGACTTACGCCCTGCACCATACCCCAAGCTTTGCCTTGCTCCGCCAGAGCTTGCTGCGGCAAATTGTCGTACCAGGCATGGACCCAGAGCGGCAAGTTCGGCAAGCCCGCCAAGTAGCGATGCAAAATCGTTGGCGCCATGCTGGGCGCGAAGGCCTCACTCATTGCGGCCGCGACCGTCTTGCGATGCTTGAAGTTTTCGATGAACTGGGCGGCCGCGGTCAAATTATTGCGGATCTTGTACGGCACGCTCGCTTTGGCCGTCAGCTTGCCCACCAGAACACTCGCCGTGGCCGGTAGCGGAGACGGATTGTCCGGCAAACTCAGCACACCCGGCCCAAGATAGGGAACCAGGCGGCCGTTCACCAGGCCGGTATGAATCACGTTGAGTAGCTGACTGTCCATGGACTACTCGGCGCTCGACAATGATGTTTTAAATCTATCGACGTCGCTGCGTGCGATCCGGAAGATGCCCCGGCCACCGGACAGCGGCTGATAGGACTCTCCAACCTTCGCCGACAAATAATTGAACCAGTGCTGCGGCGGCGTCGAAATCGGTCGTTCGCTGATCGCCGTTACGCCGCCATCCGGGCTGAAACGCACGTGCACGATCACGTCTGCGCTGCTCATACGAAGCTCAGTAGTTCGATCGCAAAATCCTCGGTACCGACTACGGTCTGACACGCCAAGCGCGACTTGGCGCCGACGCCGACGATGCTGTCGAGCTTTTCATTTTCAAAACGCTGCACTTTGGACAAGCCTTTGCGCCCCTCGGTGACGAAGATGTGGCAGCTACCGCATTTCGCTTCACCGTTGCACTTGTGCGGCGCCTCGATGCCGGCCGCCAGCATGGCTTGCAGGATGGTGCCGCCTTGAATTGCCTGCACCACTCTATTGAGTGGCATGATGGTCATGTTGGGCATATCAATACTCCAGAGGTGATGAAAATACTGCGCTATCAATAAATGGCTGCGCCCGCACCGACATTGACCGATGCGTCCTTCATGGTCGAGACGATGAACGCGATCTGTTCTTCCGTGAGATGACAATGGAAAGGCAGAGCCACCGCGCGGTCTGCAAGCTTTTCCGTGACCAGCACCTTGCCGCGGCGATTGCCCGGATTGGTGTCGATATAGTGACGTTGCGCGTGCAACGGCTGGCAATATACGTGCGCCTCAATGCGTTCTCGGCGCAGATCCTCGACAATCGCGTCGCAGCTCGATTTGGAAAAGCGCGTGCCCAAGTGCACCAAGTACAACAACCAGTGGGCGGTGTCCACTTCGGGCGCCACGTAGGGATCCTTGATGCCTTCAAAGGATTTGATATGCTCGAAATACACGCTCTCGATGTACTTTCGGCGTTCGAGGATATCCGCAATCCGGGTCAACTGCGCTAGACCCAACGCCGCTGAAACATCGCTCATGCATGCCTGGTATGGCGCGTAGGCGCTGATCACCAGCGATCCGCGATCAGCCAGCTTGTGGCTACGATAATTGCGCAGCGCTCGAGCGATCTGCACGTCGTCGGTGACTACCATGCCGCCTTCGCCGCAGCACAGGGCAGCGGGTTGCGAGAAATCGAACACTGCACAATCACCAAAGCTGCCCACCATCTTGTTCTTGTAGATAGAACCAATCGCTTCACTGGAGTCCTCCAGCAGAATCAGGCCATGCTGGTCCGCCAGTTCGCGCAGTTGAGTCCATGGCGCCGGATGCCCGTTGGTGTTGTTAGCGAGGATTGCTTTCGTCTGGGGGGTGATGCGCGCCGCCACTTTGTCCGGGACGATGACGCCGGACCAATAGTCGATATCGACGAAAACGGGGATCGCGCCGGCGAGCGTGACGGCGTGCGCCGTCTCGCGCCACGAGTACGACGACGCCAGGACTTCATCGTTGGAGCCGATACCATACGCCTTCAGCGCGAGAAGCAAGCCGAGCGTGCCGTTGCTGACCGCCACCGCGTATTTACGGCCAATGTATTTCGCAAACGCTTCTTCGAACGCGGCGACGCGCGGGCCGTGCGACAGATGCGGCGAGCATAACGCCGCGGTTGCCGCATCGAGCTCCGCCTGGGTCACGTCCGGATCGGACAGCGGAATCCACCGCTGGCTGCTCTCGTCGTTCATGACGGCGTTCATACGCGGTCGGCGTGCGCGGCGAGCAGTACGCCGGTTGCGAGCGATGGATCGCGCGTGATCTCCCAGCAGTGATTGCGGCCGTCCACGAGATAAAGGTACGTCGTCGGGAATTTGCGGAACGGTTCCTGCACGTCGACATCCGACGCCTCACAGTGTGTGAGCGATCTTCCGGGAAATCGACTGCGGAATTCCACGACCAACTGCGACGCCGAATTCTCCATCGACAACAGGGATTCCAATTGCTCGAGTTCATGATTTGTGAATGACATGCGTGACTCTTCGGTAAATCAGTCTGCGCTCAAGCGCTTCGCTTCCACCGTAATCGGCAACTTGGTACCCTCCGCCATCGCCGGCAACTGGAGCTCCCAACCATTACCCAGGGTGATTTTTCCGCCCCACATGTCGGGCATTTCCATGGCCACGATGGCTTCTTCCAAATCCTTCTTCGGGACATACGCTGATAGCTGGCCATCGGAACTCTTGCGGATCATGATTTTCACAGAAACCTCATTGGTGCGAACGTCTTGGGTATCACGGATGGTTATGCAGTGCGCAGCGCAAGATCGGCCAATACGCCCGGCAGGACCTGCAGCAACTCGTCGACCTCGTGTTCGCTGTTCTCACGCCCGAGGGAAAAGCGCACGGACGCCAGCGCCGCCGAGGCGGACAGTCCCATGGCCGTGAGCACGTGCGAAGGCCTGGACCCGGCTGACGAACACGCGGCGCCAGGCGAGGCGTAAAATCCCAAGCGATCGAGCCGCTCCAGAATCAACTCGGCATCGAGGTCGCCGAAACGTATATTGCTGGTATTTGATACGCGCATCGCGCCGCCGCCATTGACGCGTGCATACGGAACCCGCGCCAACACTCCGGCCTCCAAGCGATCGCGCAAGCCGCGTACGCGCGTCCGTTCGGTTTCGAGATTATCACGCAACAGCGCGCAAGCGACGCCGAGTGCCACGATACCCCCAACATTTTCCGTGCCGCCGCGTCGTCCGCGCTCTTGATGCCCGAACAACAGCGGCCGACACTTGATTCCCTTGCGGACGTAAAGTGCGCCGATACCTGAGGGCGCGTGCAATTTGTGACCCGACAAGGACAGCAGGTCGATTGGAATGTCTGTCAGATCGATCGGCACTTTGCCGACCGCTTGCACGGCATCGGTGTGGAAGAGTATGTTCAGCCCTCGCGTCATATCCGCGATCGCCGCAGTCGGAAACAGTACGCCGGTTTCGTTATTGGCCCACATCAGCGAGACGAGTGCGGTCTGCGGCGTGAGCGTAGCTCTCAGCGCATCGAGATTCAGCCGTCCCTCGCGATCCACGGGCAGATAGCTTATCTGCACACCCTGAGTTGCGAGGTGACGCAACAACATGAGGGTCGAGGGATGTTCGACGTCGCTCGTCACAATGTGGCGGCGATCCGGGTTCAACGCAAGCGCGCTCAGGATCGCCAGATGATTCGACTCCGTACCGCCGCTGGTGAATACGATCTCCGCGGCTGTTGCGCCAAACACCGACGCCACTTCATGGCGCGCATTCATCACCACCTGTTTGGCGCGCTCCCCCTGGCCGTGCTTGCTCGAGGGATTCAAGGGACCCAATTCCAGGCACGCCTTCATCGCCTCCAGGCACTCGCTTGCCACCGCTGTCGTCGAGTTGTTATCGAAGTAAATCGGCTTGCGGTTCATCGTCATTGCCAGAATAGCCTTAGAGGGTCGACTTTCAATTGTTCGAGCAGCTCCTGCAGACGCTCATACCCTGCGTGCAAACACCATTCTCCAGTGTCGTGTTCCTTACGATAAAGCCCCCAAGGCCTGGGCCCTTGCCGATATTTCAGCAACGCGACGTCCACCACACCGCCCGCCGAATCGACATTGCGCGAACAGCATGGGCTTCGGACCACGTAGCCGTCCCGGACTGCATGCACGCTAGGCGATACATAACGGTAGCGCTTGCGACTGGCGATCGCCCGTGCGACGCGTTGGCGATCGAACTCGTTCGGCTGCATCACCCCAGTTGTCACCGTGGCGTTATTTGAATCAGTGGCGTTCATAGTAAATCCGTCAAACAGGAGAGATTTCCTCTTCCAGACAACCGACTACGTGCTGCGCATTGAACTCGACCAGGTAAATTGGCGTGTTGGACTCCGTGTGCGAGCCGATTTGGACGATTTCGCCGGGATCGCCGGCACTCGCCAATAGAGCTTCCATCGGCTGATCCGGGTATGAACCGTCGTTGTACAGGTTGATCGCGGCAACGACACGCTGGCCCCATCGATATCTTGGCTGTCGAGGTTCGATCATTGGGGCACCGTCTGCGACGCAGGCGCTTCATCCGGCAGCATGTCCGGTAGCGCCTCGTCCATGGCCGGATCCACCGCATCGAGCTCCTTGCGCTTCATTCCCACCCGGTGGCCGGAACCGATGAACTCGACACCATATATGTAGAACTGCTGCAGGAAGGTGCCGATATTCACGACATAGCCCAATTCGCCTTTCTTGCAGAGAACCTCGCCGATGTCCTTGCCGCAATAGGTACCATCGTTTCGGATCGTCCGGCGCGCGCGCACCTTGGCTCCATAGCTGAAGGCCGGCGGATCGTTGAGCTCCATGGAGTCGCTGTCGCGGCTGATGTTGGCCATGAGGCTAGGCTCTAGGGTCGAGATTGTAGGAGATCGCGACTGGCAGGCATGCCACCAATGTGCTGGAAAGGCGCTGCTGCGCCATCTCACGCACCATCTGTTCGGCCAGTTCGTCGCGCTGATAGGCACGACCCGCCGCCTCCAAATGCTCTTCCGCTGCGCGCGGCAGAGCCGCCCCCAGTAATGCTGCGGCCAGCAGACCGCGGTCCGCCAAAGACGGAGAAACTCGCTTGGCGGCGGTTGTAGGCATGGGGGCGCCCCTAGTGCCGCCGGCCGATACTTGAAATCGCAATGCTCGCCACGCCGGGCAGCGCACCCGCTGCGCTGCCGCCGACGCTGCTGCCGCAGCTGCTGGCAGCCGTCTTCGGGTCGCGAAACACCAGACCCGTCTGCGTCGATGTGTCGGCAAAATCTATCGTAATGCCGTCGAGCAACAAGCGGCTCTCGGCAGGCAGGAAGAACTTAATGCCCCCGTGTTCGCCGTGCTCGTAGACGGCATCCCCGGGCAGTGGTCTTGGTTCGACGCTAAATGCGCCCGAGAGGCCGCTGCATCCCCCGGCAGTCACCACCAAACGGAATCCGCTGTCGGTGGCACCGCTCATACGTAGCATGCGCCGGATGAATTTTTCCGCTGCCGCCGTAATGATTACATCCATTGTTTTGTTCTCACGCGGACGGTTGATAGCGTGGCAAGCCCTTGTCGATCACGCACGTGTTGTCCACGGGACACACCGCGATACATTGCGGCACGTCGAAGTGCCCGATGCACTCGGTGCACTTCTTTGGATTGATGAAGAACGTGCCGCCTTTCTCCGAAATCGCGACGTTCGGGCATTCCGGCTCGCACGCCGAACAACCGGTGCACTGTGAAGCAATGATTTTCAATGGCATATCTGTTCCTCCTATGTTCGCGTAACTAAATATTCCGTCTCACGCTGCGATGAACGCGCCCTGACGGATATCGGCATCGCCGCGCGCCTGATGCTGAATCTCTCCGCGCTTGACTTTGTCGAGATAATTTTTGAACCACGTGATGCCGGACTTCTCGATGAACTGGCCGGCATACTGGTCGACCGGATCGATGCCGGCTTTTTGCAAGTCCGCTTTCGGGCACCCACCGATTTTTGCCACGAACACTGCATGGCAATCGTTGATGGCACGGATGACGGTGGCCAGGCTATCCTCCTCGCCGAAACCGCCTTGGCAATACAAATCGACTCGGCGATGGCCGACGAATTTCGCGCCCGCAATGCTGAGTTCGTACACCTGGAATTCCTTGGCATGCCCAAAATGCTCGTTGACGATGCCGGAGCCCTTGGTCGCCACTGCGATGAGCAACTTGATGTCGCTGTTTTCGCCGGCCAATGTTGCGAGTTCGTCTTGCTTGGCGGAGACCTTGGCTTGGCGTTCTGCTTCGACCTTGATTTGATAGGCTTTACGCGAGTCGAAGTCGTAATTGACCTCCATCGCCATGATCTTGTCGGTGGTAAATTCAGCACTGCGATCTTCCCCCAGAAGACCCACAGCGTCGGCGCGGCACTGGCGGCAGTGGCGCATCATGTTCATCTCGCCTTCACAGCTATCCTGGAGTGCCTTGAGTTCCTGCGCTGTGGGCCCGCGCTGGCCGTTGAGGCCGAAAACCGTGCCATGCTCGGGCGCTGATATCAGCGGCATGATGTTGTGCAGAAACGCACCGCGCGATTTCACGGCCCGATTCACTTCCACCAGATGCTTGTCGTTGATGCCGGGGATCATGACAGAATTGACCTTGCAGAGGATGCCGCGCTCGGTGAGCATCTCGAGTCCCTGCATTTGCCGCTCGGTCAGCAGTTGCGCCGCCTCCTTGCCGGTGTAGCGTTTGTGCTTCCAATACACCCATGGATAAATGTGCTGGCCTATTTCCGCATCGATCATGTTGATAGTAATGGTGACGTGATCGACGTTGAATTTGGCGATGTTATCCACGTGATCGGGAAGTGCCAGGCCATTGGTCGACAGACACAGCTTGATGTCAGGGGCTGTTTTGTAGATAAGTTCAAAGGTCTTGAAGGTCTTCCCGGGGTTCGCCAAGGGGTCGCCGGGCCCCGCGATGCCGAGCACGGTCATCTGCGGAATGGTCGAAGCGACTGCGAGAACCTTTTTCGCTGCTTGTTCCGGCGTGAGTTTTTCGCTCACCACGCCGGGGCGTGATTCATTGGCACAATCGTACTTCCGATTGCAGTAGTTGCATTGGATGTTGCACGCGGGCGCTACGGCGACGTGCATGCGCGCGTAATGATGATGTGCCTCCTCGCTGTAACACGGATGATTCTTCACCTTCTCCCATATGTCCGGCGGGAGATCATTTGCTCCCGCACCTGATCCGCAACTTGCCTTGCCGCTCCCGCCGCTGGTACCGCATCCCTTTTGGTCGGCAACCTGCTGCAATACATGATCGAGGTTCGCCTGATGGGTGACGTCGAGATTCGGCTGCATGGATCATTCCTCGATGTTCGGGTAAGACTCCGTTGCTCAAGGCCTAGCAACTACCATGCCATTCACGAGAACGGCCTATCTGCGGCGCAATCCGCGGTTGTGGGCTTATTTCCGGTGTCGCGATGCGTACAGGGAGCGGACACCGTGAGCAAATTGTTCGGAAGGTGACAATCAGTCCAATCCGGTGAGTTGGCAGGGACATTTTTCGGATGCGTGGTTTCGAAATGTCATGTCTGATATTGAACAAATTCACGGTTCAACTGTGTTCGACGTGGCGGCATCGTCTTTTTCTCCCACGTTCTCAGTCATTTACTCGCATGTCGACCTTTTGGCATAGGAGTTGCTTGGTCCTACTCGCAATATGCCAATCCTGGCAGGGATCCATGCTCACGGGAGACGTCGATGAACAGGCCCATCTATCTCGATTACTCTGCCACCACGCCCGTCGATCCGCGCGTGGCCAAGAAAATGGTGCCTTTTCTGTTTGATCGCTTCGGAAATCCGGCCAGCCGCTCGCACAGCTACGGTTGGGATGCGGAAGAAGCCGTTGAACTCGCACGCGAGCAAGTTGCGCAGCTGGTGGGGGCGGATCCCAAGGAAATCGTCTGGACCTCAGGCGCCACCGAATCGGATAACCTCGCCATCGCCGGCGCCGCGCGGTTCCATCAGGGCAAAGGCAAGCATCTCATCACGGTAACGACGGAGCACAAGGCGGTGCTCGACACGATGCGCCACTTGGAACGGGAAGGCTTTACGGTCACGTATCTTGACCCCGAACCCAATGGCTTGCTGGATCTCGAGAAGTTCACGGCCGCGATTCGCCCGGACACGGTGCTCGCCTCCGTCATGCATGTGAATAACGAGATCGGCGTGATTCAGGACATCAGCGCGATTGGCAATCTTTGTCGCGCGCGTGGAATACTGTTTCACGTCGATGCCGCACAGTCGACCGGCAAGGTCGCAATCGACCTCGATACGTTGCCCGTCGATCTGATGTCGTTTTCCGCACACAAGACTTACGGGCCAAAAGGCATCGGGGCGCTTTTTGTACGCCGCAGGCCCCGTGTGCGCATCGAAGCGCTAATGCATGGCGGCGGACATGAGCGCGGTATGCGCTCAGGCACATTGGCTACCCATCAAATCGTCGGTATGGGTGAAGCCTTCCGCATCGCTCACGCCGAAATGGCCATTGACAACGAACGCGCGCGAGCACTGCGCGACAAACTGTTCGCGGGCCTTTCCGCACTCGACGAGGTCTACGTCAACGGCGATCTTCAGCTACGCGTGCCGCACAATCTCAATATGAGTTTCAATTTTGTCGAAGGCGAGTCCCTGATGATGGCGATGAAGGACATTGCCGTGTCAAGCGGCTCCGCCTGTACGTCGGCGAGCCTCGAGCCTTCTTACGTGTTGCGCGCCCTGGGGCGTCCCGATGAGTTGGCACACAGCTCCATCCGTTTCAGCGTCGGGCGATTCACGACCGAAGCAGACGTCGATACTACGGTCGAGCTGGTTACCCGCAATGTGCGCAAACTGCGCGATCTCTCGCCGCTCTGGGAAATGCACCAGGAAGGCATCGATCTCAGCAAGGTGCAGTGGGCCGCTCATTGACCCCATCCAACGGCCTATTTGAAGGAGTTCCCAATGGCCTATAGCGACAAGGTTTTAGACCACTATGATAACCCGCGCAACGTCGGTTCATTCGACAAGAACGATCCGCAAGTCGGCACCGGCATGGTGGGCGCTCCCGCCTGCGGCGACGTGATGAAACTACACATCAAAGTGGGCGCCGACGGGGTCATAGACGAAGCGCGATTCAAGACCTACGGCTGTGGCAGTGCCATCGCGTCGAGTTCGCTGGTGACCGAATGGCTGCGCGGAAAGACGCTCGCTCAAGCGCTGCAGATCAAGAACACCGACATCGCCGAAGAACTCGCGCTGCCGCCGGTCAAGATTCATTGTTCGGTGTTGGCCGAGGACGCCATCAAGGCGGCAATCAACGACTATCGTGCCAAGCAAGGAGCCGCGCCCCATACCGATGAATCTCCCGTCGAAACTCTGAATGCCGCCACCGCCGGATAACGCACGCGTACCCCTACTGAGGAAATCACATGTTCGCAAGCCCACCGACTCCCATCGTCTTCAGCGACAACGCAACATCAAAGGTCAGAGATTTGATCACTGAAGAAGGCAACCCCAATCTACAACTTCGTATTTACGTATCCGGCGGCGGCTGCTCGGGATTCCAATACGGCTTTGCATTCGAAGAATCGAGCGCTGGCGAAGATATCGTGATCGACAACCAAGGCGTTCGCGTGTTGATTGATCCCGTCAGCCTGCAATATCTGAACGGTGCCGAAGTGGATTTTCAGGACGGACTGGACGGCTCGCGCTTCATCATCAAGAACCCCAACGCCAAGAGCACTTGCGGTTGCGGAAGTTCCTTCTCTACAGCGGAAAACGGAGACACCAATGACAATCCAGCTAACGGAAAGAGCTGCTCGTCGGGTCCAGCAGTCCATCAATAGTCGCGGCGCTGGTATTGGGTTGCGCCTCGGAGTTCGCACGGCCGGCTGTTCGGGGCTGGCGTACACCATGGAATTCGCCGACCACAGACAACCGCAAGATTGCGAATTCGAGAGCCATGGCGTCACGCTGTTCATCGACTCGAAATTTTTGCCGTATCTGACCGGCATAGAACTCGATTTTGTGCGCGAAGGGTTGAACGAGGGCTTCAAGTTTCACAACCCTAACAGCAAGGCGGAATGTGGCTGCGGCGAGAGCTTTACCGTATGACGCTACCTGGTACCGTTTAGTGCCCCAGAGTTACTTCGCTTTGTTCAATCTCGAGCCACGATTCGCGCTCCCGCTCGAACAGCTCGACGTGGCCTACCGGGCGCTGGCGCTGCAAGTACACCCGGATCGATATGCGAACGGCACGCTTGCCGAACAGCGGCAAGCACTTCATCTCGCAACCGACGCGAATGAAGCGTATCGCACACTCAAGACGCCATTGCTGAGAGCGCGGCATCTGTTGGGCTTGCGCGGCATCGAAATTGCGGAATCGAGCGCATCGATGCCCGCGGCGTTTTTGTGCACGCAAATGGAATACCGCGAGGCCCTGGTCGATGCCCGAAGGGCGCGCGACGACGACGCGCTGCAGCAACTCAGCGCGACGGTACGCAATCACGCCGCCGCCTTGCGATCGCAGATCGAGCATCAATTGGACCACGAGACTGACAATCTCGCCGCCGAGCAAAGCGTGCTGCAGCTCATGTTCGTGGACAAGCTGATGGCGGAACTCGACGACGCGCGCGCCCTCCAGGAGGCCTGATGGCATTGCTCAGCATTGCGGAGCCGGGACAAAGCCAAGCGCCGCACCAGCATCGGCTCGCGATCGGCATCGACCTCGGCACCACCAATTCATTGGTTGCTGCCGTACGCGACGGCTCGGCCATGGTGTTGCGCGACGAAGACGGATTGAAGCTGCTGCCTTCCGTGGTGCAGTATTTGAGCGATGGGCGGGTTGAAGTCGGCCTCGAGGCGAGGCACCGGCAGGCCGCGGATCCCTTCAATACCATTGCTTCCGTAAAGCGGTTGATGGGGCGCGGGTTCGCCGATGTGCCCGAATCTCAGCGCCTGGCATATCGGTTGCTGGATGGCCAAGGCATGGTCAGGGTACAAACCGTTGCGGGTGCGCGCAGTCCCGTGGAAGTGTCGGCCGAGATTCTCGGGGTATTGCGGCTGCGAGCGGAACAAGCACTGGGCGGCGAATTGGTCGGTGCGGTGATCACCGTACCTGCCTACTTCGATGACGCGCAGCGTCAGGCGACCAAAGATGCCGCTCGACGGGCGGGGCTCAACGTGCTCCGCTTACTCAACGAACCGACCGCCGCCGCGATCGCGTACGGACTGGAACATGCAAGCGAAGGCCTCTATGCCGTATACGACTTGGGCGGCGGTACCTTCGACATTTCCATCCTGCGGCTGTCGCGCGGCATATTCGAGGTACTGGCCGTGAACGGCGACTCGGCCTTGGGTGGCGATGACTTCGACCAAGCGGTTTTTGAATGGATCACCCGGCAGACGAATTCGACAACCCTTCCGGCGCCGGATCATCGCCTGTTGATGCAACAGGCACGAAAAGCCAAGGAATGCCTGTCATCTCAACAGGAAGCCGAGATATATGCGCGCCTGAGCAACGGTTCGGTATTGGCTCTCACTCTGGATCGCGCCACGCTTGAGGCACTGAGTGCCGCGCTGGTTGCCAAAACCCTGGCACCGGTGCGCAAGGCGCTGCGCGACGCCGAACTGACCATCGACGACATGAAAGGCGTAGTTCTGGTCGGCGGCGCGACCCGGATGCCGGCCGTACGTCGCGCCGTTGCAGATTACTTCAAGCGCGAACCGCTGACCGATGTCGATCCCGAGGAGGCGGTCGCGCTCGGCGCTGCCCTTCAGGCGAATTCATTGGCCGGTAATCGCAGTGCCGCGGGCGACTTATTGTTGCTGGACGTCATCCCCTTGTCCCTGGGGTTGGAAACCATGGGCGGCCTGACCGAGCGCATCATCCCGCGCAACAGCACCTTGCCTGTCGCGCGCGGCCAGGATTTCACGACCTTCAAAGACGGTCAGACCGCCATGAGCGTGCATGTAGTGCAAGGCGAACGCGAGCGCGTGGCGGACTGCCGCTCGCTGGCGCGCTTTGAATTGCGCGGCATTCCGCCGATGGTGGCCGGTGCCGCACGCATCCGGGTCACGTTTCAGGTCGACGCCGACGGGCTGTTGAGCGTCAGCGCACGCGAACAGGTCAGCGGCGTCGAGGCCAAGGTCACGGTGTTGCCTTCCTTCGGACTCACCGATGCCGACATCGCGGCGATGCTCAGCGATTCTCAAACAAATGCTGCAATCGACTCGAAGCTGCGCGCTCTGCATGAACAAGTAGTCGAGGCAGAGCGGTTGCTGGAATCCATCAAAAGCGCCCTGTTGGGCGGCAGTGAGTCCTGGTTGAACGACGAGGACCGCGCCAGCCTAGAAAGCGCAACGGCCACGCTGCGCGAGGCGATGCAGTTGGACGATCCAGATCGGATCAGAGTCGCGGCCGAGACCCTCAATCAGCTCAGCACACCATTTGCCGCGCGGCGCATGGACGATGCCGTACGCAAAGCCTTCGCGGGCCGCCAACTCACTGATATCGCCTGAGAATGCGCCATGCCAAAAATCACCGTACTGCCGCATGAGCATCTCTGCCCGCAGGGTGCCGAATTCGACTGCCGCGCCGGCGCCCCCTTGTGCGATCAGCTGCGCGCCAATGGTATCGCCATCGAACATGCCTGCGAGAAGTCCTGCGTCTGCACGACATGTCACGTCCTCATTCGTCAGGGTTTCTCATCGCTGCGCCCGGCCAGCGACGACGAAGAAGACCAGCTAGGCAAAGCCTGGGGCCTCGAGGCGACCTCGCGGCTGAGTTGTCAGGTGCGGGTCGCCGGCACCGACCTGGTTGTGGAAATCCCTCGCTATACGCTCAACATCGTGAGCGAACACCGCTGATTCTTGCCGATGAGTACCATCATGCGCTGGACCGACACCCGCGAAATCGCAACCGCATTGTTGGATGCACACGGCGAAATAAATCCAAAGCAGATCCGTTTCACCGACTTGCACCGTTGGGTAATGGAATTGCCCGACTTCGACGACGATCCGCAACGCTGCAACGAAAAGATCCTCGAAGCCATTCAAATGGCGTGGATCGATGAGGTCGAATGACGAAGCCCTGTCGCAAATCGGACAAAGGCGGGGCTGTGTCGATTTCCCTCCCAACCGCGACACGCCCTACGACGTCGCAAATCATTGAATCATCGGCGCAACAGCGTTATTTCCGAGTTTGGCACGCGAGTTGCTTTGTATAGTTCTGAGCAGCGACTTTACAGGATGTCGACAATGCCGAATCGAGCCATCATCGTCAACGACACGACTCTGCGCGATGGTGAACAGAGCGCTGGGGTTGCGTTCACCATCGAGGAGAAGCTGGCGATTGCGCGTGCGCTCGACACCGCGGGTGTACCGGAAATGGAGATCGGCATCCCGATTATGGGAGGCGCCGAACGGGAAACCATTGAAGCGATCGCAGAATTGCACCTGTCGGCGAGTCTGATGGTGTGGGGTCGCATGACGCCCGAAGATATAGAGGCCGCCGTCGGCTGCCCGGTCGACATCGTCAATCTCTCGATTCCGGTCTCCGATATTCAGATTCGCAATAAACTCGGACAGAGCCGAGCGTGGGTGCTCGCGCGAATCGATCGCTGTGTCAACACCGCACTCGACGCCGGGTGTGAAGTATCGGTGGGCGCGGAAGATGCCTCGCGCGCCGACTTGGATTTCCTGGTCGCAGCGGCTGAAGCCGCACGCGCTGCCGGCGCGCGCCGCTTCCGATTCGCGGACACGTTGGGCGTACTCGACCCGGTGGCGACTGCTCTGCGTATAGGCTTATTGCGCAAAGCCGTGGATATGGAAATAGAAATGCATGCGCACGATGACTTCGGGCTGGCCACCGCCAACACGTTGGCCGCCGTCCGTGCCGGCGCCACCCATATCAGCACCACCGTCAATGGCCTGGGCGAACGCGCCGGTAACGCACCCCTGGAGGAGGCCGTGATGGCCTTGCGGCATCTCTACAATGTCGAATGCGGCATCGATCCGCGGCATTTTCCCGCCCTCTCCGCGTTGGTCGCTCGTGCCTCCGGCCGCAGCGTGGCGTTCAACAAAAGCATCGTCGGCGAAGCGGTGTTTACTCACGAAGCCGGCATCCATGTCGATGGACTCATCAAGAATCCGATCAATTATCAGGGCTTCGATCCCGCTGAAGTCGGTCGCGAACACAGAATGGTATTGGGGAAGCACTCCGGATCGCGCGCCGTGCGCCAAGCGTATGCAAGGCTCGGCATTTCAGTGACCGACTTGCAAGCCAATGAGATTCTGGTGCGCATCCGCAGTCACGCGGTCGCGAACAAGTGTTCGCCCGATGGCGACGAACTCAGGCGCCTTTACCTGGAGTTTTCGACTTCCGAGGCCGCGATATCCTAGGCAATACCGGGACACCATCAGCAGCACCTTATGAACGACATTTTAGAGGCATTGACGGGCTTATCTGCGGCGGAAGACATCTTTCATTTCTTTTCGATTGCCTATAATCCCGCGGTAGTGCACGTCAGCCGGTTGCATATTCTGAAGCGCTTCAATCAGTATTTGCGGACGGCCACGCCTGAAATCGCCGGTCTGGACGCTGATGGGCAGTTCCAGGGCTACCGCACGCTGCTCATGCGCGCCTACGAAGACTTCGTCCGCTCGACTCCGGCCCAGGAAAAAGTCTTCAAGGTCTTTCAGGACGCGGAAGGCGCGCACATCGGTCTCGATAGCCTGCGCAGCACCTTGCCGTCGCGGAAGGCCTTCTAAACCTCGAGGGAGTCAGGTATGCACATCGTCGTTTGTATCAAGCAGGTTCCCGACAGCGCGCAAATCCGCGTGCATCCGGTCACCAACACCATCATGCGTCAAGGCGTCCCCGCGATCATCAATCCGTACGACCTCTATGCGCTCGAGGAAGCTCTGCGTCTGAAAGACCGCTATGGCGGCCGTGTGACCGTCCTCTGCATGGGTCCCACACAAGCCGATGCCGCGTTACGCAAAACGCTGTCGTTCGGGGCCGATGACGCCATTCTATTGAGTGATCGCGCTTTTGCCGGTTCCGACACGTTGGCAACCAGTTACGCGCTGGCCGCGGCGATCAAGAAAATCATCGAAGACATGCCGGTCGACCTGGTGTTTGCGGGCAAACAGACTATCGACGGCGACACGGCACAGGTCGGTCCTGGTATCGCGAAGCGTTTGGGTCTGCAGTTACTGACCTACGTCGCGAAAATCGCCGCGCTGGATCTGAACCAGAGTGAAATCACCATACACCGGCGTGCCGAGGGCGGCGTGCAAGTCTTGAGGACCAAGCTACCATGCTTGGTCACGGTGCTCGAAGGCATCAATGAGATGCGCTTCGCCACCATGGACGATATGTTCCGGGCTGCGCGCCATCCGCTGCGGGTGTGGGACAAGTCCGCGGTGGGTATTGAAGATTTGAACAAGATAGGTCTCAAAGGCTCGCCGACGGTCGTGGCGAAAGTCTTTGCCCCGCAAGCCAAATCACAGAAGGCACAGCGCATCGAGACGCAGAGCGGTGCACCCAAGGACTTGGCGGCGACCCTGCTGACCAAGCTCTTCACCCACCATCCGCAGCTCGAACGCGAGATTGCCGGGCGGGCGTTATGAACTTCGATCAACGTGAGCATCGAGCATGAATGACGTTCAACCGAAAAAGGGTCCCACCGGACGCCGCAAAGTAGAGCTGGATCCGCGCTTGGCTGCCTACAAGGGCGTATGGGTATTCATCGAACACCAACGCGGCGTGACTCACCCGGTATCCTGGGAGTTGCTGGGTGAGGGCCGCAAGCTCGCAGACCAGCTCGGCGTGGAACTCGCTGGAGTCGTTTTGGGGCCGCCGGGCCCCTCCATGGGGCATGCTTGCGATGAAGCATTCCGCTACGGCGCCGATCTATGTTACCTGATGCAAGACCCGGTCCTGGGCAACTATCGCAATGACCCCTATACCAAGGGGCTCACCGATCTCGTCAACAAGTACCAGCCCGAGATCCTACTGCTCGGCGCGACGACGCTCGGCCGCGATTTGGGCGGCAGCATCGCGACCACACTGGCCACCGGGCTCACCGCCGATTGCACCGCGCTCACCATCGATCTCGACAATCGCAGTCTCGCGGCGACCCGGCCCACTTTCGGCGGCAGCCTGTTGTGCACGATCCAGACCCTGAACTATCGGCCGCAAATGGCCACGGTGCGCCCGCGCGTCATGCACATGCCGGAGCGCGGGAGCGCACGCAGCGGACGGATCATCGAGGAGACACTCGACTTGGTGGAGGAAGCCATCATTACCAAGGTTCTCGAGTTCATTCCCGACGAACAACAAGACCAGGCGCAACTCGCGTATGCCGACATCATCGTCTCCGGCGGACGCGGCCTGAAGCGCCCGGAGAATTTTCAACTCATATGGGACCTTGCCGAGGTACTCGGCGCCGAAGTCGGCGCGACCCGGCCCCTGATTCAAGCCGGTTGGGTGACGGCCGATCGCCAAGTGGGTCAAACCGGGAAAACGGTCCGCCCCAAACTCTATATCGCCGCCGGAATCTCGGGTGCGATTCAGCATCGTGTCGGCATGGAAAGCTCCGATGTCATCATTGCCATCAATGAAGATCCGAATGCACCGATCTTTGATTTTGCCACTTACGCCATCGTCGGCAACGCGATGCAAATTCTGCCCGCACTGACCGACGCCTTCCGTCAACACGTCGCCACCGCAAAGCGTGCGGGGTAGCCTTCGGCGAACACCGAGAAGGAAAACATCACCATGAGCGAACAATTCGACGTACTGGTCATAGGCGCGGGCCCTTCGGGAAATGCCGCCGCCTACACGGCCGCCAAAGCGGGGTTGAGCGTGCTGCAGATCGAGCGCGGCGAATCGCCGGGCTCGAAGAATGTGCAAGGTGCGATCCTGTACTCAGATGCGCTGGAGAAGATTATTCCGGATTTTCGCGATGACGCGCCGCTCGAGCGGCACCTCATCGAGCAGCGCATGTGGATGCTGAATGATGATTCCTACGTCGGTTCCACTTACCGGTCGCAGGCCTTCAATTCGCCGCCGTACAATCGCTACACCATCATTCGCGCACAATTCGACAAGTGGTTTTCCAAAAAAGTGCAGGATGCCGGCGCGCTGACGATCTGCGAGACCACGGTCACCGGATTGCACATGGATGGCAATCGGGTCGTCGGCGTAAAAACCGACCGTGCCGGCGGCTCGGTGTACGCCGATGTCGTGATTCTTGCGGACGGCGTCAATTCCCTGCTCGCCAAGAAAGCGGGATTTCACCCCGAATTGGAGCCGCGCGACGTGGCGCTCGCGGTAAAGGAAATTCACTTTCTGCCTGACACAACGATTGAAAGCCGCTTCAATGTCGGGCCGGACGAAGGCGTCGCCATCGAGATGGCGGGCACGATTACGCAGGGCATGGTGGGTACCGGCTTTCTATATACCAACGCGGAATCGTTGACGTTAGGCGTGGGTTGCCTGTTATCGGACCTCCGTGCTCAGCGAGTCACGCCGCACGCGTTGATCGAACAAATGAAGGCGCATCCCGCGATCCGTCCGCTGATAGAGGGCGGCGAGATGAAGGAATACAGTGCGCACCTCATCCCCGAAGGCGGCTACAACGCAATTCCGACCATCTACGGGGACGGCTGGATGATGGTGGGGGATGCGGGCATGTTCGTGAACAGCGTGCACCGCGAGGGCTCCAACCTTGCCATGACGACTGGGCGGCTTGCGGCCGAGACGGTGATCGAACTGCGCAGCGAGGGCAAAGTCTGTACGGCCGCCAATCTCGCCCGCTATCGGACCAAGCTGGATGACAGCTTCGTCATGAAGGATCTCAAGAAATATCGCGATATGCCGGGCGTTCTCGAGAACAATCACCAATTTTTCACGCAATATCCCGCACTCATCAATCGTGCCGCCCACACCATGTTGCTGGTGGACGGTGCCGACAAAAAGAGCAAGGAACGGGAAGTCCGCAAGAGTTTCATCCGCAAACGCTCGCGCTTCGGATTACTCGGCGATGCATACAAGCTGTGGAGGGCCTTCGAATGATCAAGGTGGAAGAAAAGCTGTTTCAGAATCGATATAAAGTCGACACCGGCCGGCCCCATATTCAAATCCTTGACCCCGATGTTTGTCAGATCAAATGCGAAACCAAGGCGTGCACGGTTTGTTGTCCAGCCTCCTGTTACACCAAGGAGGGTGATGGACAAGTCACGTTGATCACGGATGGCTGCCTTGAATGCGGAACCTGCCGCGTGATTTGCACCGAACACCGGAACGTATCATGGGAATATCCGCGCGGCGGCTACGGCATTTTGTTCAAATTCGGGTGAATCAAGGACGGAGATGAACAAATCATTGGACCGTCAGAACTTTTTGACCGAGATGGCATGCTTGCGAAGAGCATAGCCGATCTGCCTTGCGGTCAGTCCGAGTATCCGCGCGGCCTTGGCTTGGACCCAACCTGCGGTTTCCATCGCTTCGACCAGACGAGCGCGATCGGTTTCAGGCTGACCCTCCAGCGGATCCACCTCAGGCATATCGACCGCCGGCGCAAGTCCCGCACCTGAAGTACACGAATCGGGCGGACTTGTGAGTGATGGCGCTCCCGTATCATCGGGCGAATTTGCGTTGCCATGCGACGGCGGAGCGCACACCACGGGCGGCATCACAGATTTGCGGAAATTGCCCGGCTGCCCAAGGGGCAGGGAAGGGTGCGCAGTGAGCGCATCTGCGGACGTTTTCCAGAGTACCGCCGATAAACATTCGTCATGGCGACAGGCAAAATCCTCCGCAACGATGCGAATGCCGCTCGCCAAGGTGGCGGTGCGACGTACGCAGTTTTCAAGCTCGCGGATGTTACCCGGGAAATAGCAGGAGTTGAGGACCTCCATGGCGCTGTCGGTGAGCGCGAGACTGGCCTCATGCTCCGCATTGAAGCGATTGAGAAACTCGTGCGCCAGCAACGGAATGTCGCCCTTGCGCTCCCGCAGTGGGGGCAGATAGATCGGCACGACGCTTACCCGGTAGTATAGGTCCGAACGAAAATCGCCCTTCGCGACCAACTCCTCCAGATTGCGATTGGTTGCCGCAACCAGCCGCACGTCGACCTTGACCGTTGCCGTACCGCCGACGCGTTCGAATTCCCCCAGTTGCAGCACCCGCAATAGTTTGGCCTGGAACGACGGCGAGATCTCACCGATCTCATCAAGAAAAAGAGTGCCTTGATTCGCAAGCTCGAACCGACCTTTACGTTGCGAGATCGCGCCGGTAAACGCACCCTTCTCGTGGCCGAACAACTCCGACTCCAGCACGCTTTCCGCCAGCGCGGCACAGTTCACGGCGACGAACGGTCCCTTGTGACGCGGCGACGACTCATGCAACGCCCGGGCAAACAATTCCTTTCCGGTGCCGGACTCGCCTCGCAGCAACACCGTAGAATGAGTGCGCGCCACACGATGCACCTTTTCGAGCACGGACTGAATGGTGGACGTCGTGCCGATGATGCCGTCCGGTTGCGCCGCCGAGCGTTTAGGTGCAGGCGCGGTCTGCGCAATCGTCTTTTCGAGGCGGCGCTGCTCCTGCAGCAACCATTCGCGATCGCGCGCGATGAGACGTTGCAGGCGAACCGTCTGCCCCAAGAGGTTGGCAATCATGGTCAGGAAACGAACGTCCTCGTCGAAACTGATGTACGCCATGTCGCCGTGTTCACGGTCGATAGTCACCGTGCCAATCACGTTGCCGCGATCCTTGATAGGCACACCAATGAACGAAAAATCCCCCTCCGTCGGATCCCAGGCCGAGAAGTCCCACTTCTCGAACAACGGGTCCTTCCTCATATGTTCGATCACGAGCGGCATTTTGGTCACGACGATACGACCAATCGCCCGTTCGGGTAAGCGATCAAAATAGCGTCTGGCCGTCGCGTCGCTCCAGCCGGTACCTACGACGACCTCCGGCGCGCCGCGTTCATCCAAAAGCGCAATCAACCCATGCCGCATGTCGAGGAAGCTGGCCAGCAGTTGCAGCACACCGGCCAGCGAGGATTCGAGCCGCGCAGGTACGCTGAGGAGCTTTGAGATTTCATAGACGCCCACCAGGGCGATATCCGAGCGGCGCAAGCCGCGTGCCCGTTGAATCGTGCCCGCTTTGTCCACCTCACTCGCCGTCATTTACTCTCCAGAGGGAGCACCGCAGAAGTCGTTGACTCAGCCGCTAAAATGGATTTGTGCAAAAAGCGTGCTAGGCTCGCTTTTTTTGCAACATCAGTGCAAGCGCTTCATTGGCAAGCGTATTTTTGTCAGCTTGTTGACACAATGCAGCAGTGCTGTTTGCTGCCCGCACCGTGTTCGTGCCTTGACCGAGAGTCACCGCGCATAGTTGGTGCGCCGCCGCTCAATCATTGACTGCAATCAGAACATGGGATGAATCGACCAGTGCGCAGCATGGGGTCCCCTCAGCCAGGTCGAGTTGCTCCAGTGCGTCGCGCGTGACGATCGCCGTCAGCACGCGGCCGCCCGCCAACTGAACCTTCGCTTCGCTGTTGACGCCGCCCGATATGACTGCGGTCACGACACCAGCCAGGCGGTTGCACGCGCTGACGCGGATCTGTTCGTCTAACGCCAGGAGAATGAAGCTGGCTTTGATCAGCGCAACCGCCTCACGTCCGGGTGCCAGCCGCAGGTCTTCCACGGCCTCGTTGGTGACGGTTGCACAAATGTCGAGGCCGTCGCCGATATCAAGAACGACGTCGGCTGTGACGCCGCCCGCACGCACGGATTTGACTGATCCGCGAAACTGATTGCGTGCACTCGTTTTCCAAGTAATGGCTTTCAGGAGCTGGTTGAGCTGATCGAAGCCTTCCACCTGCGCTTGCATCTGCATCAACAGTTGCTGGTACCCGGACTCGAGGAGACGATACATCCGCACAATGTCGCGGCCGTGCTGGGTGAGATAACTGCCGCCGCCGTAGTGATCGCCGGTGGCGGAAATGAGCAGCGGCTTGTCCGCCAAATTATTCATCGCATCGACTGCGTCCCAGGCCGTCTTGTAGCTCAAGTCGACGCGCTTTGCGGCCTGCGAGATTGATCCCACCTGATCGATGGCTTGCAGGAGATCGATCCGCTCACTCCCGAGAAGCCCTCCTCCCCGCCGTGAAGATCCGAGTTTTCCGCCAGGTTCCAAAGTTTCTGATGTGTCTATCTGCATGGGTCACTCCTGCTCTCACGATATGAAACCACTATGACGTACACCAGCGGACTCACTCGCGCGGCCGGCCACCGGACCGCGCGAGTAAGGTGAGGCTCTTCCACGTCGCTTCATTAACGATGTCCTGCTTCCACGCTGCGTGGCAGGCCTTGCAAGCCTGCAATGTCGTCGATAGTTCAGCAAGGATGCGACTGCGATCGTGACCGCGGGCGGCCGCAGCGATCCTGTCCGCCGTATGGTGGAACGCCAATGCCTGCTGCGTGAACGCCGGTGAAGCCGCTCCGAGGTGTTCGCACATTTGACCCACTTCTGCGGAGAAGCCGAGTCGCTTCGCTGACCGCTGAACCGCGTCGAAATCATTCGAGCCCAATGCGGCGACGATCTCCTGTACGGCCCCCAGATGCTCGCGCATCATCTGTTTCTGGTGAATCGCCATCATTGGCAATAGGGGCAACGGTCGACGCGTGTCAACCGCGTCATCGGGCGCCTGTACCGTGGCCAGCGGTTGATCCGCAGACCACGCCGGAAGGGCCGCAAAGATCACCCATATCAGGATCGCTTCGAATTTCACCATTAGAGACTCACTCCAGCGCCGCAATGACCGCGCGTTATACAGCGCGGGACATAAGAACTGAGCACGAAATGTGCCAGATCGAGCGTCCCCGCCATAACACCGCTCCCGAGGCCCGTTCTAATGAAATTAACAGGCGCCGCACACTGGGCGGGGCCGACGGATCGCAATAAGGCCCACGGCAATGTCGGGTTTGCGACATTGCCTCGGTGCCGTGTGTTCCGCGGCTGGGTGCGTCCAAAAAAACGATGCCCCGGGGCCGAGCATCCCTTGCCCGGGCCGGTGTGTGTTTTCGGACATTCCGGAGTATGCTGGAGGCGAGTCGTCGAGACGCGCAAGTGCTGGCGAAGATTGGTTTTGTGCCCACTTTTCAGGCTCCAGGGGATCAGGGTAAAGCATGAACACTGTCATTCCGGACGTCGCCCTCATCGACAACAGCGACGAGCGCGCACCGCTGGCGCTGGTGCTGGATTGCTCCGGCAGCATGCAGGAAGAGAATAAGGTCCAGCTGCTGAACGAGGGACTCAAAGCGCTGGCAGCGGATCTCAAGGCTGACCCGATCGCCGCCCGCTGCGGCCGGGTACTGGTCATATCCTTCGGCGGCGACGGCAACGTGGAAATCATGGGGGACTGGACCGACGCCATGGACTTCACACCCCCGCAGCTGCTGGCCGGAGGACTGACGCCGCTCGGCGCCGCCATGCGTTGCGCCCTGGATGAAGTCGAGTCGCAGAAGAGCCAGATGCGCACGGCGGGCGTGTCGTACAAACGCCCCATCATCATGCTGCTCTCGGATGGGGAACCCACCGACGACTGGCGCCAGGTCGCCGCCGAGTGCAAGAACGCCGAGACCGCGCACAAGGTCAACATCATGGCCATTGGTATTGGCGACCAGGCCAACAAAGACACCCTTGGGCACTTCAGCAACAAGGGCGCGCTTAGCCTGAGCGGGCTTAAGTTCAAGGAACTGTTTATCTGGCTGAGCCGCAGCATCCGCGCGGTTTCCCGCGCGCCTGCGGGCGGGACGGTGCAGTTGAACCCGGTGGACAGCTGGTCGCAATTGTCCACCTGAAGATCTCGCGCGGCTTACCCGCGCGGGGCTCAAGATTTATGTGGAGAGTGTTCTCTGCCTCGGTCACCGGCAAACGCAACCTGGAACAGGGCACGGCCGGACAGGATGCCAGCCATTGCGTCGTGACGGACGATGTACTGGTGGCCATTGTGTGCGATGGCGCCGGGTCGGTTCGGGAAGGTCGGATGGGTTCGGAGTTCATTGCGCGCGCCCTGGCTGAACAACTTTCGAGTGCCCTGCAGGCCGACCGGAACCTGCCCGAGGTCCTGGCAGACGGCAGCGCGCGCCTCGAGGCATGCATCCACTCCGCGGTCGAGGCCGCCCGTACTCGCCTCGCAGACCTTGCTGCGTCGCGCCAGCTCGCGCTGCACGACTTTTCATGCACGCTGGTGGGATGCGTGGCCTCACCCGTCGGGGGCTGCTTCTTCCATATCGGCGACGGCTTCGCCATTCAGCAGGGCGCGGCCGGGGACGCCGTGCTCTCGCGTCCCGAAAACGGCGAATATGCCGATGAAACCTATTTCGTGACCGACGAGAACTGGGAGGATCATCTTCGGCTCACGCCGTTTCCCGCACCCGAGCGCGGAGGCGTGATCGGGCTGATGTCCGACGGCACCGCGCCCTTCGCCGTCAACCGCGCACGCAGCGGCTTTTTTCGCCCCTTCATCGACCCGATTACCGCCTTTCTGCGCGAGGCCACGGCGCCGAACGGCAGCGAAGCCCTCCAGAATCTGCTGGAGAGCCCACGGGCCTGCGAAATCTCGCCCGATGACAAGACCCTGTTGCTCGCCTTTGTCCTCTGACCGGTGATCCAGCGTCCGGATCGATCCCGTGCCCGCCGTCGAACGCAAGCCTGAAAACCTCGTCGAGCTCATCTGGCCCGGACACCGCTCGGAGCAGGTAACGCTGGATGCCATCGGCAAGTCGGGCGGCGCCGGCGAGATCTTCGCCATCGACAGCAAGCCGGGATTTGTCGCCAAGATCTACCACGCCACCACCTCGCAGGCGCACCTCGCCGAGTACCGGCGCAAGATCCAGTGGATGATCGACAACAAGCCCGCGCTGCCGCAGGTCCCGGCCGAGTATCAGGACATCGTGCAGCTCGCGTGGCCCGAGGCGTTGATCCTGCGCCAGTCGTGCTTCGTCGGTTTCGCCATGCAGAAGATCGCCTTCGACCGCACCCTCGAACTCGACTATCTGCTGAACCGTCGGCAGGCCGCCCAGGAAGGCTTCGATGCCGATTACGGCAAGCTGGTGACTGCCTCATTCAATCTCGCCTCCCTCATCAACTGCCTGCACGACAAGCGCATTGCCATCGTCGACCTCAAACCCATGAACGTGAAGGTCTACAAGGCAGAGCTGTATGTATCGATCCTCGACTGCGACGGTTTCCACATCGCCACCGACGAGTTCCGCTCCGACGCCCCGCAGGTCACGCCCGAATACCTGGCACCGGAATTCCAGGACAAGGCCGTGGCGCACCCCGAGGCGCAGGACCGGTTCGCACTCGCCACCATCATCTTCCGCCTGCTGAACTATGGCATTCATCCCTTCACCGGCGTAGCCGCGGACCATCACAACTATCCGCCCGAATTGGCGGGCCGCATCAAGCAGGGGTTGTATCCATACGGCAAGGTCGCTCATAAGAGCGTGCGCAAGGTGCCGGCCAGCGTGCACGAGGCCTTCCCCGACACATTGCGGGAACTTTTCGACCGCGCCTTCGCATCTTCCGGTTACAGCCGGCCGAGCGCCCACGAATGGGTCGGTGCCTTGGGCGCCTACGCCAGCAAGCACAGCGGACAGATGTCACCGTGCAGCAAGGGACATCTGCGATTCACCGGCAGACCCTGTCCAACCTGCATGCGCGATGTGCTGATCCACGGCGCCGAAGTGCGCCGCCGCAGCTTCCTCGCGCGCGCGCAGACCGCGCCGGCCCGCACCCTGCAGTATTTGAAGAAAACCCTGCGGCAAACCCATAGCTCGCCGTTCCAGGCCGCACTGGCGCAGGCGCAGTTCACGCTGGTGCAGCTGGCACCGCCCGCCCCGATCTCCACCCGCAATGCCATTGCACTGGAAATTCTCTGGATCAGCGGCTTGCTGATCACCTACTGGTGGACGAGATGAGCCCGGTGACCGCCACCGCCCTGTGGGTCCTGCCGCTCCTCCTCGCCTGGCTCTGGCGACCGCGTCAGGCAGCGAGTCCCAGCGCTTGGATCCTGCTCATCGCCTTTGGCGCACTCGGCGCCTGGGCACTTTGGTTCGGCCTTTACGCCCATACCGGCGAACCTGCGGGCTTCGCCTTCTGGAAACCCACGGTCCTGTATTGGACCGTCGCCGCCATCTTGATCGTGTCGCCGCTGCTCGGCTGGGGCTACCCCGCAAGAATCATCCTCGGCACATACTTCGCGCTCTCGAACCGTGAATGGCGCTGGATCAACCGCGGCTTCGCCACCGTGTACACCATCCTTGGCGGCGCCAACCTGTTGGTGGCCGCTGAGGCCTCCAACGGGGACTGGGTCGGCTTCAAGTACAGCTGCATGATGAACCTGCTCATCATGGTCCTGTTCCGCTTGAATTTCGTCTGGCTGCCCATCCTCGCGGATGTGACTATCTACCTGTATCGCCGCGCCACCGCGGCCTACCGGTATTTGTCGAGCTTGCTCTGAACGACGGCAGCCACGGTGGCAACGCAGTCACATCGATTCCGAACAACGTAGCGATGCCGCCGTTTGCAAGCCAATCCGGCGTGATGTCTTCGATGACGGCCGACAGATCTCGGATGTTGGATTGCGCATCGAGCAGGGCGGGTCGCTCGGCGTTGCGCTCACCGACTCTCAATAGTTTCACTATTCACCTCGAAACAAATGACCGTCCTCATGTTTAGTTCGACCAGCCGCCATCAATCACGAACGCGAGCGCGTTTGCGCGTTGTTTAGCGGGCCAGAGCTTCCGCCGGCACGCCTTTCGCCGACACGCACGACGCTGGGGCTCCAGCGTAAATCGGCCAGCCTGCACGAGACGCTACGAAGCGCGCGATATGCTCGAGCGCCGCTTCGGCTTGCGGCAGCGGCAGTGTCTGAAAGACATGCCCCATGCTTTCCCAGATTTCCACCTCAACCGCGACTCCTGCCTCATGGGCACGCGCCGCTGCGCGTGTTGACTCATCCAGCAGCACCTCGCGGCTGCCCACCTGAAAGAGCAGCGGCGGGAGGCCGGTGAAGTCGCCAAACAAGGGCGATACGCCCGGGTTCAAATAGAGCTCGGGCGGCGCATAGAAGCGGCGCATCGCCACGAGTTCGGCCAGATTGAACATCGGGTCACTGTCTTCGTTGGTGACCATACTGCGACTGCTCAGCGTAAAATCGACGCCCGCCGACAGCAATACCACGCATGCCGGCATGGGCTCGCCGGCATCGTGGATTCTCTGAAGCGTGACCAGTGCCAGATTCCCGCCGGCGGAGTCGCCCGCTACGATGATGTTCCGCGGGTCATGTCCCTGCGCAAGAAGCCATTGGTAGGCGACATGGCAATCATCGGGAGCCGCGGGATAAGGATGTTCAGGTGCGAGCCGGTAGTCGACCATGAGGGCGCGCGCGCTGAGCCGGCTGCACCAGCGCGCGACCATGGACGTGTAGATGCCAGGCCATCGAAACATGAAGGCGCCGCCATGCAGATACAGGATGATACGTTCGGGAAGGCTATCCGGGCCGTTGATCCATTCGCCGGCGAGACCGGTTGCGGCGACGGGTGTTCGGCGCACCGAAGCATCCACGCGCGCGAAACGAGCGTCCCATTTGCTTTGTCCGGCGCGCATTGCACCGATGTCAGCGTCGACAAATGAAGTTCCCTTCGAAGTCAGGCGAAAAAACGCATACAACCCAGCACGCTTCAACTCCCCTCCCGGAAGGTTGATACGCCGAACATACGGCGGCACAGGAAGTGCCGGATCCAATCCTTGCATCATGGGTAAGAAACACCTCGCGCTCCCCTCGCGCCTAAGACTGACAATCTTCTTCTGCAACATGATGCTGGAACAATTCGGCTCTTGATCCAATAGGGTCTTCCACCTAGGGGTGGAGCGCGCTCCCAGGATCGATGGTCTCTGCGAGTGCCGGCGGTGTGGGATCCTCGTATTGCCTGCGACCGCAACGCGCAAGATACTTTTTGAATGTTGATTTCGAATTCGACGGAAGGCATCCACCAAGATCATCACCCATCCGGACCGGTGAGCTGATGGCGGTCCAGCCTGCAGCCCTTAGCACCGACAATCCGTCGAGGTTGATCGGTGTGGCGCGATCGGCAATCGCCGAGTTGCGGGGCGGCGATCTTTATGGGCTCAAGGTATCACTCGATAGTACGCTTCAGAGCGATCTGGGGCTCGATAGCCTCGCGCGTGTCGAATTGCTGCACCGCGTCGAAGAGGCCTTCCAAGTCCAGCTACCCGACGAGGCGTTCGCGGCCGCGGCGACGCTGCGTGACCTCCTCGCCGCCATCGAGCGGGCCGGGCCACAGGTGGCCTCTTCGCAAGGAGCGAGGACGGAAACGCTCGCAGCAACACGTACCGAGCCGGCACCCGTCACTGCGACGACGCTGATCGACGTGCTGCAGTGGCATGTCGAGCGACACTCGCCCGGAATCACGGTGGTCTCAGCGGACGGGGAAAGTCCCATCACGCACGCGATGCTGTGGGAGACCGCACTCGCTCTATGCGGTGCGCTGCAGGCGCGGGGCATTATTTCCGGCGAAACCGTCGCGCTGATGCTGCCTACGGGGGCCGACTATTTCACGGCCTTCATAGGCGTGCTTCTTTGCGGCTGCGTACCGGTCCCAATCTACCCGCCGGCTGAAGCGGCGCAATTGGAGGAGCATGTTCGACGCCATGCAAAACTGTTGAGGAACGCGCGCGTCGTTGCCATGCTGACCGATCACTCGGTGCATCGGCTCGGCCGATTGCTGCAGGCCAATGTTCCCTGTTTGCGGCGCGTCGAAACCGTGGCGGCGCTCGTCGGCGAGGGTATCGTCGGCAAGTTGGCGCCAGCCGCCGGTAATTCGCTCGCCCTTTTGCAATACACCTCTGGGAGCACCGGGGACCCCAAAGGCGTCATGCTCACCCATGCGCAACTGCTCGCCAACATCCGGGCAATGGGCCGCGCGCTTCGCATCGAAAGCACGGACGTGCTCGTCAGCTGGTTGCCGCTCTATCACGATATGGGTCTGATTGGGGCTTGGTTAGGCACGCTCTACTTCGGAATCCCGCTCATCGTGATGTCACCGTTGACATTCTTGTCGCGCCCAGAGCGCTGGCTGCGGGCGATCCACCAACACCGGGGAACGTTGTCGGCGGCGCCCAACTTTGCCTATGAGCTGTGCGTGAAGCGCATCAAAGATGCCGATATCACAGGCTTGGATCTGAGCTCTTGGCGCGTGGCCTTCAGCGGCTCCGAGGCCGTCCTAGCGGAGACGCTCGATCGCTTCCACTGCCGCTTTGGCCCCTACGGGTTCCATCGGGAGGCTCTGACCCCCGTCTATGGGCTGGCAGAGTGCGCTGTAGGTCTCTCCTTTCCGCCGCTTGCGCGCGGACCCGTCATTGACCGAATCATCCGGGAGGCATTCACGGGCAGCGGAGAAGCGCGCCCGGCCGCGGCGGAGGACTCGAACCCGCTGCTCTTCGTGAGCTGCGGTCTGCCGTTGCCGGGCTATGAGATCCGAATCGTCGATGCGAATCAGCGCGAGCTTGGCGAGCGGCAGGAGGGGCGCCTCGAGTTCAAGGGGCCCTCCGCAACCGAAGGGTACTTCGACAATCCCGTGGCGACCGCGCGCCTCATCCATGAGGGCTGGCTCGACAGCGGCGATCGCGCGTATGTGGCCGGCGGCGAGGTTTTCATTACCGGTCGAATCAAGGATATCGTGATTCGAGGCGGGCGGCACATTCACCCGGACGAGCTCGAGGCGGCCGTCGGAACCGTGGACGGCATCCGCATGGGTTGCGTCGCCGCGTTCGGCAGTCGCAGTGCGAGCGCCGCGACTGAGCGGCTCGTCATCATGGCCGAGACGAGCGCACAGGAGCCCGCCGCCCGGGCCGCACTCAGCACGACAGTCACAGCCCGTATCATTGAGGTTCTCGGTGAGCCGCCGGATGAAGTACTCCTTGTCCCGCCGAATACCGTTCTCAAGACGCCGAGCGGCAAGATCCGCCGCGCCGCCTGTCGTGAGGCGTACGAAACGGGGACCTATCGTGCCGGCCAAAGTGCGCTCTGGCTGCAGGTCTTGAGAGTTGTCGTCGGCACGGGCAGGCCGATGCTTGTCAGACTCTACCGTTCAATCGCTTGCGTTCTCTACGCCGGATACTTCTGGACCGTCGTGTGCAGCGTCGGCGCATGCACCTGGCTTCTCGTCGCTCTGGCGCCGCGGCGGTCCTGGGCCGCAGCGATCGCGCGCGCCGGCGTGCGTGGCATTCTCGGGGCAGTCCATTTGCCGATCACCGTGCATGGCACCGAGAACATCCCGAAAACCGGTCCATGCGTCATCGTCCCGAATCACTCGAGCTACCTGGACGGCCTCGTCGTTTTCGGGACCTTGCAGCGCGATACCTGTTTTGTCGCTAAACGCGAGTTACTCGACCAGCTCATCCCACGCGTGTTCCTGAAACGGCTCGGCGCTCTATTTGTGGCTCGTGAAGAGACCCTTGAGAGCGTCGCGAGCGCCGAGGCCATGATTGCGGCGGTTCGTGCCGGTAAAGCGCTCGTCGTCTTTGCCGAAGGCACATTCACGCGCGCGCCCGGACTTCTACCGTTTCATTTGGGCGGATTCTTGGCCGCCGCCACCGCCGGCGCAGCCACCGTGCCGATAGCGATTCGCGGCACGCGCTCCGCGCTTCGGGACGGTCAGTGGTTTCCTCGGCGCCTTCCAATCACTGTGCACGTGGGTCCCGCGATATGGGCACCGACCGATCTCAAACCGCTCGCGGCCGCGTTGCGGCTTCGCGATGCGACTCGGGCCTACATAGCCGCCCGATGTGGTGAGCCGGACACCCAAAGTGAGCGTCATGGCCAATACGTCGCCGGATGAATCCTCTTGACGAAAAATATTTCATCGAGTCACTGTCATGATAAACACGGTCAGCCCGCTACACACCGGTGATGCGCTCATCATCGTCGATGTTCAGGAGGATTTTCTTCCGGGCGGCGCGCTGGGCGTCAAGGGCGGTGATCTTGTCGTTGAACCGTTGAATTGCTACGTGAAGGAATTTGAACGACGGGGCTTGCCGATCGTTGCAACGCGCGATTGGCACCCGCCGGATCATTGTTCTTTTCGCGATCGGGGCGGGATGTGGCCCGCTCATTGCATCGCCGGCACAAAGGGGGCCGCGCTCTCGCCGCGCCTGGAACTGCCGCCGAGCACACGCATTGTCTCCAAAGGAACGCAGAGCGCCAGAGAGGCCTACTCGGGTTTCGAACACACGGATCTTGCCTCGATATTGCGGGAACGTGGGTGCCACCGCCTGTTCATCGGTGGGCTCGCAACCGACTACTGCGTGCAGGCCACGGCGCGCGACGCCCTCACGGCGGGATTCGAGGTGGTCATTTTGGGCGATGCCGTCCAGTCATTCGATGCGAAGCCGGGCGACGGCGCACGAGCGCTCGCCGCCCTGATCGCCGAAGGCGCACGGGTCATTCGTCTACCAGAGATTATTGTATGAAGCCCGGCGAATCGGTGCTGCTCACCGATCTGTACGAGCTGACGATGGCCCGCGCCTATCACGAGCTCGGCATGCAGGAAACGGCGGTTTTCGAACTCTTCGTCCGAAAGCTACCGCCTACGCGCCGTTTTCTGATCGCCGCGGGCCTCGAGCAAGCCATCGAGTACCTCGAAGCGCTGCAGTTCACCCCCGCCGATTTGGAATTCCTCGCCAGCCTGAAGACCTTTCCATCAGCGTTTCTGGATTACCTCGTCACGGTGCGATTCACCGGCTCCCTGCATGCGATGCCGGAGGGCACACCGTTCTTCGCCAATGAACCGATTGTGCGTGTTACCGCGCCGATTCTGGAAGCGCAGCTCGTCGAGAGCCGTCTTCTGAACCTGGTTCACTTTCAGTCGGTGATCGCCAGCAAGGCCGTGCGGTGCGTGAGTGCCGCGCGCGGCAAGCGTCTGGTTGACTTCGGCATGCGCCGCGCGCACGGTGACGAGGCCGCCCTTTATGCGGCGAGAGCGGCTTACTTGGCCGGTTTCGATGCAACCGCGACGGTCGAAGCGGGTCGGCAGTTTGGTATTCCCCTGTCGGGCACGATGGCGCACTCCTTCATTCAAGCACACGACAGCGAGGAGCAAGCGCTGCGCAACTTTGTCGCGGTGCGCGGCCGTCGCACGGCAGTGCTCATTGATACCTACGACACCGAACGAGCCGCACAGCGGGTCGCAAAGTTGGCGCGCGAGTTCAAGGCATCCCAGGCGCCGGGGCAGATTCAGGGCGTGCGCATCGACAGCGGTGATCTGGGGGCGCAGGCCCGTGCGGTCCGCCGTATTCTAGATGCGCAGCAGTGCCAGGATATCGAAATCATACTGAGCGGCAGCCTTGACGAGCACCGGATCGAAGCGCTGCTCGAGGCGAATACGCCGGTTGATGCCTTTGGGATCGGTACCCGATTGGACGTCTCGGAGGATGCACCGTCTCTTGATATGGCCTACAAACTGGAAGAATATGCGGGAAAAGCCCGGCGCAAGCGCTCGATAGGCAAAGCGACCTGGCCCGGACGGAAACAGGTTTTCCGTGAGCGCGAGGCAACCGGAACACTCAAGGGCGACTCGATCGCGTTGGCAGCTGAAACCCAACCCGGCGAGCCGCTCCTACAAGAGTTCATGCGCCAGGGCCGGCGGATTGGACCACTTCCGACGCTCACGGCGAGCCGCGCTTTCTGCCGGCAGCGCGTCGCAGAACTTCCCGCTCCCTTGCGAACCTTGACAGCCGTCGAGGACCGCCCTTATCCGGTGGCCGTGTCCGATCGCGTACGCGCGCTGGCGGATAGCCTGGATAGCATGGGCGAATAGCGCTGATGCGCTGCTTTCGCTGGCATCGGAACCAGCGGCTAGCGTGGTGGCGGAACATTGGCGGTGAGTTCGTCCAGCCAGACCTCCGCCGTGGCATCACTCGGGGCACGCCAGTCGCTGCGCGGGGAGAGGGAGCCGCCGGAGCCGACTTTCGGCCCATTTGGCAATGCCGAGCGCTTGAATTGGCTCGTTTCGAAAAACCGCGTGATGAACACACGCAGCCAATGCTCAATCGTCGGCAGATCGTATTCCCGGCGCTGGTCAAGGGGTATCCCATCCGGCCAGGCTCCGCGATCCCGAATCGACCAAGCCTGGGCGGCCAGAAAGGCAACCTTGCTGGGACGAAAGCCGAATCGACTCAGATAGTAGAGATTGAAGTCTTGTAGCTCGTACGGACCGACAATCGCTTCCGCCGCCTGGGGCCCGGCCCCCGCCTCGCCGGGCACGAGTTCAGGGCTGCTGATCGTACCGAGAACATCCCCAAGTACGGCGGCCGAAGCAGCGCCGAGATCGACCTTGCTGCTGACCCAGCGGATGAGATGACGAATGAGCGTCTTCGGGACCGACGCATTGACTGCGTAGTGAGCCATCTGGTCCCCCACGCCATAGGTCGTGTAACCGAGCGCAAGTTCCGACAGGTCGCTCGTGCCGACCACCAGTCCGCCGTGCAAATTGGCGAGTCGGAACAGGTACGAAGCGCGCACCCCCGCCTGGACGTTTTCAAAGGTCGCGTCATAGACCTTCTCGCCGCGGCTGTACGGATGACCGATATCGCGCAATGTCTGCAACACCGAGCCGCTGATGTCGATCTCGGTGGCCGTGACCTCCAGCGCGTGCATCAGACGATGGGCGTTATTGCGGGTACCCGCGCTCGTTCCAAGACCGGGGAGCGTATAGGCCAATACGTTTGACCGCGGCAGATGAAGCGCGTCGACGACCTTCGCCGCGACGATCAGCGCTTGCGTCGAGTCGAGCCCGCCCGACACGCCGATGACCGGCTTGACGATGCGTGTCGCTTCCATACGGCGAGCCAGACCCTGAACTTGAATCTGATACACCTCACGACAGCGCTCATCCAGGCGCGCTGCATCGCTGGGTACGTAAGGGAATCGGGGTACGTCGCGCTTCAGTGATACCGACGCTGCGGGTATCGCCAAATCAAACTCGATACGGCGCAGGCGGGCCAGGCGCTCGCGATGCAGGCCCGCACAGTCGCCGAAACTGGTTGTGCGCGTTCGTTCTTGGCGCAGACGCTCTAGATCCACGTCCGCAAAGATGTAATTGCCGCTCGAGCGGAAGCGCTGTGACTCAGCAAGACTTTCACCGTTCTCGCAGATGAGCGCATGGCCATCCCACGCCAGATCGGTCGTTGATTCGCCGTAGCCGGCCGCCGCATAGAGATAGGCGGCGATGCACTTGGCGGAATGAGATGTGCACAGGAGCCGACGGTAGTCAGCTTTACCAACGGTGACATCACTCGCCGAGAGATTTGCAAGAACGGTCGCGCCACTGAGCGCGGCGTAAGTGCTCGGCGAGATGGGCACCCACAGGTCCTCGCAGATCTCGACGTGCAACGTGAGATCGGGAACATTACTGGCGACGAATAGCAGATCATTTCCAAACGGCGCGCCGTGTCCCGCGACTTGCACAGTGCTGTTGAGGGCGTGCGCAGCAGAGGCGTAATGGCGCTTCTCGTAAAATTCTCGATAGTTGGGCAAGTACGTTTTCGGCACGACGCCGAGCAACGCCCCGCCATGGATCACTAGCGCGCAATTGAACAGCCGCCCCTCCGCACGCAGCGGTGCCCCGATGACCAGTAACACCGGCAGCGACCGGGTAGCGACGAGAATCTTCTCCACCGCTTGTTCCACTGCGTCGAGCACCGCGTCCTGCAGCACTAGATCGTCGATGGAGTATCCCGACAATCCCAATTCCGGGAACACTGCGAGCACCGCGTGCCCGTTCGCTGCGCGCTCCGCTAGCTGGAGCGTACGCTCCGCATTTGCATTGGGAGACGCAATTTTCACTTGCGGAGTGCACACGGCCACGCGCACGAAGCCGTGCGTATAGAGCGACTCGAACGGGCGATTGTTCATATGCGCCTGATGAAGCCTGCACCTTGCGGCCGGACGATGATATACGCAAAAATGCGTAATGCTATTGAGGAAGCGGATCCGCGCGAGGGCCGTTGCCGAAATGCATCCAGCCCTCGGAGGCAAAACTTAGCGGGTGGCCGAGGCCGTCCAGTACCACCACACGAGGCTGGTCGTCGCCCGACAAGACCGTCATACGGCCAATTGGCGTGATCGGCACACCGCACGATCGTGATAGATCGCCGATTCGGGCCGATGCTGCTGGGGGTGCCGTGAACAGGATCTCGTAGTCGTCGCCACCCGTGAAGGCCATCGCGAGGCGACGCGGCTCGCCGGCTATCGCCACCCGAGCGGCGGGCGACAGCGGGACGGACTTCGCTTCGATGACCGCGCGGAGGCGCGAGACCTCGCAGATATGCCGCAGATCGGCGACTAGCCCATCCGACACGTCAAGCCCGGCGGTGGCGATACCGATCAGCCGTGGGCCCAGGACTACGCGCGGCTGGGGCAATCGATAGCGATCGACAAGAAATGCGCTCGAAGCTGCGTCGAGCGCAGACCGCGTAGAGTCCAGTACCGAGAGTCCTAGCGCGGCGTCGCCGATCGTGCCCGTGACGAAGACAATGTCGTCCGGCCGGGCGCCACCGCGCCGGATGATCCGACCGATCGGCGCCTCGCCAAGAGCCGTGACTGCGATCGTGATCGGACCGGATGTCGAGCTCATGTCGCCGCCGATCAGATGCATACCATATTCGGCCTGATCGTGAGCAAGACCGGCGACAAAAGCGGCGATCCACAGCTCATCGACTGTATCCGGTATTACGAGATCGAGTAGATAGGCGCGCGGGACCGCACCCTTGGCGGCGAGATCGGAGAGATTGACGCGCAGTCCTTTGCGTGCGACGAGATCGGCCGGCTCGTCAGGCAGGAAATCGACGCCGCCAACTATGGTGTCGGTTTTTACCACCAGTTCGTTGCCGGATGCCGGGCTGATCACAGCTGCGTCGTCGAGCAACCCGTAGGCACCGGGAAACGCACGTGCGAGCGGCGCAAAATATCGCGCGATCAGCTCGAATTCGCCTGGCAATCTCTGCGTCGCCATCATCGCCTCATCGTGCATTGGAAACCGAACGGTACCGTTTCCAATAAATGGATTCGGGGCAGTTGCCCGTCGTTTGATTGAACGTTGGGCTTGAAGTTATTGTTCAAATAAGGACAAGCCCGTATGGGCGCGCGGCTGCCAGGCGCGCAGCATCGGCTCGTTGGAGCTATCGCAAGGAGATCAGCAATGCGCGTGCGAATAGTCGTTGCAGCCCAGAGCGAAGCGCAAAACAACAGGGGAAGATTATGAATACTAGTGTAGGCCGCGCGCGGATCGGTCAGTGGTATCTGCATTCGGATAAAGGGGAGCTATTTCAGGTGACCGGGCTCGACCTCCGGGCGCGGACGATCGAGACACAGAACTTTGACGGAGATGTCGATGAGATCGATGAGGACAGTTGGACCGCACTGCCTCTCGGCCTGGCGGAGCCGCCGGAGGATTGGACCGGCCCGGTCGACACAGTGGAGGTGGATGATCTCGGTTACTCCGAGACCGCGATGACTGCGGAGGACTGGGCGGCGCCTTTGCAACCGCTCAGTGGCACGCAGGAAGCACGGGAGGACCCGAGCGGCGAAGAGGATCTTGATCCGGAAGGCGAAGGCGTGCCGGTAGAGGAACTGGCGCTCGACAATCCCGCCGCGAGGCAATTATTGCTCTGAGTGAGAGGGAAGGCATGTGACCGGGCTCGCCGAAACGCACTTGTCGCAATTCATCTGGCAGACCCGTTATCGGGATACCGATGCGCAGCCGGCCGAGAGCGCTATTGGCGACACGTGGATACGTGTCGCACGGGCCGTTGCGGCGAACGAGCACGATCCAGCCCATTGGAATGAGCGGTTCTTAGGAATCCTGCGGGGCTTTCGCTTCCTTCCGGGGGGGCGGATCCTGGCGGGTGCCGGTACCACGCGTCAAGTGACATTGCTCAATTGTTTCGTAATGGGCCTGATCGATGACTCTGTCGAGGGAATTTTTGAGGCACTCAAGGAGGGTGCGCTCACCATGCAGCAAGGAGGTGGAGTCGGCTACGACTTCTCCACTTTGCGGCCAACCGGAAGCCATGCGCACCGTTCCGGAATGGTCGCATCCGGTCCCGTATCCTTTATGCGGATATGGGACGCCATGTGCGCGACGATTCTATCCACAGGTGCTCGCCGCGGCGCGATGATGGCGACCTTGCGCTGCGATCATCCCGATATCGAGGAGTTCATCCACGCCAAGCGCGCGGCGGATTCCCTGCAGCGCTTCAACTTGTCGGTGCTGGTGACCGACGCGTTCATGCAGGCCGTGAAAGACGACGCCGATTGGCCGCTGATCTTTCCGGACCGCGAGCTTCAAGGCTCTGACAGTTCACGCGCGATCAAGCGGACCTGGAGCGGCAGCGCGACCCCCGTCGTCTGCCGGATCTTGAAGGTCGTCCGCGCCCGTGAATTATGGACCCGACTGTGCGAAAGCGCCTATGACTGTGCCGAACCCGGCGTGCTGTTCATCGATCATATCAATGCCGCCAACAACTTGGGGTACTGCGAGATTCTGAGCGCCACCAACCCATGCGCCGAAGAGCCCCTGCCACCCTATGGCGCGTGCAATCTCGGTTCGCTGAACCTCACGGCCTTCGTGAAAGATGCGTTTACGCCCGCGGCTCACTTCGACCACGAGGGCATCCTTGAAACCGTGCGCCTGGCGGTGCGGTTCCTCGACGATGTGCTGGACATTTCGCGTTTTCCCTTGGTGCGACAGCATGCACAAGCTCACCGCACTCGCAGAGTCGGGCTTGGAATCACTGGCCTTGCGGACGCGTTCGTGATGCTCGGTCTGCGATACGACAGCGAGACCGCCCGCACAGCGGCCGCCGGGCTCATGCGTCGGATACGCGACGCGAGCTACCAGACTTCTGCGGAGCTTGCCCGGGAGAAGGGCCCGTTCGCCGCATACGATGCCGAGAAGTATCTGGATCGGCCGTTCATTCGAGGCCTCCCGGCCGGGACTCGCGAAGCGATCCGTCGCCATGGCATCCGCAATAGCCATCTGCTCGCGATTGCCCCCGCCGGCACGATCAGCCTGCTGGCCGGCAATGTGAGCAGCGGCATCGAGCCGATCTTCGGCATCGAGTCGCTCCGCCGCGTGCTGGATGGCGAAGGAAAGCATCACGACTTTCAAGTGACCGACTATGCCTATGCTGCATGGCATGCGCAGCAGGTGGGGCAACCGCCTCTGCCCGAATGCTTCATCGATCGGAAGATGATTTCGCCCCCGGATCATCTGTTGATGCAAGCGGCGTTGCAGCCCTATGTAGACGGCGCAATCTCGAAGACGATCGCGCTGTCCGAGCCTCTTGACAGAGCGAGCGTGTCGCAAATCTTCCAGACTGCCTACGATTTGGGCCTGAAAGGCTGCACGGTGTTTCGCGAATCGGCCCTGCCGGGCGTGATCGCCGATCACTACCTCGAGGATCCCTTTCGCGAACCTGGACGCGGCAGTGCGCATTGCTGCGACACCGAACGGGAAAGCGACTGAGCCACCTCCGTCAGCGCATCGTGCGCCGAAGCAGTGAGCGCAGTTCGGCGAGGAGACGGGTGTTCAAGACATCTTTCCGGGTGACCCAGGCCCGCCGCGCCTGACGCACGCCGTTCTCCAGAAAACCGAACTGATCACCAGAATGGGCATCGCTCGCGATGCTCAGCAATATCTCGCGATCACGAGCGGCTTTCGCGTGCAAATCGTCGAGATCGAGCCGCAGGGGCTGCGCATTGATCTCCAGGTAACAAGGCCGGTCGTGCACCGCCTTCAACACCCGCTCAAAGTCCAGCGCATAGGGCGACCGCTCACCCAGCAGGCGTCCGAAGGGATGCGCGAGAATCGACACGCAGGGTCGCTCGAGCGCGCGCAACACCCGAACAGTCTGCTTGGCCTCGGATAGGCCGAATTGTGTGTGCACGGCGATGATCACCACGTCAAGTTGCCGCAGCACGGAATCCGGGAGCGCGAGACTTCCGTCCGGCAGAATGTCGACCTCGGCACCCTTGAGGACGGCGAAATCGGATAGCGTCTCATTCAGTGCATCGATTGCATCCATCTGGCGCGCCAGACGTTCGGCGTCGAGGCCGTGCGTGACGCCCACATGCTTGGAATGATCCGTGATCGCGACGTACCGGAAGCCCCGGGTCTGTGCGGCCGCAATCATCTCTTTCAGCGAATCGTTGCCATCCGAGGCGTTCGTATGAACGTGAAGGTCGCCTTTGAGGTCACTGGTCTCGATGAGCGTTGGCAGCGCATGCCGTTCCGCGGCCTCGATTTCACCCCGATCCTCGCGCAGCTCAGGTGGTATCCATGACATGCCGAGGGCTGCGAACAACTCCTCCTCGGTGACACCCGCGATCCTGTCCTTGCCGCGGAATAGTCCATATTCGTTGAGCTTGTAACCGCGTTCCTGCGCACGGCGCCGGATATGAATGTTGTGGTCCCGGCTTCCCGTAAAATAATGCAGCGCCGCGCCGAAGCTCTCCGGCTCGAGCACTCGCACATCCACCTGCAGTCCGTTGCGCAATATGCCCGAGGCTTTCGTGGCGCCCGCAGCCGTGACCTCGCGCAGCTCCCCATAGCGCTTGAACGCCGGGATCGGAGCGGCACCCGGTGGTGCGCACACGAGCACATCGAGGTCCCCAACCGTATCGCGGCCGCGCCGGTAGCTTCCTGCGATTTCCACCCGACTGACCCCGGGAACGGACTCGAGGAACGTCTTGAGAGGTTTCGCATACTGAGTCGCTACGGAGAACGGCACACGTTGTGGCGGACTGCCTCGTCTTTCCTCAATTGCCCGGGCCAGTTGCGCCCGAATCTTGGGTCCGAAGCCCCGCAGCGCGCTCAGTCGTCCATCCTCGAGCACACGCTTCAGGCCGTCGATTCCGAGAACATGCAGTTCGGTGAACAGCGCCCGGACACGCACGGGCCCGAGCGCGGCGAGCGTCAGCAGATCCCGAACGCCCTGCGGAACCTGGCGCCGCAGCTTCTCGAGAGCTTTAAGTCGCCCCGTACGAAGCAACTCTTCGATTTTTCCAGCGAGATCCGCGCCAATGCCCGGCAGAGCATCGAAGTCCTTGGTACCGTGCATTTCCGCGAGTTCACGCGGAAGGCTGCGTACGATCTGGGCGGCACGCCGATACGCGCGGATCCGAAATGCATTCTCGGCCTGGATGGAGAGCAAATCCGCCATTTCGTCAAACGCGGCGGCGACTTCTTCGTTATGCGCGGCAACGGGTCGACTCGCAAGATCCGGTTGCCCACGCTTGGTGAGCCTCGCTACTGCCACGGTGTTCCCCCCAAGTTGTTCAATGACACGCGTACCAACCTGCGGCATTTTAGACGCGCGAATATCCGCTCATCCGGGCAGACGCTACACCCACAATCCAGGTTGGGACATCGGGAGTTATACGCATTGTCTCGAGCCCTTGCGGGTGGCGAAATACCGACATGCACCCCAGTTCGGGCACTACCCAGCGGACTACCGGGACGCGCGTCGTTGCCGGGTTGACCGAGCGCGGTGCAAGGCGCGAACTCGCGCGATTGATCCGGCAAATCGCCCGCCACGATCGTCTCTACTATCAGCTCAATGCGCCTGAAGTTACCGATGCCGCCTACGATGCGCTGCGAGCCCGTCTCACGGCCATTGAGCAGAGCTTTCCCGCCCTGCGCAGAGCCGACAGTCCGAGTCTGCGGATCGGCGCCTCGCCGCTTGCAATGTTCCCCAAGATCCGCCATCAACGGCCCGTCCTGTCGCTGGAGAACGTCGTTACGGAGGCCGAGTTTCGCGCCTGGCTCTTGCGCACGCGACGCGTGCTCCGGCTCGCAGCGGGCGAACCTGTCGAACTCGTCGCCGAACCGAAGATCGATGGGCTGACTGCGGTGTGCTGGTATGAAAACGCAATGTTCATGCGCGGAGGCACACGAGGAGATGGCAGAACGGGCGAAGATGTCACTGCCAATCTGCGCGGTATTAGCAACCTGCCGGTGCGGCTCCGAGGCGCCGATGTACCGCGCACGATCGAGGTACGCGGCGAGGTATATATGACGCGCGCCGACTTCGCCGCGCTGAATGCCACACGTCGGGCCGGCGCGCAGACACTGTTCGTCAGTGCGCGAAATGCTGCCGCTGGAAGCTTGCGCCAACTCGACAGTCGCGTGACGAAACGGCGCCGCTTGCACTTCTTCGTTCATGGTTGGGGGAATGTGGAACCCCGATTCGCCGGCACTTATTCGCAGGCGTTGCACCGACTGGAGCACATGGGTCTGCCCATCAACCCGCTGATGCGCGCCTGCACAGGCGCGTCGGCCCAGTCGATCTTCGAAGCATTCCAGCGGCGCCGGACCCGTCTGGCGTATGAGATCGACGGCGTCGTTTTCAAGATAGACCGTCTCGACTGGCAAGAGCGTCTCGGTGCGACCTCGCATGCGCCTCGCTGGGCGGTTGCCTATAAGTTCTCCGGCGCCGAAGCCCAGACGATTCTGAAACGCATCGTCATCCAGGTCGGGCGCACCGGCATCCTGACGCCGGTAGCGGAACTGGAGCCGGTGGTTGTCAATGGCGTCGAGATCCGCCGTGCGACTCTGCACAACCAGGACTACGTTCGTCGCAAGGACATTCGTGAAGGCGACACGGTACAAATCCGGCGCGCCGGCGAGGTCATCCCTCAGGTCATTGCAGCTATTCCGGCCCTGCGGTCCGCACGCAGCCGCCCATTCATGTTTCCGCTCCGCTGCCCTGCTTGCGGCAGCCATGTGATTCGGCACGCCGGCGAAGCCGTGTGTCGCTGTAGTGGTGCGCTCGTATGCCCGGCGCAACGCGTCGAGCGGTTGCGCCATTTCGTCTCACGCGATGCAGCGAACATCGCCGGTCTCGGCCCGAAGCGACTCGCGCAATTGGTTGGCGCCGGGCTTATGAAGACGCCCGCTGACATCTTCCGCCTGCCGGTTCGGCAGGCTGCGCGAACTTCGCCGCTGGCGGCGCTGCCCGGCTGGAATAGCCGCTCGATCGAGCGCCTGTCCGGCACCGTTGAGGCACGCCGCGAAATCACTCTCGACCGATTCATCTACGCGCTGGGCATTCCGGAGGTCGGGCTCGTCACCGCCGGCAGGCTCGCACGAGCGTACCGTTCCGTCACCGCATGGATCTCGGCGATGTGCGCAGCAAAAAACCAGCGGAGCGCTTCCTACCGCAGACTGTGTCGAGTCGCGTCGATTGGCCCGCAGATTGCCGAGGAGCTCATCGCCTTCTTTGCAGAAAACCGGAATCGAGCCGTGGTTTCGCAGCTTCTCTCCTACATGAAGGTTCGGTCCGTGACGACTGCCCCCGGCGCCCTCGCGGGAATGACCGTTGCTTTTACCGGACAGCTGCCTGGAATGACGCGGGCGCAGGCCCGTCAACGAGCGCTCGATCTGGGCGCGCGAGTTAGCGACACCATTTCTCGCGCCACCGACGTTCTGATCGTCGGTGCCTCCCCCGGCAATAAGTTCCGGCGCGCGCGGAAACTCGGGGTCAGGCTGCTGTCACCCGATCAATGGCGCGAACTTTCAGCGGCATGATCGCCCTCCGCGGGGAGCGAGCCATTACCGGCGTCTCCGGAGGCCGAATCGCGCGGTGATCTCGCGATGCGGCTTTAAGTAAACAGCGCAATCGTCGCTGGAAATCACCAATGGTCAGCGCATTCGCCATGCGCAATCATGCATCCGCTAACGATATAGGCAACAGTTGCCGCGACAATCTTTCCAAATATTATTGAAGCAGGTGCGGAGATGTACATGAAAACCGATGCGGAAATTCGTCGCGACGTAGAAGGTGAATTGCTGTGGGACCCCAGTATCGATGATAAACGAATTGGGGTCACCGTCCATGACGGGGTGGTGACGTTGACTGGCGATGTTCCTCATTACTCGGATCGTTGCATCGCGGAGGATATTGCCAAACGCATCAGCGGCGTGCGAGCCATCGCGAACGATATACAAGTCCAGATCCAGACATCCGGTATGCCGACCGACACCGACATCGCGGAGGCGGCGGCGAATGCGCTGCGGTGGAATGTATCGTTGAGCGGTGCGTCGATCAAGCCGATCGTGAAGGATGGATGGGTCACGCTCGGCGGACAAGTAAGTTGGGGGTACCAGAGAACAGCTGCCGAGACCGCGGTACGAAACTTGATGGGTGTCAAAGGGGTCTCGAACGGGATCCGTGTGACCTCCAATATCAAACCCACTGACGTGAAACAAAAGATCGAAGATGCCTTCAAGCGGCATGCGGTCCTTGACGCCAAGGACATCGAAGTCGATGTGGAAGGTTCGGCAGTCACACTGAAAGGCCATGTGCGTACGTGGCAGGAGCGTGAGGATGCGTCCCGAGCCGCGTGGGCGGCGCCCGGCGTCATCGATGTCGAAAATCGCCTGTTGGTTCAATGATGCTATCGAAGCTAGCGCTGAGACACAGCAGTCATTGGCGACCGACGAACACCGACGCGGTTATTGTTTGCTCGGCACGCCCCCCGTGCGCGAATCACCCGGTAAATTGGCCGCTCGGGCCGTGACGGCCTTCAGGCGGCCTCGGTAGTGCGTGGCAACAGGAACGCAGCGGCGTGCTCCGGGAAGACAGCTGCAAGCGTCGCGAGCGCGAGCCGCGCGAGTTCACCGCGCTTCAGACCGTCACTTCCGGTTAGCAACTCGAGCCACAAGCCGTGGCAGACCGACGCAATGATCTTTGCCGCATTACGGGCATCCTGAGAGGGATCGGGTGACTGCCGAAGCAATGCGCGGCAGAGCGCTTCGAGGGTGTCATCATGGCTGCGATCGTAACCGGCACACACTGCACGGTACTTTGGACGTGCCTTCACCTCGCCCCAGAACGCGAACCAGACCGCAACTTTCTTGCGCTGGCAGATGGCTGGCTCGAAGTAGCATTCGACGAAGCATCGCAGGCGCGCCGCCACGTCGGCTCCGGCTTGTTCGAGCCCGCGCTGCCAAGTCATCTCGAATTCCTCAGACAGCGCGCGCAGCGCGGCCGTGAACAGTTGTTCCTTGCTCTCGAAATATTGGTTGATGGAGCCGACTGCCATGCCGGCCCGTTCGGCAACGTCCTGCACGGTTGTATCGCGCAGGCCCAGCTCACTGATGCACCTGAGCGCAGCGTCGATCAGCTGACTCTCGCGCGTGTCGCGATTTCGGGCATGGCGCCGCGATTCGGTCGCTTTAGTCATGTCTTTCTCCAGTTCCACTGATATCAATATAAAAGATGATGATATTCAATTAGTTCTAAATCTTCTATGAATGAATATTCATTCATATTTGGCTTGACTCTGGCCGCCCTCGCGACTAATCTTTGACTGCTGCGCGCACGCGCCCGAAGCTGTGGGAGTGGACTATGACGACGTCGATCCCGTCTGCCGGACGGCCGGGACGCAATCGCGCGAGCCGACTCGCCGAACGACGGGCCATGCGCCCCTCGCGTGCAGTGCATCCGGGACTTTTGGGTGGCACCTACAAGCCGCTATCCGAGCATGACCTCAAACAGGTCACTGACACGGCGCTGAGGATCCTGGCGGACATCGGGATCAGCGAAGTTACCGACGAGATCCTTCAGCACACGATGGCGAAGGGCGCGCATCTGAATTCGCATGGACGGCTGTGCTTTCCGCGCGCACTGGTCGAGGACGTCATCGCGCACGCCGCGAATGAAATCGTCTACCACGGACGCGATCCGGCACGGACCATTTGTTCAGGGGGCAATCGCGTTTACTTCGCGACGGCCGGCGAGGCGGTGCGCTTCGTAGATCCCAATACGGGCGAATACCGCCCCTCGACGCTCTTCGACCTGTACGATTTTTTCCGGATGGGCGATTTTCTCGAACACATCGATTTCTGCGGCCAACAGGTCGTGGCCACCGACATCTGCGAAGACGCCCAGCTGCACGCGATGAACATCGCCTACGCGGGAGCGGCAGCGACGAGCAAGCCTTTCGGCATTTCCCTGGCCGACGCGAGCACGGTCGCCACCGTGGAATCCCTGTGGGATACAGTCCTTGGCGCGCCGGGCGCGTTCCGCCATGCGCCGTTCGCGACCATTGGCGTCTGCCCCATCGTCTCACCGCTTCGCTTCGGTCCGGATACTTCCGCCGTGTTGTGCGAGGCCGCGCGGCGCGGATTGCCGATCTCGGCCTGCAGCGCACCACAGGCCGGCGCGACGGCGCCGGCTGCCCTCGCGGGCGCGCTCGCGCAGTGCACGGCGGAGGCGCTCGCCATCGTCACGCTCGTGAATCTGATCAATCCGGGCGGCCCGGTCGATTTCGGGCCGTGGACATTCGTGTCGGACCTGCGCACCGGCGCCTTCACCGGCGGCGGTGGCGAGGAAGCGATACTGCAGGCGGCGGCCGGCCAGATCGCAAGATACTTCCGCCTGCCGGGCGTCGTCGCGGCGGGAATGACCGACTCCAAGCGACCGGATTACCAGGCCGGTTACGAAAAGGGAATGACGATCGCGCTCAGCGCGCTCGCCGGTGGCAACATGATCTGCGAATGCGCCGGGATGATGGGGAGTCTGTTCGGCTGCTCGCTCGAATCGATGGTGATGGACAACGATTTGATCGGCGCGGTGCAGCGATCCCTTCGCGGCATCGAAGTCACCGAAGAAACGCTGTCGTTCAACCTCATCGAACAGACTGTCCTCGGTCCCTGTCACTTCCTTGGCGCGGCGCAGACGCTCGCCATGATGGAAACAGAATACCTCTATCCGAAAGTCGGCGACAGGTCGTCTCTGTCGGAGTGGCAGTACCGCGGCTCGCCGGAGCTGATGACGGCTGCGCGGGCGCGCGTGCGTGAGATCATGGGTCGTCACTATCCGGACAACATCGCCGCGCACACGGATGCGCTGCTGCGCTCCAGCTACGACATTCGCCTGCCGCGCGACGTCATGCGCCCCAATAACGGTCGCTGGTCGCAAACCCTGGCCTAACCCGTCATTAGTTGTATCTGCATTGTAGACACGATTATGCGTTTCGGGCATCTATCTACATTGAATCTACTGGAGAGCAACGTCATGCGGGTATTCGTGAAGAAATGGCGCAACAGTGCCGCAGTACGCATTCCGGCCGGCGTTATGCAAGCCGCTCGACTTGGTCTGGAAGATGAGGTTGACGTGCGGGAGCAGGACGGCCAAATCGTCATTGAACCAATTCGCTCGTTGCAATAAACCCACGCGCGCGGAGAGATTGTTCGCGGATGCGCCGCGAATCCCCCGCGCAGAGCCCGATGGCGCGCGTTCAGTAGGTCGATGCAACGCGATAAATAGACTGATCGGTCACGATCAGGTTCATCGGAATGTCGTGGGGCTGAGGGTAGATCGTCTGCAGTGCCGAGTCCGCGTACCCGAGGCCGATCGCAAAGGGTCGCGGCACCGCCAACGCGAGAGTCCGATCAAAATAGCCGCCCCCATAGCCGAGACGATAGCCGGACCCGTCGAATCCGACTAGCGGGACGATCACTGCATCGGGCGTCAGGATGTCTCGCTGTTTGGGAATCGGAATATTCCACACTCCCGTCTGCATGGGCATTCCCGGGTGCCACCTCCAAAACTCTACAGGGGCCGCCCTTTGGACCACGACGGGGAGGGCAACCTGACCGCCGTAGGCCAGAAATTGCTTCGCGATGCCGCGCACATCGAATTCGCCGCGAATCGGCCAGCAGAAGCCGAGCACGGCGAAGGCGCGCAGGTCCACCGCCTCCACCAGCCGTGCACATGCACTCTCGCGCAGCATGCGGCGGATGTCGGAGGGAAGCTCGGTTCGGCGTTGAATCAAGTCATCGCGCACGAGCTTGCGCCAGTGACGAACCGCGTCCCAGTCGGCGGACGGCGAAAGTGCATCAATTCGGGTCGGCATCGCCGGCAGCCGGTTCCGTGACCGCGACGGCTAGTGATAGCTGTGGATTCACCCTATCCCCCAACAGCGTTGAGGCGTTCAATGTTGATCTCATGCGATCGCAACATCTCGCAAAGGTCGGCATGTAGCCCACTGTCGCGCACGCGCGGCAGCATCTCGCGCAGCTTTCGCACCACCCAGCCCTGACCGCGATTGAGAAGGCCCATGCGCTCGCGAAGATCGGCGAGCGCCATCGCCTTGCCATAAAAGGCACCGGTCTCCGGAGAGGGTCTCTCGCCGAGCGCCTTGACGTGATGCACCAGCATAGCGCACCAGCGCGCCTCATCACGCTGAACGGTTCGCAGCAGTTCGACGAGCGGACCCGTGCCCGCTTCGCGTGCGCTTTCGAGCGTGACCCGCGCCCCAGCACGCTCCGCCTCGATCAGCTCATTGAGGAAGGTCGTCAGCTCGTCCTTGCCGGCATAGCCCATATAGGTGTCGCTTGCTTCGTGCATCGAGCAGGCGGGCGAGCTGAATTCGGCAACGACTCCTGCATCCGATCCGGCATCGACGGCGATACCGAGGACACGCATCGCCTCGCCGACGATGGCATTGAGTCGCTCGGCGGCCGAGGGGATGGACGTGATGCGCCCCGCTCCCTGACCGGCGTAGAGCGCCATGGCCTCGAAATCACCCGTCATGTCGCGCAACGGCGAATCCGTACTGAACAGATAAATCGGCCGGCCTTTCTCCTGTCCAATAATCTGCCGCTCGGCGCAAAACGGATTGCCGTGTTCGCCCCGCGTCACGCTGTTGGGCAGCACCCGCACTGGCGCACCTCTCGGCCAATTGACGTGAAAGGCTTCGGTATGAATGGTCTCCCCGAGCTTCGCCTCGACAATGCGATTCTTGTGGTAGTCGTGCGCAAAGGATTCCCGGGTAGCCAAAAACCCGGTGCCGACGACCGCGCCCTGCGCGCCCCACCGCAGCGCGTCGGCCAGACCGCTCCCATCCACAATGCCGCCGGCCGCCAACACCGGCACATCCACACGCGAGACTACTTCAGGCACCAGATCAGCAAGGTTCGTCGTTCCGCGCACATGCCCGCCGGCTTCGAAGCCTTGAGCGATCACGATGTCTGCCCCGGCCACAGCAGCCGCTTCAGCTTCCCGAATCGAACCGACCTGGCAGAGAACCAGGCATCCGGAATCACGCAGCCGATGCACGATGTCGGGCCGAAGGTCCCAGAACAGCATCACTGCTGCGACACGCTCCGCGATCACGGCATCAAGCTCGGCCTCGAGAAGCTCGGGATCCGTGGCGGCTGGAATGAGATTCACGCCGAATTCTCGAGTCGTCGCCGCGCGGACCCGGGCGATTTCGGATCGGATAAGGTCGGCAGACTCACGCACCATGCCAAGGAAGCCAAAACCACCGGCCGCACTTACGGCGGCCACCAGTTCGGATCGTGCGACGCCGCCCATCCCCGCCAACACGATTGGGACGTCGCATCCCAGTAAATCGCAGATGGGCGTCCGGAGAGTCGAAATCAACGCACTGGGCATGTAGGCGTCCTCCCGCTAGGCGGCGATCCCGCGATTGTTCGGTACTGTGTCCACGCTCATATTCATCCTCGCCGAAAAGCCAAAAAGGACACTGCAAACTGCCCTTCAGATGAAAGATGAAGATAATATGAATGTTTCAGCATCGACAATCAATACCGCACGCTGGGACTGCATTGCGCACACTGATTTATGTTGGTTTCAAAGCATCAGGCTGGCGCGTCCAAGCGCAGCGCCTGACCACCGATCGAGCGTCTCAGCCAGCTCGCCGGGTCGGAATGCGCGCGCCCAGCGAATAGTCGGTGAATTGCGTCAGTTGCATGGTGCCTACAGCCGGAGGCCGACTGCAGTCTTATTATCACGAGGCCATCGTCTTTGCACAACAACATCGCCGACGGATGCTGCGGATAACGATTCGTCATTGCGGAAACTACTTAGTGACTTAAGGTCCTTGCTTCAATAAGATGCAAATGCAATGCATGTTCAAGGATCCCGGGGGATACCGCTCGAGCAGGCATCCATCCATACGCACCTCACGCACGCTCCGCGGCACGCTTGAGGCGACTTACAACTCGGATACTAGGAGACAATATCATGGGACTATATGAAGATCTGGGCGGCGCTGGCGCCGTCGACGCTGCGGTGGACATTTTTTACCGCAAAGTGCTCAAGGACGATCGCATCAGCCGCTTCTTCACGGGCGTCGATATGGGCAAGCAGGCGGCCAAGCAGAAGGCGTTTCTAACGATGGCCTTCGGCGGCCCGAACAACTACACCGGCCTGGACATGCGAAAAGCTCACGCGCACTTGGTCAAGCAGGGTCTCAACGACTCACACTTCAATGCTGTCGTGGAAGACCTTGGCGCCACGTTGAAGGAACTGAAGGTGCCCGACAACCTGATTGCGCAAGTGGCCGCCGTCGCGGAAACCACCCGCAACGACGTTCTCGGCAAGTAACGGTTGCGCGAATGCCCCGGGTCGTTTTTCAAGGCTCGTCGTACGAGACCGACGGGCAGTCAGTTCTCGACTGCCTGACGACCCGGGGACATGCGGTCCCCAGTGCCTGTCGCGCAGGCGTGTGCCAGTCATGCCTCATGCGCGCCGTACGGGGCACCGTCCCCGAAAAGGCGCAGGCCGGATTGACGCCGACGATGGTGGCGCGCAATCTCTTTCTCGCCTGCCAGTGTTTCCCGACGCAAGACCTCGAGGTGGCGCTGGCCGACGATGTGATCGAGCGCATCGTGGCCACGGTTTCTGCAATCGAGCGCCTGAACGAGGAAATCCTCGCAGTGCATCTGCGACCGTCGCGTCCGTTCGCGTACCGCGCCGGGCAGTTTCTGCGCCTGTTCAAGGATGCCCGGACCTCGCGCAACTACTCGCTCGCCAGCGTCCCCTCGCTGGACGACGATTTGATGTTGCATGTGCGCCGGTTTTCCGGCGGACTGGTGAGCGGATGGATTTTCGAGCACCTAAAACCTGGAGACATCGTGACGATCTCCGAGGCGTTCGGCGACTGCTTCTACGTTCAGGGTAGACCCGATCAGAACATTCTTCTGCTCGGCACCGGGTGTGGATTGGCGCCCCTGTATGGAATCGCGCGCGATGCGCTGAACAGCAGGCATCGTGGCCGAATCCACCTGTACCATGGCAGCCGCGACACCAGCGGGCTCTACTTGATGGAGCAATTGCGCCAGATCGACGCCACCCATCCGAACTTTCGTTACCGACCGTGCGTCTCCGGGGGACCGTCGGCCGACGGGCATTGGTCTGCAACACCGCTCGACCTCGCACTGAAGGACAACCCCGATTTGACCGGCTGGAGGGTTTATCTTTGCGGAAATCCGCAGATGGTCAATGCCGCGCGCATTGAAACTTTCCTGGCTGGGGCCGCGAGTTCGGAAATATTCGCCGATCCCTTCCTGCCGACGGGCACGCCGTAAGCGCCGGTGCCATCGCCGAGAAGATCCCCTGATGACCGCCGATCGCGACCTCGCGAAAGCCGCAAGGCTCCTCAAAACTAATGTCATAGTGATTAAATGACGAACAACTTGTTGACTCCGCGGTCAAGGGCGTGGACCCTCCCGGCGTTGCGAGAGCACCTTCTTTCTGGCGCGGTACCAAACAACACGAACTGCCAGTCCCCTCGGTGTTGATTATCGACACGTGGGCACGATTCATTTCGTCTACTCGAATCCCGACTACAAGATCGCTTGGGCGCCGATGCGCTCTGGACAGCAGCGCAGCCATTCGTCACGGTCAAATGAACTCGGTGCGTACGCCGCGGCTGTCGTTTTATGATGATCTATATAATCACCGCGAACGTTCAGCCACGACCGTCTGATTTTGTCGCTTAACGCAAATCGATCACCTGGAGCCGAAGCCATGACTGACGAGACCGCCTACACCCCGCCCAAGGTCTGGATTTGGAACAAGGAGAACGGGGGCCAGTTCGCCAACATCAACCGCCCGGTGGCCGGGCCGACGCACGAGAAGGATCTGCCTGTGGGCCGCCACCCGCTGCAGCTCTATTCCCTCGCCACGCCCAATGGTGTGAAGGTGACGGTGATGCTGGAGGAGCTGCTGGCGCTGGGTCACGCGGGCGCGGAGTATGATGCCTGGCTGATCAACATCCGCGAGGGCGATCAGTTCGGTTCGGGCTTCGTGGGCGTGAATCCAAACTCCAAGATTCCGGCCCTGATGGACCGCAGCGGGCCGACCCCCATCCGCGTCTTCGAATCGGGCGCGATACTGATCCACTTGGCAGAGAAGTTCGGCGCCTTCCTGCCTACCGAGCCGGCGGCGCGGGCGCAGTGCCTGTCGTGGCTGATGTGGCAAATGGGCTCGGCGCCCTACCTGGGCGGCGGCTTCGGCCACTTCTATGCCTATGCGCCGACCAAGATCGAATACGCCATCGACCGCTTCGCCATGGAGGTGAAGCGGCAGATGGACGTGCTAGACCGGCGCCTGGCCGAGAGCGAGTACCTGGGTGGGACGCAGTACACCATCGCCGACATGGCGGTCTGGCCCTGGTACGGCGCGCTCGCCAAGGGCCTGCTCTACGAAGCCGGCGAGTTCCTGCAGGTGGCCGCGTACAAGAACGTCCAGCGCTGGACCGATGCGATCGCCGAGCGACCGGCGGTGAAGCGCGGGCGGATGGTGAACCGCATCCATGGCGACCCGGCGAGCCAGCTGCGCGAGCGGCACGAGGCGAGCGACTTCGATACCAAAACGCAGGACAAGATCGCCGCGGCGGGGTGACGGACGGCGGCTTGCGGGGAGCCGGCGCGCCACATCCGCTCAGATGCGGGTGTCGAGCGCCATCACGGGCTATCGGATAATTTCGATGCAATAACTAACGAGCAATAACGGTGACGGGCCGGACCCAATCGGCCATCGTCGAGGCGTTCTCCGCCATGCAGGAAGATCTCGACAAGGAGTGCAAGGTCATTATGAAGCAGTGGGCCAAACGGGAGGAACAGATCGCGCGCGTCATGGGCGGCACGGTGGCGTGTACGGCGACCTGCAGGGCATCGCGGGCAAGTAAACCGGGGTAGGGCACGGCCGGTCAGGGCACGGCCGGTCAGGGCACGGCCGGGTCAGGGCACGGCCGGGTCAGGGCACGGGCCGTCAGGGCGCGGGCCGCACCACCTGCAGTTGGTTCCAACTGCCCGAGAGATGGGCGTTCGGGTTGAAGTTCGGATCGTCGCTCATGATGTATTCATTGGATCCGTTCAACCAGGCGTGATCGTATTGGTTGCTGAGCTCCATGGTGCCGCCCGTCGTGGGATCGCGGAACGTCTGGACTCCGCGGATGTTTTGATCCGCGCCGAAGGCTGCGGCGTCGGCTCCCCGTTGTTGATTGGCGGTGACTCCCAGGATGGTCTGAGTAATCTTGTTTTGCAGATCGGCCCACATCTGGTCCTCCATGGCCTCCTTTTGCGCTTCGGCCTTGTAGAACTTTGCAATCGTGGCGTTCGAATAGGCCAGCCATTGCGGCTCGAGCCGAACGGAACTCAGCATCACCTTGAACAGCTTGTCATTGGCGTCGAGCGCTCCTTTGGGGGTCCGCAACGCCATGAAGTCGATGGCGTGACAATCGTAGAATGATCCCCGGCCCTCGGGAAAGACGCGCATCACCACGGCCAGTGCCACCCATCCCTCCACTGGTTTGCCGTCCTTTTGGGATTCGACCCGTACGCGAATTGCCTCGGTCCGCGCGCCTCCGTTACCGGTATCGGTTGGCGGCAGTCCCATTTGCCGGCGCGCGATCTGGTTGAGCTCGGGAAACGGTTCGACCGATATTACGGTACTGCCGCTGATCAGGTTGGGGAGCACGTTCTGGCGGAAGTAATTCTCCGCCCCCATCGGCTTCATCACAGGGCAGGGCTTGCCGCCGGCGCCGAGTGCCCGCCGCTGGGGATCGTTCAGCTTGCGCAGCTCCGCCGGATCGTCCGTGTATTGCCAGCTGTAATTGGGGGCGCCTTGAAAAGCGATGGATCCGTCCGGATTCGTGGCCTCCCATGACACGGCAAATAAATCGGCAAAGCACCCCCCCTTGCCGCCGCCGAAGACGACATTTCCCTTCAGGTCCCAATCGGAGGGAATCAGCAAATCGATCGCGGGCTGCGCCGCCTGGACCCCGGCCGCTCCAGGATCGACGACCTGGCCTTTCTTCATGCGCAGGTAAGAGCTGGATGCGGTGCCGGTCGCCGCCGCTGCGCCCCGACCGGCAGCAGACGAGGCAGCCGATGCGGGCGGGGATTTGGCCGGGGCACTGGGCGGCGGCGACGGGCTGGCAGCTGCGGCGGGTGCGGAATTACCGCTAGAGCCCGCCTGTGCGGCGGCCTGTTTGCACTGATCGGAGAGGGCGTCCTTGTGTTCCTTCAGGCAGGCCAGGATTCTGCCCCCGCCGGGCTGCACGCCGGCGCACAGTTTTTGCGCGTCCGCCGCGCAGCCGGCACGCAGTGCGGCCAGTGCCGCCGCGTCATCGGCCAAAGCGTAATGAGTGGCCGAAGCGGCGCAGCAGACGAGCAGCAACGTGAGCCTTGTCATTTCACCTCTCCTTCCGTGGGATCGCCCGCCTAAAGACATCGAGGATCAGTGCGCCGATAGCGCAAGCGATGAAAAGTGCCGCATGATTATTGGCCCCACTAATAGCGTTCGTTGGTCAGTTATTGGTCTGTAGAACGTCGAACAGCCGAATCTATTGTCATTTGTCTCACCGAGCGTGGCAAGTTCGACGGGCAGCTTTCGGGTAATCATTTCGGTGGGGTGGATTACCGATCTTGCCCGAATGCTCACATTACTCCGAAGGCACTGCTGCTTTTCCGCAGCGATAGGCGACTCCGCCACGTCCAGTGTTAAGAATGACGTTGGCGGAAAAACCAACGGCTTCATTCTGTGCTACGTGTCGGTCTAGACTAATCAATGCTTCAGCGTCTATTTTCCCGACTGCTGTACACGCTGACACGTCGGCCGGATTATTGGTGATTGTCACGTCGTCCGCGCCCGGAGCGGGTGTAACGCATCCAGCGGATAATGCGCCAAGCATCATGATGATGCAGCCGCTTGCCACCTGGTTCATTGCTCCTCCTTGATGTAATCCTATAGTGCTGGTTGACCTGACGATTCAACTTTAACAGTTCGATCGAAGTGCCGCCGGGAACTGACGCTCGGGACCGATTGGGTCAAAGGGCTGCACGCCGCGCCGAACGGCAGACGTCGCCGAGTTGGCTTACTGGAAGGTGGTTCGTTTAGCGCTACCGGTTAGCGTGAAGTAACCGACCTTGTCATTCGAAGGAGATCCGTACCACATCCGCCCTTGCGCATCGCGAAAAAATTCCCGAATGGTGTTTTCAGAATGCGGGAACGGATATTCAACGGTCTTGCCTGTTTTTGGATCAAAGCGACCAAGAACATCCATGTTGTACGAGGAATACCAAATGTGATTGTCCGCGTCGATTCCGAGACCATAGGGAGTCGGCTCGGGGCCGGGCAACGGATATTCCGTGAACGTTTGTGTCTTTGGGTCGAATCGCCCGATTTTACCGGCGTTAAATTCGCCAAACCAAACGATTCCGTCGGCATCAATCTGCATGCGTCGCGGAAACGATTTTGGTGTCGGTGGAGTCCATAGGGATACTTTCAGAGTCTTCCAGTCCACCATACCAATCTGACCAGTGTCGGGCCGTGTAAACCAAATATTACCGTTGTTGTCTTCCTTCACGTCATAGGTGGCAGCTATGTCGTCGAAACGAGTAAATTTTCCGGTTTTGCGATCGAACCTAGTCAACGGGTTCCCAGAGGCCCAGGCATTTCCATCGCCATCGAAGCGTACGGTGTGCTTGGACCCCGCGCCGTAGCCGAGTTTGCCGGGAAGATACGCATCCTGGAACTCAATTATCTTCTGCGTAGCCGGGTCCCATTTGCCAATTTTGTTGGATCCCTGCTCGGTAAGCCACACCGATCCATCCGTCGCGGGCACCGCGGAGTGAACCGCAGCGGTACCGATATTCGGGACGGGGAAATCCTGCATTTCCCCAGTTTTCGGATCGAGCCGGCTGATCTTATTTGCGACACCAAAATTGGGGATCCAAAAATAACCGTTCTTATCCGGAGCAGCACTAAAGGGCATCCGGCTAAACGAAGGCATGTCGTATTCCACGTAAGAAATGTTCATGGCCTCGCTGCTGAAAGACCGTAAGGTTTCTTTGTATCCCGGTGCATCCTCGGGGGATTTCGGGAGTGCGGATTCCTTGCCGAACAGGCTGGTCAAATAAGCAGCGATTTCATCCGCTTGCTGATTATTGAGCCGATCCGCCAAACCAAACTTCATTGAATCCTGCATATATTGGACACGACCCCGCCAGCCCTCTGCATCGCGCTGTACCGATGCCATTCGGGTCTGAAATCCGTGGCACGTATAACAAGTCGAAAAAAGCTTGTCCTTCGCCGGTGACGCCGGCCATAGCTTTCCCGCCTGGTAAATAGAAATTTCGCTCCATTGCACCGGAGTCTTCCGCAGCGAGATGTCGAATGAGGCGTTTTGGTCGGCCGTGAGAATCACGCCGGTGTGTGGTTCGCCGCGGTAACCAGCGATCTTGATCGATAAGTAATAATCGCCGGGTGGCAGTTTCTCAACGCGGTAATGCCCTTGGCTGTCCGACAGCGCCATAAAGGTCATATTGATCTTCTGGTTCTGCGCTTGCACAAAAACGCCTGCAAGACCAGTACCATCCGGGCCTTTCACGGTTCCAGCGATCGTTGCTTCATGACCGACCGAACTGCTGCACGCAATCAGCATCATCAGAGTCAGGAATGTGTTCCGTGGGTTCATACGGCTATCTTTCTCAGTCGGGGAACGACGTTGGTTGCTCAATCATGCGCAGTGATAAATGCGAAATCAATGGGCACGGCGGTATTGCCCCCGGATTCCGGTCGTTGCATTGGCGATGCATGCTTGCATCCGCCAACGCAACGCTAAGGCAACGAGCTCATCCCGACCATGGCATGCCCAGTCAGTTTCTCGTTGAGGCTCATGAAACATATCGGAGCCGCATTGAGAGCGATCGAGGCGGGAGATCGTGGATGGCTGCGGGAAGGCGGACCTCTTGAATTGGACGTCGGCGAGCCATCTGATCCGAATCATTATTGCCGTCTGATTAATGGTCGGCGTCGTCATGACCATGGTTGGTGGCGTCCTTGTCTGGGGTACACTTCCCGCCGTGCTCGCCCGAGTCCATCCGCGCTATCGAACCCCTTACGTGAGCACCCTCCTCATGGCCGGCATCTCGCTCGGAGGTGGCGGTGATCCATCATTACGTGATTCGCGGTCGGAGCCGTGCATGGCCCACCCCACCTGGCGATGCCGCTCGCGGGACTCGCGGTGATCGGCTATGTGCCATACGAGATGGACAGCGCCGCGAAGATCATGGGAGCGGTATGAATCGTCCTGGGGCTCGTGTACTTTGCCGTGCACACCATTATCCTAAAAAAGCCGGCCGCCATCGATCTGTGACCTCGAGGAGAACGACATGAGAGCATTGGTATTGCTGTGCGGGGCGCTCGCCGCCACGTTCGCCGGAGCAGCGGCCGCTGCGGCTCCCCCCGTGGCGATCACGCATGTCACGGTCATCGACACGACGGGGGCGCCGCCGAAGCCCGACATGACGGTCATCGTGAAGGATCAGCGCATCGTCGAGCTCGGCAAGAGCGATGCCGTACACGCGCCCGCCGGCGCGCGGCTCGTCGACGGCTCCGGCAATTACCTCATCCCCGGTCTCTGGGACATGCACGTCCACGAGGTGTTCGGGGACTGGATCCCGCGCAACGAAAAAGTGGTGCCGCCGCTCTTCGTCGCGAACGGCATCACGGGCGTGCGCGACATGGGCGGCGATCTCGACGTACTGAAGGTGTGGCGCGCGGAAATCGCCGCCGGCCGGCTTCTCGGACCGCGAATGATCATCGCGGGTCCCATGCTCGATGGCCCCGTGCCGCGCTTTCCGAGCTCCGCGCCTGTGGCGAACGCCGCGGATGCGCGCCGGTGGGTCGATGAGCTCACGCACCGGGGCGTCGACTTCATCAAGATCCAGTCGCTCATCCCGCGCGATGGATACTTCGCGGCGGCCGACGAGGCGAAGAAGCTCGGCATGGTCTTCGCCGGTCACGTGCCCGATGCGGTGCGCGCCTCGGAAGCCTCGAATGCGGGTCAGAAGAGCATCGAGCATTTCACCGGCATCTTCGAGGGGTGCTCGACGATCGAGGATCAGCTCATCAAGGGTCCGAAGAGCCTCGGCCGCAACGTCGCGACTTACGACCCCGCGCGCGCGAAGGCCCTCATCGCGCTCATGGCCAAAAATCAGACCTGGCAGGTGCCGACGCTCGTCTGGGAGCGCGGTCAATGGCTCATCGACGACATCGACCTCTCGCACGATCCGCTCATCAAGTACGCGCCTGCTGCCTGGAAGGACCACACCTGGCCCATGTTCGTGAAGGACATCCTCAAGGACATGGACACCGATCCCCTACCCGTGCGCAAGAAGTTCGTGCAGATGGAGCTCGACATGACGCTCGCCATGTTCCGCGCCGGGGTGCCGTTCCTCGCGGGCACGGACACGGCGGCGGGCGTGCACGTCTTCCCGGGATTCAGCCTGCACCAGGAGCTCGCCCTCTTCGTACAGGCCGGCTTGACGCCCCTGCAGGCGCTGCAGACGGCGACCCTCAATCCGGCCAAGTTCATGAACCGTCTTGCGGACCTGGGAACGGTCGAGCGCGGCAAGCTCGCGGATCTCGTACTGCTCGACGCCAACCCGCTCGAGGACATTGCCAACACGAAAAAAATCCGTGCGGTCGTGCTCGCGGGCCGTTATCTCGACCGCACCGAACTCGATCGGATGCTGAAGGGCGTGGAGAAAGCGGCGGCCGAATCCGGCGGCGCGCCGGCCGCGCATGGAAGCGCGCAATGACCGGCGTCGTCGCGGGCACCGAGAGTCGCGCGGCGGTGCTCGCCGGGCTCGTGCTCGCTGCACTAGTGCTCGGCCCCGCAGGCGACGCCGCGGCCAAGCCCGTGACCATCGCCGATCTCCTCGCCGGCTCACCCGCCGACGACTGGCGCGTGCCCGACCCCGAGGACACGCTTTACATGGATCTCGCGCGCGGACGGGTCGTCATCGAGCTCGCCTCGCGCGTGACGCCTCAGCACGTTGCCAACATCCGCGCGCTCGCCCGGGCGCATTATTTCGAAGGTCTCGCGATCGTGCGCGTGCAGGACAACTACGTCGTGCAGTGGGACGATCCGGACCACCATCGCCCCGTTCCGGCCGGGGTGCGCGCCGCAGTGGAGTTCACTTCCGGTGCCGGTGCCGATGCGCGCTTCGAGCCCCTGCCGGATCGCGACGTATATGCACCGCAGGTCGGATTTCTCGACGGTTTTCCCGCCGCGCGCGATCCGCGCTCGCGCATCGTGTGGCTCGCGCATTGCTACGGGATGGTGGGCGCCGGACGCGACGATCCGCCCGAGAGTGACGGCACCGAGATGTATGCAGTGATCGGCCATGCGCCGCGCCAGCTCGATCGCAACGTCGCGCTCGTTGGACGCGTCCTCCAGGGCATGGATCTCCTCTCCAGCTTGCCGCGCGGCAGCGGCGAGATGGGCTTCTATGTTCCATCGGAGCCCACGGTTCCCATCCGCTCGGTGCGCATCGCCGCCGACGTGCCGAAAGCGGAGCGCACGCCGATCGAGGTGCTGCGCACGAATAGCGCCACTTTCCGCGCGGTGCTGGAGCAGCGGCGTCATCGGCACGAGCCGTGGTTCAAGTTCAGCCCCGACCACATCGACCTCTGCAACGTGCCGCTGCCGGTACGCGCGATCCCCTCCGTGGGCCTCTGAGCTTCGCAAGGGCTCGGCGCGCCCGCCGCCGGATCGAGGTCTCGGCCGCAGGCTTCGCGATTACTTGAACTTGTAGTTGAGGTCGATGCCCGTGGTGCGCGGCTGGCTCACCGCCACCCGGTTGAAGGTCGCGAGATTGACGGCGTCCTGCGTGATGTTGTTGAGGAGTGCGCGCTTGTCGGCGACGTTGTTCACGAACAGGACGGCGGACCAGCGATCGCCCGCAAATCCGCCCCGGATGTTGGTGAGATCGTAGGAAGGCAGCGTGTTGGTGGCAAAGGTCTCGTCCGTGCGGCTGCCGACGTAGGTCGACTCCGCGCGGCCCGTCAGGGCAAGATCGCCGGTGAGATCATGATGGTAGGCGAGCGAGGCCGAGGCGCTCCATTTCGGCACCTGTTGGATCGGCGTGCCCGGATTGAAGCCCGCATCGATGAGCGTCGAGCTCACGAGCGTGGCGTGCGAATAGGTGGCGTTGGCCGAGGCCACGAGATCGCGCACCACGATTGCGCGCGCCTCAATCTCACCGCCGTAAACATGCGCATCGCCGACGTTGGCCGTGTAGACATAGCCGCATGAGGAGAGTGCATTGACCTGCTGCACACCCACCCAGCTTTCGAAATAGCCTGAGGCGTTGACGCTGAAGCGACCATCGGAGGAGCGCCATTTCTCACCGAGTTCGTAGCTCCACACGCTGTCGGAGGTGAAGGAGATCGGTCCGTTAACGAATCCCTTGGAGCCGTACTCGGTCATCAGCTGCGCCTCGCAGGTGAGCGGTCCCGAGGTCGGCACCGGGCCGGTGCCGCCGCCCGGGCGGAAGCCCTTCGCTGCCGTTGCATAGACGAGGAGGTCCTTGTCGAACTGATAGGAGAGCGACACCTTCGGGGTGACGCCCTGGTCCTTCTCCGAAGTGTTGGTCACCACCGTCGAGGTGAGCGCACCGTACTGGTCGAGCCCGACGGGCGCACTGTAGTGATAGCGGCGCGCACCCAGCGTGATGGCGAAAGGGTCGGTGAGGTTGTAGGTCAGCTCGCCGAATTCCGACTGCTGCAGAATCTTGAAGGGGCTGTAGTAGCTGAAGAGATTGTTCGAGCCGAACACCTCGGCGCCGGTCTGCGAGGGAAAGATAATGTCCCAGCCGGATTCGAAGTCCGAGTAAAAGTAGCCGGCCAGCCACTTGAGGCGCGTGTCGCCCACCGACGCCACCCGCAGTTCCTCCGTGGTCTGATGCGACTGGTTGTCTTCATCCGCGTACGCCGCACCGATGCCGCCGTTGCCCGGACCGTACGAGGGAAGGGCGAGGCCGGTCGACCACGACTCCGAGGCGTCCTGAATGAGTGGCTCGTGCCGCGTCCAGTAGGCGCTCGCCGAGCTGATCTCGAAGAGATCCGTGTGGTACTTGACGCTCAACGCCTCGAGGTGGAACTCGTCGCGATAATTCTCGGGAATGTCGAACGGCTGGTAATGGGCATCCGTCCCCGGAACGCTGTCGATGTAGGGCAGGCCGCCGGCGCGCAGCTTCTCATAGAAGTAGGAAGGGGTGATGGTGAGCCCGTCGATCGGCTTGAACACCGCGCTCACGCGCACCGCGGTCTTCTCGACATCGTTGACGTCGTGATAGTCGTTCGCGACCGGAGCGGCGAGCATGTTGCCGCGGACCGTGAAGCCATTAGTCGCGAGCGGAAACGCGCCCGGCGCAATCACCACGCGGTCGATCCAGCCGGCATCATAGGAATAGGAGCCGACGATGCGCAGCGCCGCGAGTCCGTTCCAGAAGGGCAAATTGACCATGGTGTTCTCACCATGATCGAAGCCGCCGTGATCGGTATCGGCGAATTTCGCCTCGGCCGAGGACTCGAACGCCTCGGGATTCGGCGCATTCGGGATGACCCGGATGGTACCGCCCATGGACCCCGAGCCGTAGAGCGTACCCTGCGGCCCGCGCAGGACCTCAACGCGATTGAGATCGTAAAGATCGGGTGAAATGACGATCTTGCCCTCGTTGGTCGCCGCCGGCGCGGTCAGAGGTGTCTCGTCGAAATAGAAGCCGACCGTCGGGGAGTTGCCGCCGTTGGATGCGACGCCCCGCATCTCGAACTCGGTCATGCCGGGACCGCTGGTGCGGATCGATACGCCGGGGACGGATTGCATGAGCGACGCCAAGTCCGAGATCCCGCGGTTCAGGATATCCGCCCCCGACACCGCCGTCAGGCTGATGGGCGTCGTCTCGATAGTCGACTCGCGCTTCTCCGCGGTGACGACAATCTCCTCGAGCTGTCCCGTGTCGGACCGGGATTGCTGGGCGATCGCGACGTTGCCGAGTATCCCCCCTAAAACCGATACGCAGCCGAAGGCCGCGATGGACCTGAATTTGTAGTTCATGAGACTCCCTTGAGCCCGGCTCCCCCGGCCGTTCGGCGAGTATAGCCCACGAGGTCGACGAAGCGAACCTGCGTAGGTGCGAACGAGAACGTTCACTGTACGAAGTCGCGTGGCCGGGGGTCGCCATACGCGTGGCCGGTTGTCGCGCTTGCCGGGAACCCGCGCATGAAACCGAAGAGGCGGCCGCGTTTGGTGCACGAAACATTTCGCGATTATCAGAAAGCGTGCCTCGAGTTCTGGGCGATTGCGGAGCGATCAGCGTACAAGCGCTCACGCGATCACAAGGCGGCGTTGCAGGCGGTCTTTGCCTTGCAAAAGCTCCTGCTGTTGTGCCAGCGCCTTCGGCTCGAGCATCGGGCTTATAGCGGTGCGCTCGACGGTGAGACGCGGAACTCCTTTTCGGTTAGCGGTGGTGGCATCCGCTCCACATGTCGCCTGACCTGCGCCGCGATGTCTGGGTGTGTTCCGCGAGTCAGCGTGTCGGTCACAGCCATCCATGCGCGTCGGACTACAGCGCGCGTGCGCAATCGCTTCGCCTCGCCCGATTCGACTCGGAGTATGCCGTGTTTTAACTCACGTGCAACGAATTCGATGCGTTCTCGCATATGAGTCGACTCGCCTCGTGATCTTGCGCGATAGATGCCGTCCGATCCTATGTGTCCGGAACGATGTGTACCTATGTGTCGGTAAGCTCATTCGGTCACCACATTTTTTTCTGGTCTTCTAGAACGATATTCTGCGCTGGCCTGGGTTTTGCGTTGAGGTCCGATATTGAGCGTCAGCAGTCGCGGCAAACCGTCGCAGTGGCGAAGAAGCTGAATACCCGCCCTCGAGAAACACTTAACTGGAAAACACCAGCGTATATTCTCGGCTCAAGTGTTTCGATGACCCATTGAGGCCAAGTTACCTATGTGTCCGGGGGCCGGAACGATGTGTAACCTATGTGTCGGTAAGCTCAGACCTAAGTCTCGGCTCTGGACCCGGCGGCGCGGCCACCGCATCTGCCGATGTCGCCTTCGCACGCAGGCGATACCGCCGGTCGGTTGCCGCAACCAACCCGCCGACCGCCATCACCAATGCACCCAGCCAAATGTAGCGCACCAGCGGTTTGTATTGAATGCGCATACTCCAGGCGCCTTCGCCCAAGGGATTGCCCATCGCCACGAACAGATCCCGTGACCAGCTCACCGAGATGGCGGCCTTGCTGTTATCGGTCTGCTGCACCCTAAAATGGCGCTTTTGCGGTTCCAGGACCGCCACAGGCTTACCGCCGCGCGTGACTTCCACCAGGGCTTGCACCGCATCGTAATTCGGCCCGCGCACATCAACGGCGTTGACGAACCGGAACTCATAGCCGGCGATGGTATAGGCGGCGCCCGGTTTTAGCGCCACGTCTTTCTCGATTTTGTAACTTTCCACGCCGCTGGCGCCAATGGCGAACATACCCACGCCCGCGTGTGCGATCGCCATGCCGAGCAAGCTAGTGGTGAGCTTCTGTCCTTGCCGTAAGCGGCGCAGGGGCTCTAGCAGAGCAGAAAAGATGATCCAGAACCCAAAGCTGAAACCGATCAGCCCGATCCAATGAATGGAGCCGAACCCCCACCCCTGGATGGCCACTGACAGCAGCACGGCGATTCCGAGCAGCCACCACAGCGACTGGGACGGCACGGTGAATTTGCCCCGCCGCCAGGCCGAATGCATGCCGATGGCCATGAACACCATCAGTGGCAGCATCGGCACCAAGAACATCACCGCAAACACCGGCGGGCCAACCGATATCTTACCAATCCCCAAGAGCTCATAAACCAATGGCGACAGTGTTCCCCACAGCACCAGGCCGGCAACGCTCACCAGAATCACATTGTTGACCAGCAGGAAAAATTCGCGCGAGAACAACTCAAAGCCGCCGGGCACATACAATTTCGGTGCGCGCCAAGCGTACAAGCTGAGGGAACCGCCGATGGTGATCACCAGAAACGCGAGAATATACAGACCGCGCTTCGGGTCGCTCGCGAAGGAGTGGACGGAAACGAGGACTCCGGAGCGCACCAGGAAAGTACCGACCAGACTCAGCGAAAAGGCGAAGATGGCCAGCAGCAAGGTCCAGCTCTTGAAGATGCCGCGCTTCTCCGTGACGCTGAGCGAATGAATCAACGCGGTGCCGACCAGCCATGGCATGAAAGAAGCATTCTCCACCGGATCCCAAAACCACCAGCCGCCCCAGCCGAGTTCGTAATAGGCCCACCAGCTGCCGAGCGCAATCCCGCTCGTTAGGAACATCCACGCGAATATGGTCCAGGGCCGAGTCCATTTGGCCCAAGCCTGATCTAGGCGTCCCTCCAGCATCGCCGCGCAGGCAAACGCGAAAGCCACTGAGAATCCGACATAACCGGTGTACAACATCGGCGGATGAATCGCGAGAGCAAAGTCCTGCAACACCGGATTCAAGTCGGCGCCGTCCTGAGCCGCGGGTATCAGCCGCAGAAACGGATTCGAGGTCCACAACGTGAACAGCATGAAGCCGCTGCTGATCAGCCCCATCACGCCGAGCACCCGACTCGAAAAGCTCGCCGGCAGCTGGCGGCTGAACGCGGCGACCGCTACGCTCCAAATCGACAAAATCAAAATCCACAGCAGCAGCGAACCCTCGTGTGCTCCCCAGAGGGCAGCGACGCGATAGAAGAGCGGCAATTGCGAATTGGAATTACGCGCCACGTACAGCACGGAAAAATCGTTATTCACGAACGAATACACGAGGCACGCAAATGCCATCACGACGAACACGAATTGGCCCGTCACGGCGGGACGCGCCACGCTCATCCAAACGCGTTTACCGCGCCACGCGCCGCCCAGGCCGAAGAACGCCTGCGACAGACTCAGCACGAAGGCTAATATGAGACCAAATATCCCGAGTTCCGGTGCCATTGCGCGTCCCGCGACCTAACCGGGCAGCCCTTGCTCCGACGCGAAAGCGCTTGCGTCGGGGAGCCATGCGCTATCGCTCGCGACCATCGCCAACGCCCGTGCCGCTCGCTGTCGAGCCGCCGCGAGATAGCGAAGGGCCGCCCAGACGTTCCAGGCCAGCAGCACGGCGCATGCGAAGGCGACACGGAGCCAGATGTAGCGTGCGTAACCACCCATTGACCAGAAACTGTTGCTAATCATGATTTGATCGCCTCCCGCACCCACACGGCTTGCCGCTCTCGATTGAGCACCTCGCCACGCAACGGTATACACAGTACTGATCCATGGAACAACATGAACGCGAGAAACAGGGACGATAATGGCTACAACATGCTTTGCGAACAATTTTGAAAATTTGGGCCGACCACTACAATCAGGATCCGCCGCGACTGTCTCGATTGGTTGATCCCGATGTCCGAAAGTCCGCCCAGCACCGATTTGACGTTCAGTCTAAGGGGAACGCCGACTCGATGCCGGGAGCTTTGATGCGCATGAGCGACCGGAGTGGATAGCGGGTCGGGTAGTCCGGGACCCAAAGACATGTGCGGCCGGCCCCGCTCTCGGCCGTCGAGTCCCGCGATCGCCGCCGTACAGTCCGAAGACACATGCCATCTGCGAACGCCTCATCGGTGCGCGGGTTGCATCACGAGTACGCGCTTCTCGAATTCTCTGTGTGATCTATTTTTTGCAGAGCACAGGGCGCCGCAGCGCCGGTATCTGTTTGAGGATCTCGCTCTGTCCCTTGATGCGCAGGAAGTGCTCGAAGGCCGCGGCGACCTGCGGCACGGGCTTCGAGGCGAGCCGGACCACGAACCACTCGCGCTCGAATGGGTTGTTGGGGATCGGCAGAATCGCGAGCAGCCCGGCTTTGATCTCCAGCACGCAGGTGTGCAGCGACAAATACGCGGGCCCGAAACC
>JBKQSA010000048.1:0-101885 GCA_052143815.1 Steroidobacteraceae bacterium | reverse complement strand
CCTCCGTTGGCCTCACGCTGGGTGTGGCGAAGCACCGAGAGATCATCATGTTCATGACGCAAGGCGCGCTTGATAAGTTCACGAAGAGCGAGGGGTGGTCAGCCGGCGGGGACTCGGCGATTGCCGTTGTGTCGCAGGGTGCTGGTGGCACCTACGACAGTGCCACGCTGGGGAAACCAATCCTCGGATTTGTCTTCGGTGAAAAAGGCCTGATTGGTGATTTATCACTTGAAGGGACGAAAATCTCGAAGATCAAGGATTAACGATCGCCGCCGAGGCGCGGCATTGCGCGCCCTCGGCGGCCGTCCGGCCATTCAATAATTATAATAGATTTATATAGTTAGGAAATGTTCCCAAATCTTTTCTAGAGCTACGACTGATTCTTTCTTCGGCAGGTAGCGGCCGTGCGATGGGGTTGACGGGCAGTGCTCGCAGCGCGCGATGGTATTCTCAGCAGCGTGCGGCCCATGTTCAATGCAGAGCTCATCAATCGAGCGTTCGGCGACCCGGGCGTCTATGTCGATCTGAAATTTGAACGCCGCGCGATCCTGTTCGATATTGGCGATATCGCCGCTCTGCCGACGCGCAAGCTGCTGCGCATCAGCGACGTATTCGTCTCGCACACCCACATGGATCACTTCTCTGGTTTCGATCACCTGCTGCGAGTCTGTCTGGGACGCGACACCGGAGTGAGCCTGTACGGTCCTGAGAGATTCATAACACACCTCGAACACAAGCTTGCGGCGTACACGTGGAATCTGGTCGAGAATTACGAGACCGAATTCGTCGTCCTCGGTCACGAGATCGACAGCCGGGGGTGCGTGCAGCGCGCCCAGTTCCGCAGCACGAGCCGCTTCCAACGCGAGGCGCTCCCCGATGCCTCAGCTCCTCAAGGAGTGCTGCTGGAAACACCGCTGTTCCGGGTGCGCAGCGTGCCGCTCGAGCATCACAACATCACCTCGCTGGCTTTTGCCTTTGAGGAAAGCGTGCACATCAACGTGTGGAAGAGCCGCCTGAATGACTTGCGGCTCCCGACGGGGCCATGGCTCACGGAATTGAAGAAGCGGGTGCGTGAGGGTGCACCGGATAGCACGCCGATTAAAGTGCACTGGCGCACGCGCGATGGTCCGCATGTCCAGGAAATGGAATTAGGCGAACTGAAGCGAAAAGTACTGGAATTCGTGCCGGGCCAGAAGATCTGCTATGTGACGGATGTGGCTGATAACGAGCGCAACAGGGGTGCTCTGGCGGCGTTCCTGCAGGGTGCAGATCTGCTGTTCATCGAGGCCGTATTTCTGGATGCCGACCGGGCACACGCCGAGCGCAAGGGGCATCTCACGGCGCGCGCTGCGGGCGATATTGCCCGGGCCGCCGGGATCAAGTCGGCCGTGCCGTTTCACTTCTCGCCGCGCTACCTCGGGCGGGAAGCGGAGCTGCGTGGCGAGTTCGCCGACGCCTGGCTGCAACCATAGAACGGCGCCTGCGGTTAGGTGCTTCGCCGGGACAGTGCGCAGCGCCGGTGTTGAACTCGTCTCGGCCGCTGTCGGTAGATGAGGAAACTTTTCCGGAGTTTGGGCTAACAACCCCGGTATAGTTTGGTGGCTCGTAAGATGAGCGTTAGCGGCAGGAATATCTTTGGACGGCAACGGACATAACAAGCAACCGACCACCGATTCACCCTGGGCGGTGTATGAGGCCGTGGGCATAGGCATTGCGGTCACCAGGCCCGATGGAACCTTGGATTTTTTCAATGTTGCCCTAATCAAACTGATGGCGGACGGCGCCCGGACAGTGCTGGGAGCGTCGATTTTCGATTTGCTGGATGGTGCGAACGGCGACCTGCAGAGCTTGCACGATGCAGCTCTGGCGACAGACACGGAGCAACGTGCCCTGGTGCGCAGCGCGTCGGGTAAGTTCTTGGCGAACGCGGTTCTGCATCGATTGACTCGCGGTGACGGACACCATGTGGTGTGGTCCTTCGTGAGCACACGAGGCGAGGAGCTAGCCCCTGAGCTCGCGTTATGGGGTACGGAGATCGGCCTCTGGGATTGGGAGGTGCCCAGCGACCGTTTGATCTGGATCAACGACTGGTGCGAGCACTCCCAACTGACGGCCTACGCCGGTAGTGGTCACGAACAGCTATGGTCAGCGCGCATCCATCCGGAAGATCTTTCCGCGTATCGATCCGCCATGACCCAGCACTTGGACGGCCGAGCTCCGCCCTATAATGTCGAGTATCGGCTCCGTGATCGCGACGATGTCTGGGTGTGGATACACGAGCGCGGTCGGGTCATCGAGCGCGACTCGCATGGAAGGGCGCAGCGGGTAGTCGGCATATGCCTCGATGTGAGCGAGCGCCATAACGCAGCGCGCGCCCTGGCGCGAAGCGAATCGCGATTTGCGCATGCCGTCTGGGGAACGAGCGTAGGCTTTTGGGACGTTGAGGTCGCCACCGATACGCTTCATTGGTGGAACGATTGGTGTACTTCGGTCGGATTGGACCCCTGCGAGGGAGACTGGCACTCGCTGCGCTGGAGTGCGGCGGTTTATCCGGACGACCGGTCGCTCGTCACCGACGGACATCAAGCGCTCATCGAAGGCCGCAGTCAGGTCTTCGAGGTCGAGTACCGAATTCGAACCCGCGCGGGTCATTGGCATTGGATCTTGAGCCGCGGACGCGCGATGGCGCGCGATGACTGCGGGCGTGCGATCCACATCGCGGGCGTCACGATCGATATCGATGCCCGCAAACGTGTGGAACTCGCGTTGCGCGACAGCGAAGCGCGACTTGAAGCGGCGACCTGGGGTGCGGACATTGGGTTGTGGGACTGGAACGCCGAAGAGGACTCGCTACTCTGGCTGTCAGATTGGCCTGCTCGATACGGTATCGAAGCCGCACCACGGACAGTGCCGCGTGCAGACTGGCTGGCTCGGATGCACCCGGAAGATCGGCACAAGTGTGCCAGCGAAGACCACGCCTTGCTGCACAACGAACGAAACTCTGCCGAGGCCGATTATCGGATCCTCACCGCGGACAGCGAGTGGCGTTGGGTCAACGTGCGAACCCGAGTCATCGAACGCAATGCCTGCGGCCGTGCAGTGCATATCGTCGGAGCCTGCATAGAGGTCGACACACGACGGCGCGCCGAACAGATCTTACGAACTCAAGCGTTGATTTTGGAAACCATGCGCGAAGGTGTCGTTCTACTCGATCTCCAGGGCCGGATCGAATTTGCCAATCCGGCATTCGATCGCATGTTTGGCCGCGTCGATGCCGGCGCAGCGGCAGTGGCGTCGGTAACGGACTTGCTGAATGTTCCGCAGGCTCATCAGTCCGCAAGGTTCGCGGTCGAAGAGTTGTTCGAACAACCTAACGGCCGCAGCGGCAAGCGCGATGTGACCTTTACGCGGCGTGACGGGACACAGTTTGCGGCGGAGATGTTATCCGCTGATATAGACTTGAATGGGGAGCGACGGGTTCTGGTCGTCGTACAGGATGTCTCCGAGCGCAAGCAGTTGGAGGCAGAGATCATCGAAATCGCAAATCACGAACGGCGTCGTTTGGGGGGCGATTTGCACGATGGCATCGGCCAGGAGCTGACGGGGATTTCGCTGATGTTGCGCAGTTTGGCAACCCGCGTGGGTTTCGCCACCGCGCCGGTCGGTTCTGAATTGAATGAAATCATCGGCTTGGTCAATCACGCAATACAAAGCGTGCGAAAGTTGGCGCTGGGCATTTCCCCCGTGACCTTGGAACGTGGTGGCCTGTTGTCCGCCTTGGAGGCGCTCACGGCGTGGTCGCGGGCGAGCTACAAAATCGACGTGCGCCTACTCCTTAGGATTTACGCGCCAAGTCTGTTCGATGAATCGATGGCTACCCATCTCTATCTCATTGCTCAGGAGGCAATCAATAATGCGGTAAAGCATGGGCAAGCACGATCCGTTATCGTGAAGTTACAGACTTATAAAGCGGTCATCGACCTATCAATCAGTGACGATGGTGTGGGGATTCCTGCAGAGCCGGCGCGAGGCATCGGAATGGGCCTTCGAATTATGGAGCATCGGTGCTCGATCATCGGTGGAGAGATGCAGATCAAAAGACGCCGGAGCGGTGGAACCCGGATTCGATGCGTTATCGGCCGGTAACGATGCAATCTCTCGCGCAACGGCCCGCTTTTCCAACGCGGTAAAAAGCGTCGTGAACTATTCCCGCTTAGGAGATGTTCGGTCAAGACGGAGGACGGCAGCGACCGCGAGTGCTGTTCGCCTCCGAAGCTCGCGTGGGCGAGCCGACTGATCTGCGCCCAGCAGCAAGCGCACCAGCACATCGCCCATCAATATGTGCATGTAGGTGCCTACCGCTTCCTGCGCATCCGCAAAGTCGACCCAGCCACGCGCGATCGCCTCCGCGAATAGTTCCGTGATCGCGTGAGTCACGGTCAATCGCCCCGCTCGATAAAGGGCAGCGCCCAGCTCGGGGGATTGTGCGGATTCGGCGATCGCGAGCCGATACAGTGCGACGGTAAGCGGCGCCAGCAGCTCGGTCAGGAAGCTCATGCCGAAGCGCTGCAGGGTCGCGAAAAACTCGGCGCGGCTACCTGGAGGTCGCAGCTCCAAGGGGCGGCGCATATCGCGGACGCGCTCGTTGATCATGGCCTGCACGATGCCGCGTTTGTTCCCAAAGAGCATATAAAGCGCGCGTTTGGAGGTCTTTGCGCGCGCAGCGATCTCGAGGGTTGTCGCCCGATGATAACCGCGCTCGCCGAATAGCTCGCGGGCAGCATGGAGGATCGCGTCGCGGCGATCCTGGTCGCGCGCATCGAGCTTCCCGGCCGATTGTTGCTGTTGCATCTGACCTACGTGGATATAACGGTACCCTATGGTACCACTCTGTGATATACAATGCCGATCGGTACCGACTAGTACCCGGCGGAACGATGACAATGGAACAGCAAATTCCCGACGAGGTGTCGCAGAATGCGATGGCATCAAGTACGGCCACCGGCCCGGTCGTGGTGCTTCGTGATGTCGTCAAGACCTACGATGGCGACAGCCTGAAGGTCACCGCCATCGATGGCATCACTTTTGACATACCACGCCAGCGGTTCGCAATGATTGTCGGGCCCTCCGGCAGCGGTAAGACGACTCTCCTCAATCTAATCGGCTGCATCGACACTCCTACGGCCGGCCAGATTGAAGTCTGTGGCCAGAACCTCGCGGCACTCTCAGACGACGCGATTACGGATTTCCGTTCCCGTAACGTCGCCTTCGTCTTCCAGAATTTCAACCTGTTTCCGGTACTCTCGGCCTATGAAAACGTTGAGTATCCGTTGCTGCTGCTGGGATTGGAGCCCGGCGAGCGGCGCGATCGCACCATGGCGCTGCTCGCATCCGTTGGACTTGCCGAACATCGGGAGCACCGCCCAAATCAATTGAGCGGCGGCCAAAAGCAGCGTGTGGCCATCGCCCGTGCCTTGGTCAAGAGGCCGGGACTGGTGCTCGCTGATGAGCCGACCGCGAACCTCGACAGCCGAACCGGAGCCCAGATCATCGAACTCATGCATCGGGTGCAACACGATCACGCGGTGAGTTTCATTTTTTCGACGCACGACCCCCAGCTCATCTCCCATGCCGAAGAGACGTACGCCATTCGCGACGGCAAATTGGTGGAGCGACACTCGGAGCCACGCCGATGATGCTGCTCAAGATCGCCTTCCGCAATATCCTGCGTAATTCCCGCAGGTCGCTGATGACCATGTCAGCCGTTGCCGTAGGCGCAATTGCCTTAATCCTTTTCGGCGAATTCATGGCCTACTTGGTCGTCGGTTTCCAGACGACCACGGTTGAGGAAACCGGTCACTTATCGGTCTTCCATCAAGGCTATTTCGAGTTCGGCGCCGGCAATCCCGCCGCGTACGGCATCGGGGATTACCAGACGGTCATCGGCCTGATCGAGGATGATGTCGTACTCAAGCCCATGCTTCGCGTGGTGACTCCCACGGTCAAGCTGTTCGGCATCGCCGGCAATTTCGATATCAATGCTTCGACGACGTTTTTAGGCATGGGCGTCGTACCCTCAGACCGGAGCCGGATGCTTCTATGGGACGAGTACCACATCCAGCGCGGTGGAGGGCGAGTCCCCACCGAGCTTGGGTTGCGCGATGACACCCCGACGCGAGGAGTGATCGGCGTGGGCCTGGCGCGCATTCTCGGCCTGTGCAAGCAACTGGGAGTCGCCAATTGCCCCTCGCCTCCCGTGGAGGCGGCGGCGGCACCGGATGCGCCGGGACCGACTGTCGATCTAAGGGAACTCGCGCGCCGTGATCGTAGCGCCGGGCAGGCGAGCGGCGAGGGCGACGTGCCGCGGATTGATCTTCTGGCGGCTACCGCCGGCGGCGCGCCGAACGTTTTGAGCCTGTACGTCAGCAAAGCGGAGCGGCAAAGCATCAAAGAGCTCGACGATACATTCGTCGCCATGAACCTGGCCTTGGCGCAGCAGCTCCTGTATGGACGTGGCGAGCACAAAGCGGTCGGTATCGTGTTGCAACTGAATCGAACAGAGGACATTGCGCCGGCACGCGCGCGCCTTCGTTCTTTATTCGAGGAGCACCACCTTGATCTGGACGTTCGCGACTTCACGGAATTGCAACCCCAATACAACCAGATCGTTGGGCTTTTCGGCGCGATCTTCTTCTTCATCGCGATTGTCATGGGCGTCATCGTGTTATTCACAATCGTTAACACCATGAGCATGAGCGTCATGGAGCGCACCAATGAGATTGGGACAGCGCGGGCCATGGGGGTTCGACGTAGCGGCATTCGCCGGCAGTTTCTGATCGAGGGCTGGATGTTGGGCGTGATCGGTGCAACGGCAGGGCTGATCGTCTCGGCGTCAATCGCCTTCGCGGTCAATCATGCAGGGCTCAGATGGATGCCGCCGGGCCAGGCAGCTCCCATTCCGCTTAAGGTCCTGACCTCGGGCGTCGAACTTCTGATAGTTGCGGTCTGGTTGGGGCTTATGCTCATGGCCACCGTGGCTGCTTTGATCCCGGCGAACCGCGCCGCCCGGATGCCGGTCGTCGATGCACTGCGCCACGTATGAGGTCTCCGATGAGCAGAATCATGGTGCTTATTGTCCTCTTGGGGCTCGCCGCTCGGGTCGGGTCCGGCGCAAAAGCCCAAGCGGCCGATGTACCCAGCACCGAGACGCCTGCTGCGCAGGACCTGGTGGCAGCGGCCGACCGAATCCGCAACCCCCAGCAGCCATTCCGATTGACAGATACGCTGGTGGAGTATCGCGATGGCAAGCCACGCGATCGGGTAGTCCTGATCGTATTCGCCCGGGAGGAGAAGGACACCCGTCAATACAGCAATCTCGTGCGCTACGCGGAGCCACCGCGCGATGCCGGCAAGATGGTCCTGCTACACGGCAGCAACATGTGGTTCTATGATCCGGCGTCCAAGGCCAGTGTTCGCATCTCCCCGCAGCAGCGCCTCATTGGGCAGGCCTCCGACGGCGACGTGGTCACGGCGAACCTTGCCCGGGACTACACGGCCAAACTCGTCGGCGCGGAGTCCCTCGAGGACGCCGATCGCAAGGACCGCCGCTGTTGGCATCTGGACCTCGCGGCGGCCGACCCCGAGGCCATCTATAGCCGCATCGAATACTGGCTCGAACGCGGCACCGATCAGCCGGTAAAGGGCAAGTACTATTCGGATAGCGGCCGGCTCCTGAAGATAGCCTACTTTCACAACTACCAGGAGCAGCTCGGCACTGTGCGTCCGACCGAGACCATCATCATTGACGCCGTGGATGCAAACCTCGTGACCACGATGACGACGTCCGACTATCGCATTCAGGAGCTCCCGGACGCGTGGTTCCAGCGCGACTTTCTGCCGCGTCTCAAGGCGGATTGATGTGGCTTCGCGTCGGCTCGCTAGTAATGCTCGCCTTCTGCGCCTTGGTCACGGCCCACGGACAGGCGCAGGAGAATAACGATCTCGAGCGGATACCGAAGGCCCTACAGAGCAGCCCGCCCGAGGCAACGCCCGAACAGAGCAACGCGCCGTCGCCGCCTGCACCGCGCGCGCATGGAAAGTACTATGCCGAGGACGCTTTGACGCTCTCCTCGGCGCGCAATGGCTTGGCCGTACCCTTGCCGACACCGGCGCCTTCTGACTGGGAGAATCGGACCAGCCTCGACGCCGCCGACCAGTGGACGGTGAGACGCGGTCTGACGGCTACGCTCAGCGACCGATTCAATGCCACCGAGGAAAACGGCGTCGACGTTCCCTCGCAGCAACTGATTCGCAATGACTTCCGTGAAGGCTACGTGACTTGGGAGCCGCTCGCTCGCACGTACCTGGAGGCCGGCCGCGTCAACCTCAGAGACGGTATAGCATTGGGTTTTAATCCAACTGATTTCTTCAAGACCAGGACACTGCTCGACCAAGCCTCACTGGATCCCTCGGTCATACGCGAGGACCGCCTGGGCACACTCATGCTGCGCGGGCAGAGCATTTGGAGCGGCGGGTCGGTCAGTGTGGCTTTCGCCCCGAAACTGTACGCGCCGGCGCCCATAACGCTCGGCGTTCCGTACGGTCTGGGGCCAAAATTCGACCACACGAACGGCGCAAACCGGATCCTCGGCAGCGTCAATTTCGAGACTGCGGGTCTCAGCCCACAAGTCCTCCTCTACCATGAGGGCAGCGAAACTCTGATCGGTATGAACCTCTCCCGCTCTATCGGTCAAAGTATCATCGCCTACGCCGAGTGGGCGGGCGGCAACCAGCCGAGTTTAATTGCACAGTCCGTAGCCTATGGGGTACGAACCGGGACTCTGCCTGCCGATACCCCGCTGTTACCTCCAGCCGACGCCGCTGACGCCTTTCGGAGTGATCTAGCGCTCGGTGCCTCCTGGTCGAGTGCCAGCAAAGTCACGTTCAATATCGAATATCACTACCATCAAGCCGGACTTTCGCGACAGGAGGAGCGCGACTGGTTCACAATTGGGACTGCGCAGCGCAACCTCCTGCCCGTCATTGGCGAACTCTGGTACATCCGTGCATTTGCAAATGATCAGCAGCAGCCATGGGTGCAGCAACAACTCTTCCTGCGGCTCGACTGGGCGGATGCAATGATCCCGCACCTTGAACTTGCCGCGTTCGCGTTCGTCAATCTGTATGACGGATCGAGTCTGTCGCAACTGTCCGCCAATTATTATCTGTCGGATGCGTGGTCACTCGGTGCCTACGCCAGCGCGAACGTCGGGGGTGCTCGATCCGAACGGGGCAGTTACCCGCAGGTCGCTGGTCTCATCATTCAGGTGTTGCGCTACTTCTAGTATAGGCCTGGAACAATCCACCGAGAATGCCGAGCCTGCCCATCAGAGTCACCGTGACGGGCCAGCCACCCGTCCAACGATTGTGAACACGGACGACCGATCAATCCCGCAATATCTTTCGAATTGGTCATAAGAAAATCTCCCGGACTTTGGCGCGCCTGCACCACCCCGATGATACTGCTCGGCACTTGCGTGGACAGCGAATTTGCGTGTACTTTGTGCGGCAAAGTGACGGGCGTAAGACATGATCGACTGCAGTTGCATACCGCTAAGCGATATCTAAAGAAGTCACCGCATGACGTCGTCGAATTCATATGCGAATGGAATTCCGCGTTGCTCCAGGCCGTTGCTGTTTTTGTTCTTGTTGCTGTCAAGCCACGCCTATGCCGGGCTCGATCATGAATTGGGGTACGATAAAGATGGTCAATACTCGCAGAACTTTCAGACTGGACTCGAGGCCGGTGTCATCGCCGTCGAAGTTACGGGTGCTTTGTGGCTGGGAAACGATGATCCCCTGGGTCATACATTCTGGCAATCCATCGATTCATCGACCATCGCTGGAATCAGCTCGACAGTGCTCAAATATGCGTTCAGCCGTGCTCGCCCCTATCAAGGCGGCAATCCGAATCTATGGTTTCGAGGTAGTTGCTGCCAAAGCTTTCCAAGCGGCGAAGTCACACTGCAGGCGAGCTTTGTGACGCCATTCATCGCCGACTACGCGAAACAATACCCGTGGGTATGGGCACTCGAATTTCTGCCGGTGTGGGATGCCTACGCGCGGTTAAAAAGTCAGGCTCATTGGCAGACGGACGTCATTGCCGGGTGGGCGCTGGGCACGGGGGTAGGGTATTGGAGTACCACCCGCGAAACGCCCATTTCGGTTCGGATCCTACCGGGAGGGTTGTCGGTTGGATTTTCCAAACGATTCTAGGGCGGTAGTTGGGGATGTCATCCCCGAGGAGATGCACGATGCTCGATGAGACCATCCAATCTTCGGCTCGCTGGGATGCCGCTGCGCGCTACGGATCCGGCGCCATCGCTTTTCATTGGATCATGTTCCTCCTGATCGTCGGGGTACGCCTCAGGACGCAGTCGTGCCGGATAAAGTGGTGCCAAACGGCCCATGAGATGCACATCCGGAACCCAGCGGTGCCACGACTGCCGGCAATAGCGGTCACTCCTCGAGCTTGCGCTCAAGTTCCGCCATTTGCGTCAGCCGCCGAGGCGGGGCGAACGACCTGCATGCCGGAACGCACTAAGGATCCGGTCAGACTGACGTACCGGCACGCCTCGACGGCGTCGGCGTCGAGTTCGCGTCCCGCCTTCGCATGCAACTCACCAAGCACAAAGTCCGCGGAAAGTCCGGAGCGATAGGCTCGGTGCGAAGTCATCGCGTCGAACATGTCAGCAACGGCAAGAATTCGCGCCTCTAACAGAATGCCTTCGCCGGACAGACCGCGTGGATAGCCACTGCCGTCAAGCCGTTCGTGGTGCTGGTAGGCGATCTCTGCGATCGGTAACGGAGCGTGCAGATGTCGCAAAATATCGTATCCAATGGCGCAATGCGTTTTGACCACGGCGTATTCCACATCGGAAAGAGGGCCTGGTTTTCCAAGAATCTCCGCCGGCACAGCAATCTTGCCGATGTCATGGACGATTGCGGAGAGGCGAAGAACTTCAAGTCGTTGTGAGCCCAAGCCGAGCTGAACCCCGATCGCGACGGCCAACTCAGCGGCTCGCTCCTGGTGCTCGACCGCAAACGAATCCCGGTAGCGATGGGCGGCCGATAAAGTCGCGATGGTCGGACGGAGTGCGTCTAGCGTCCGGGCATCGATGCGCTGCGCACCGCCTTCTGAGAGCATGACTAACCTCAACTTGGCGGCGAATTGGGGAGGGCATTTCCTTTGCCGCGGGACGAGTCATCGGCCGAGAACCGGCAACCTTGACCGGCGGGCACCAAGCGCTCTCTATTTAGCGACATGAATCACATTGCTCGGCAATCCCGTAATCGGACGTGGAAAGGCGGTCGCGAGTGCGTAGAGGGCTTCGTGAAACTCCTGATAACCGCTGCAGCCGGCGGGAGTAGTGTTACTCGAGTGATAGTTTCCGACCATGTCTACGAAGTCACGACTTTTCAGTCGCCTGTTGCATGATGAACATGTATCGCGGGCCCGTGACGGACCATTTTAACGGGCAGCATTTCCACAGTTCACCGAACGGTGCGTTGCGCGGTACTGGCCGCGTCCTGCGATGGATGCTGACCCGCAAACCCGGGCCATGGCGTGAATGGATCGATGAACCGCGCGGCGTGCCGCCACCAGAGCGAGTCGCCCGCGGCGTCCGGGTTACTTTCGTGGGCCATTCCACCGTCCTGATTCAAATGGATGGAGTGAATATCCTGTGCGATCCCATATGGTCGATGCGAGCCAGCCCATTTTCGTGGATCGGCCCGCGCAGGCACCGCGCACCGGGCATTCGCTTCGAGGATTTGCCTCCCATCGATATTGTTTTGCAAAGCCACGACCACTACGATCATTTCGATGTTCCCACTCTGAGGCGAATCGTGCCGCAATGGCATCCGAAATTCGTTGTGCCGCTCGGCGTTGGCGTTCGATTCGAAGGAAAGAACATTGTGCCGGTCGATCAAGTCAACGAGCTCGATTGGTGGCAATCGATCTCAATTACAGAAGATCTCAAAATCACTTCGGTGCCGGCGAGACATTTCTCGGGCCGCGGAGTGCTCGACCGCAACAAGACCCTTTGGTGCGGCTATGCGATCCAAAGTGCGGCCGGTGTAGTTTATTTCGCGGGCGACACCGGATACGGATCGCACTTTCAGGACATCAAGCGGCGCTTCCCGGAAATTCGTCTCGCCTTTCTCCCCATTGGTGCTTACCTTCCGCGATGGTTCATGGCGCCGGTGCATTTGTCGCCGGCGGCCGCGGTTCGCGCGCATGAAGAGCTCGATGCGGGCACGAGTATTGGAATTCACTTTGGGACGTTCCGCCTCGCCGCCGACGGAGAAGGTGAGCCTGTCAGAGAATTGCGGCGAGCGTTGGAAACAAGCAAGCAATCGCACCGATTCTGGATTCTCAGCGCCGGCGAGGGGCGGGATATTCCGTGATCGCCGCCTTGAAGGCAAAAAAGGTGGCGCACAATCGCGTGCATATCGATCCGCACTACTTCGCGGTCAAGGTCTTGCGCAGAAAGCTCACGACCTGGCCCAGCGAATCATTCGCGGCGTCGGCATTCCAGGCCGTATGGGATCTATGTCCGGCGGCCACAGGATCCCAGTAGGAGTCATCGGTCCCGTACAGATTGATCATGGGAGCGCCGGTCACTCTCAGGTCTTCTTGCTGCAGGTAGGGCTTGCACACTGGATAGAATGCCACATGGGCCGCGAAGCCCTTGTCGTCACCCATCCACGCTTTCCGATTGCCTTCAAACGCCGCATTCACCGCCATATGGGTTTCCTTATCGAGACTTTGCGAGAGCGACTGCTTGCATCGGTGGAATAAATTGGGTATTAACTTATGATGATCGATTTCCGCCGTTGGCCTCGTATACCCTTGTGGTTTGTCGAACGCTCCCCAAATAAGCATTGACCCCGTATCAACATTCCTCTATGAAGAGGGGCGGAGTTCTGCGGTGAAAATGAAACCGCGGACGGCATAGAGCTAGGTCGCTTGCCCAAACCCCGCAAGAGTGGCTCTTCGATTAACAAAAATCAACAGAGGCAATGACGCGAAGATATCTTGGCGCTGATTGGGAGTGGGGCTTAATGACCGAACAAAATGAGTTGGCGGTGAGTCGGTTGCTTCTCGTCGATGACGAACCGATTATCGTAGCGACGATTGCCGACTGCCTTCGCCGCGCGGGGTTTGATGTCACGGCCACGACCTCGGCGAAGGAGGCGGTGGAATTCGTGCGTCAGGGCAGCTTCGCTCTGGCGATTATCGATTACGCGATGCCGGATCTGAACGGTCTTGAGGCGGCGGTATTATTCGGCCAGCTTCGGCAACCATTCATGTTTCTGAGCGCGTACAGTGAAGCAGCGCTCGTATCGGCAGCGGTATCGGCCGGAGCCCTCGCATACGTTGTCAAGCCGATCGACCCGATACACCTGATCCCTACCGTACGTACAGCGATCTCGCGGGCACGCGAGATCGCAGCGCTGGTCGAGCACAACGTGCAGCTCACGCGAACAATCGATTCAAACCGGGACGTCAGCGTCGCAGTGGGCCTGTTGATGGCGCAGCACGGGCTGCCGCGCCAGGCGGCATACGATATGTTGCGCCAACATGCGCGGCGGACGCGCCGTCGGCTTGCGGATCTGGCGAGCGAGGTGGCGGCGGGCGCCGAGGCGCTGTTCAAGGTCCCCGCGCCAGAGACTGTAGAACGCCGAACTACGAAGACCAGTGCTGAATCCGACGATACTGCAACCTAGCGGCACGGCGCTGCCAAATTCTGGGCAAACAGGTGCCGTATCCGGTCACTGCGAGAAAATACCGATGACGCTAGAAGCACTTAAAGCGCTTGCATGCCGGACGCAGATCCTGGATCAGGTCCACGACTCCGTCGTGGCGACGAATTTGAGCGGGCGCATTGCGATCTGGAATAGCGGCGCCGAGCGCTTACATGGCTATAGCGCCGAGGAGGCGGTTGGCCAATATATCTGGCTCGTCTATCGGCCGGAAGAGCAGTCAATGTTGGACGGCAAACGGCTGGAGCTGCTTCTCGAACACGGATTCCATGAATTCGACGCGATCGCGCGAAGCAAGTCGGGGCGTCTGCACCCCGTCCACGTGCGTCTCTCGCTGATGCGTGATGCGGCCAATGTGCCGGTGGGGGTTCTCGGCTTCGCGATCGACACCACCGATCTGCAAAAGGCCCGTGAGGATCTGCAAGATCGCGAGCGTCAGCTACGGACGATTCTCGACGCGATTCCAATGCCCGTTGCGCATCTCGATCCGCAGCTGCGGTTCAAATTCGCCAACAAGGCGGTCGAGGCCATGGCCAATTGTTCGTCCAGCGAGTTGGTCGGTCGCGATGGCCGAGATCTGTTCGGGGATGGTAACCCTATCGCTGCACAGCTGCCGAATATCGTTGAGGTTCTGAGCGGCTCCGCGGTTACGTCTGAGGTCGAGTTCACTTCCGACAGCGGCCAGGGGCGGTGGATGGTCATTCAGCAGATTCCCGATATCGGTGCCAGAGGCGACGTGCAAGGATACTTTTTGGTCGGCACTGACGTGACCGAGAGCAGACGCATTCAGGCCGTAAGACTTGACGCAGAGCGCCGGCTTCGCGAGACGTTGATTTCGGAAGTGCACCATCGCGTAAAGAACAGTCTACAGGGAATAGTGGGCCTGCTGAGGGCGCAAGCCACGAAGAATCCGGACCTGACGAATGCGCTGGCTCCGGCAATCGCTCAGGTGTTGTCGATCTCGGTGGGATTTGGTCTGACGAGCACGCGCAGCGAGCGCGGCATCGTCCTATGCGACATGGTGCACGAAATCAGCCGGAACCTTGAGCACATAACGGGAGCAAGTATTTCGACCGAGCTGGACGAGGCGATCCGTGAGCGGCCCATCGTCCTCGACCGCAGCCACGGGGTGAACCTGGGCATGATCGTTAACGAACTGATCTTCAACGCGGTGAAGCACGGCAAGGCACCCGCTGCGGGACCGCGCATCATGGTCTCGTTGAGCCGCACTCTTGAGTCTTCAACCGTGCGAATCTGCAATTATATCGACTCACCGGCGATCGGGTTTGACTTCCTCTCCAGCACGGGCCTGGGTACTGGGCTGAGTCTGGTGCGTGCGCTTCTGCCGTCCCGCGGATCCGATTTATCGTTCGTGGCCGGCGACGGCAAGATAACGGCTGTCCTCAAGCTATATTTCGACGCATTGGGTCCTGCGGATGGGGATCCCTAAGACTCCTACTGTCAAGCGTGCCCTTGGCAATCGTTTCCGCTGGCAGGTGTAACTCGAGGCGTCTGAAGTGCGGTAAAGTCGCCGACCCTGTCTTAAAAGCCGGACCTGGTGCGATGTGGCGCCGCGCGCCTTGACCACTAGAGATTAATCAGGCTGATGCACAATGAGCTATGCCGCTATGTGTTGGCCGGCGTGACCGTGATGAAATCGTTAAGGGGTGGCGTTGGTGCGGGCGTATGCCTTCCACGCGGCTCGATAGGCGCCCTCGACATTGCGGGCGAAGCGTGCGGCATCCATCAGCGGGGAGTGCTCGAGCCGCACCCGCAATTCTCGGCGCAGCTTGGCAAGGCGGGGAAGATCGCTGCCGAGCGTGACAGCGGCGCCGATGAAGGCGTCGTCCGTTTCGGCAGAGAGTTCGATGAGATCGAGTTGGTACAACTGACTTAGGCCGCCGCGACCGACGCTGGTCCTACCGACTCGCGTAACGACGGGTACTCCCATCCAGAGCGAATCGAGGCTGGTGGTATGGCCGTTGTACGGAAACGTATCGAGTCCGAGATCGATGTCGTGATAGGAGCACAAGTAGTCGGCGCGCGGTCGAAAGCTCACGAAGCCGACTCGTTCGGCTGCGATACCGTGCGCTGCAAGCCGCCGCAACAATCGCTCGCGATGCCGACCGGGCGGTGCCATGAGTTGCAGCCGTGCCAGCGGCAGTGCGCGCAGCACGCCGCCCCATAGATGCAACGTGTGATCCGTCAATTTGCACGAATTATTCAGGCAGCCGAGCGTCAAGTAGCCGCGCTCGATCGCCGGTAGTGCATTGACGCCGGGTCGATCGGTCAGCGGATCGTAGCACCAAAAAGAATCGGCGAGCCGCAACGTGCGTTCGCTATAGTGGCTTTCGAATCCTTCAGGGTCGAGCCGCGGATCGCTGAGGCGATAGTCCATCGCGCTGATTCCGGTGGTGCCGGGATAGGCGAGCCAGGCGATCTGTATCGGGGCGGGCTTGCGGGCAAAAACCAGCGGGCGGCCGTTGGCCATGTGCATCGTCAAATCGACCAGGATATCGATGCGGTCCTCGCGAATAATGTCGCAGAGGCGTTCATCATCCAATGACGCCACATCGCGCCAAACGTCGGCGTAGCCTGCAATGCGCCGCGTGTGATCGTCGGGGCGTTTCACGCTTGAATAGCAGAAGATTTCGAACGCCGCGTGATCGTGTCGCGACAGCAGCGGTATCGTGAACAGGCTCTGGCAATGGTCCCGAAAGTCCGGCGAAACATAGCCGACTCGCAGTCGCCGGTGGGGAGAGGCATCGTTGGGATGGCCGTGTACCTGCGGGCGCAACATGCCGGCGAAATGTTCGTTCCAACGCAAGCACTCCTCGAGAATCGGCCGTGCTTCCGGCGATTGAAAGCTCAGCGCATAGGCGAGGTTGCTGTGAGTCACAGAACTCGTGGGATCGAGTTCGAGGGATTTACGATAACAGTCAATCGCCGCATCGAGTTCGCCGGAATCTTTGAGCACGTTGCCGAGGTTGTCGTACAGCGCGGCGTGGCGCGGGCTGATTTGCAGTGCGCGGCGGAGCATTTCTTCCGCATCGTCGACGCGGCCGAGCGTACGCAGCAGGCACCCGGCGTTGTTCAATGCGACCACGAAATCCGGCTGGGCGCGGATCGCAGCGTCGTACGCCGCCAGGCCTGCGCTGAACTCGCCAAGCTCCTTGAGTGCGTTGCCGAGGTTATTCAGGGCATCTGCGTAGTCCGGACGCAGTGCCACCGCGTGTCGATATTGATCGACGGCTGCGCGCGATCGTCCGAGAGCAAGCAGTGCATTTCCCAGGTTGAAGGCCGCTTCGGCGTTATTCGGCTTGCGCGCGAGCGTCCGGCGCAGGGTCAATTCGGCGGCCGAGAATTTGTGCTGTTGGCAGAGCACAATAGCAAGATTGACCGCGTGGGACGCCTGCAGCGGTTGGAGATCCACAGCGGCACGCAGCAGTTCGACCGACTCGTCGAATTGACCCATTTCCCGAAGCGCCGTACCCAAATTGGCCATGGCGTCCGCGTTGCCGGGCTGCAGCGCCAGCGCTCGTCGATAGGCCGTTGCCGCCTGCGGCAGTCGTCCGCAGAGTTGCCGGCAATTGCCGAGGTTATTCAGCGCGTCCGGAAAATCCGGCTGTATCTCAACCGCCGACTCATAGGCAACGATGGCGTCGTCGTAATGCCGTTGTGACTGCAGGGCCGTACCGAGCGCAAAGTGAGCATCCGCCGAGCGCGGGTCGGCGCGTAGGACCCGACGATAGGCTGTCGCCGCCTCGTCCCATCGGTGCAGCGCCTGGAGTGCCTGGCCGAGGCCGAATTGGTGGCGCGGTTCGTCGGGAGCGGCCACCACGGCTCGTTCTATGAGCGCGAGCGCGGTGTCCGGGTGCCCATCCTGCAATTCCAGCAAGCCGCTGCGAAACAATGCCACCGTGTGGGTCGGAACCTCGGCCCGTACCTGTTCGTACAATTGGCGTGCCGCAGCGAGATTGCCCGCGCGATGTTCCTTGGTCGCAGTCGCCAGCAGTAGCTCGATGGTGCCGATGTTCAGCTTCCTTGCCGCGTCAGCCGGTGGGTGCCAGATCGCCCAGTGCCTCGATCAGCGGCTGCAGATGCGTCGCCAGAGAGCGGGCGCGGCCGACGCTGGATCGGTAAATGGGCTGGCGCACTTGAGCCATGCTTGCGGTGCTGACGGTTCGAGGGGTCTCGAAGAAGCGCACGCATGCACCATTCCAAGGCAGGCCGAGAAAGCTCAACATTCGCCGCGTTTCCTCATGTGGTGTGGCAACCAGGGTCTCATAATCGACATCCATGAAGGCTTGGCTCGGCAGCACCGAGCGCCAATGCGCCATCAAGGCATGATACTGACGATAATACAGTCCCAGTTCGCGCAGATCGTACGTGAAAGCGAAATCGCCGAGAAATAGTTTGCCGTACGCGGAGAAGCAGGTGTCGAGCGCATTACGCCGACAGTGAATGATGCGTGCGCGCGGAAAGATTCGGTGGATCACGCCGAGATGCAGGAAATTGGCGAGATCCTTGTCGATGATCCTGTCGGCATGCGTCGAGAAGCGTCGAAGTTTGTCGAGGCCCACCGCCGCGATCTCGGCGAGCTGGCGCTCGGAGTCATCCGCGCCAGCATGGAGAGCGCCGGGGACCATCCCCTCGAAGAGCGGGCGCAGCCCAACCAATTCGCCGGCACCATGCACCTGCGGATGCGAGGCGAGAATCTGCTCGATCAGTGTGGAACCGCAACGCGGCATACCGACGATGAAGACCGGCACGTCGGAGAGGCGGGCTCCCGATGCCGGGGTGGTCGCGCCGATATTCACCGCTGGGGCGGCGGCAATCGATGCCATCCGCAAAGCCGCTGCATTCGCGTCATAGTCGATGATCGCGCGTTTCATACCGTTGCCCGCGTGCCAGTGCGAAAACGCCTCATCGGCGTCGGCGGCGTCCCAATGGGCCTTGCCCAGCGCGAAATGCAGAAGGAGTCGGTCCCGGTGAGCGCAGTGCGCGTCGAGCAGTCGTTCCATGGCAGCTATATCAGGATCTCCTTGCGTATAAGTCTTGGCGTTGCTCTTGTTGTACCACGCGTCCGCCAAAGCAGGTTCACGCAGCAGAGCTGCGTCGAATGTCTCGCAGGCCTCGGTGAATCTGCCTAGTTGACTCAACAATACAGCCTTATCGGTCAGGGCCAACGTGGAACTCGCGGCGGTCGCCCGATCCAAGACGCTCAATGCATCCTCGGCCTCGCCGGCGGAATGCAGGGCCAGGCCGTAAGCGCGCAAAAAATCCGGGGATTCGATGCCCTTCGCCAAGGTGCGGCGACAAAGCACTAGTGCCTCATCGTAGTAATCGACCAGTCTCAGGAGATGGGCCATCAGGGTCACCAGTTGGATCGCGTCCGGCCAGGTGTTCTCGACCGCATAGAGGCGAGTCAGTGCCGGCCAGTGGCGGCCGAGCTGGATGTCGATCTCAGCGGCGCGGAGGTGGTGTTCGAGCAAGTCCGGCTGCTTGGTGATCGCCAATTCGGCTTGGGTCAAGGCCTCCGTGCATCGCCCCAGATCTTGCAGCAACGCCGCGAAGTTGCCGATGACCGCGGCATTGTTCGGTTCTTGAATCCGTAACCGGTCGAATTGTTCGAGCGCCGCGCCGGTGTCGCCGAGCCTACGCAGCACCATCGCGAGCTTGACCCGGGCCTGCCAGAAATGCGCGTCGATCTGCAGCGCGCGTTCGAAACAGTGCAGGCTCTCGTCGAACTGGCGCGAATCGAACAGCAGGCCCCCGAGGCAAAACCAGCTGAGGGGTGAAGTTCCATCCAATGCGAGCGCCCGCTTGGTCAAGGCCACCGCAGCGTCGCGGTCGACCGCCTTGCAGCACAGGTTGGCGTAGGTCAAAAGGAATAATGGCGTCGTCTCGGCCGACTCGGCGGCACGGCGCAGTAAGTCCTGTGCCGCAGCCTGATCACCTCGTTGATGCGCGATGACGCCGAGGAGGTGCAATGCGCCGGCGTGCTGCGGAAACGCGCGCAGGATGTCGCGGCACGATTCGCGTGCGGCATCGACATCGCCACGAGCGAAACCTTGAGCGGCAGATTTTAGGATCGCGGCAGCTTCTGGGGCATTGTGCATCTGAACATTGACCGCCGCTGCGCTCGTGAGTTCGGATCGATGTCGGATTATTCGAATGTGCGCCGGCGTGCGGTGCGTGACGCAGATCAAGGATATATCAGTTTATTATATCGCCACTTGCGACGATGTGGCAGGCTTACACGGGGATACCATATCACCCGTCGTGCTGCGCCCAACGAGGAACAACCGTGAGGGTCGCCCCCGTTCCCTCGCATTTAAGTCTGGCCCGCATCGAGTCGCCTTTCAGATCATGAGGGCGAGACAACTGCGAAGAGACCCCGCCAGCCGCATTGCACTGTGCATTTAGGGAGGCTTTGTTAACGCTTCTTCCAGCAGCGGTAGTAGTCGCGAGTCAAACGGCTTCTCGTTCGTGTCTATGTTGGCCAAAGAATTGTCCGAGGGCAGAATCGATCTGCCGAGCTTTCCGGACGTCGCGATGCGCGTGCGTCGGGCGCTCCAAGATGACGACGTCTCAGCCGACAAAATAATGCGCATCGTTGGCGCAGAACCAGCCCTAGCGGTGCGGCTAATGCAGCTGGCGAACTCGGCGGCCGTCAACGTGGGTGGCAAGCACATTGCGGACTTGCGCGTGGCCATCGTACGGATTGGATTCAATCTCGTGCGGAGCGGCGCCATCGCGTTTGCCATGTCCCAGCTGACCAAGTCGGAAGCGCTGCGTGGCGTCAGGGAGCCCCTGCGCGCGCTCTGGCAACGCAGTGCGCTCGTCGCGGCCATGGCGAGCGTGGTCGCCAAGCGGCTAACCAAGGTGAACCCAGATGCCGCGGCTTTAGGTGGCATACTCCACGGCATCGGCAAGCTCTACATCCTAGTCCGTGCAGTCGAGTATCCGGCGCTGTTTTCGGACGCGGAAGCCTACCGGCGCATCGAGCTGCTGTGGCATGCCAATATCGCCAAGGCCCTGCTCGAAAACTGGGACATGACCGATGACGTCGTCGCCGCGGTGCATCTACACGAGGACCAGGAATACATGCACAAAGGTGAGACCGATCTCACCGATGTGCTATTGATCGCCAATCTCCTGGCCACTTATCGTGAATATCCCGAGCATATTGAACTCAATTTGCAGGGCGTCCCGGCCGCGCGACGAATACAGCTCGATGGCGTGAGCTGCAAGCGGCTGCTTGCCGAGTCAGGCTCGGAGATCGAAGCATTGCGCTCTGCGTTGGGAAAATGACTAAGGCAGCCTGACCTTGGATATGAGGACGCACACATCCTCGCGCGCCACCGCGCCGAAGTTCTCGACGCATTTCTATTGGACCAAATCGATTGCGTACAGCAACGGGCGGATCCCCAATCGGCAAGGCCGAGTCCACGAACCGTTCCCCCGCATTTAAGCCGGGCCCGCATCGAGTCGCCTTTCAGTCCATGAGGGCGAGACAACTACGACGGTGTCGCCCGAACATCTAACCATCAGGAGATTCAAATGCTTAGTCTACATACCAACACTGCGGCACTGTCCACGGAAAATGCCTTGAACGCGACGCAGGCTTCGTTAAGTAATACCTTGACCCAGCTCGGCACGGGCTACCGCGTCAACTCAGCCATGGACGATGCGGCCGGTCTACAGATCGCCACCCGACTCACGTCCGAAACGCAGGGCATGACGCAGGCCCAATCGAACACGGCAGACGGCATCTCGATGCTGCAGACCGCCGACGGTGCGCTGTCGGAAACCAGCAATATTTTGTTGAGCATGAAGGATCTGGCGACCGAGGCCAATACGGCATCGAGCACCGCCGCCGACCAAACTGCCCTGCAGTCGCAGTACGATGCGCTCGGCCAGCAGCTCCTGCAGATTTTCCAAGGCACCACCTACGGCGGCGCGGGGCTGTTCAGCGACGGCACCGCGGCGGGCGCGGTGGCTGGTAACACCGGTGCGCTCGGCGCCGCGGCCGGACTAACGTTCCAGATCGGCGATCAGGCTGCGGATACCATGAACGTCAATACCTCCACTGCCTTGGGGGCCCTCTCGACGGCGCTTGGGACCGCAACCGCCCAGTTTTCAGTCGCGCCGCCAGCCAATGGCACGGAACTGACCGGCGGCACCGCCGGTGTCGCGATCACGAATTTGACCGCCGCCATCGCCGATGTGGGAACCCTGCGTTCGCAAATCGGCGCCGGCGCGAATCGTCTGCAAGACGTGTCGGCCAACCTCACCAACATGATCACGAACACGACGGCCGCTACCGGCAATATCATGGACGTGGATTATGCCTCCGCCTCGGCGAACTCGTCCTCGGACCAGCTGCTGTTGCAAGCCGGCACCGCGGCGCTCAAACAGGCCAATAGCGTCTCGCAGATCGTCATTTCGCTGCTGCAGTAATTGCCGGTCGCATCGCGTGTGCAGCATGACCCGCGATACGCTGGTGAGTGAGTACGGAGCCAACCGCTCGAGCGGTTGGCTCTTTTTCCTAGCGCTATGAATATCGACCGAATCCCCGCGATCGTCCCGAGTCCAGGTCCGCGGCCGCGCACCGGCGCGAATTCGCGCCTGCCCGTACCGGGCGAGACCTTGCTGCTGACGCGCAGCGAATCGGTGGACGAAGTGCTGGCGACGACCGCCGGCGGTGCCTCCATACGGCTGACGGGTCTCGACGCGCTGAATCGCGCGCTGCAACCCGGCGATACGCTGACCGCACGCGTACTGGCGCTCAATCCGGTGTTGGAATTACAGTTGTTCAGCGCGCGGTTCGAGAATGCGCGTCCCCTCACGCTCAGCGACCACCCAGCGATGCGTTTGGATCTGGCGGAACTGCGAACGGTCATTTGGCGGGCCCCAAACGCCGCCGCGCTCGCACTCTCGTGGCAGGCGCAGTCCAGCGCGCATTCGCTGTTCCCCGTCTATGCCTGGAACGGCGTGCAATGGGCGCGCATGCGAATGAACTTGACCCTGGGCCGCCCCGACGAGGAATCGTCGCGCGCTCCCCGTCGGCGCCGGTCGCTCGCATTGCGGATCGAACTGATGCATCCCGCGCTGGGCTGCATCGTGTTTGAGGTGGAGTGGCGCTCAGGCGGCATCGAGTTGACTCTGGCTGTGGAGGAGGCGGCGGCGGCGCAAGCAGTGCGCTCCGCTTTGCCCGCGATCGTCTCGGCTCTGTTGCACGCGAACCTGCGGCTTGCGCGTGTGCGAATGACGCGGGGCAGTATGCCTGTGTTGCCTGCGCTTGCGCCGGCACTGCCCGCGCGAACCGCGATGAACGACGAAGGACTCGAGCGCCGCTTATTTCGGGCCGCGGCGGAGACCGTGGTGGCCTTGCTCAGCCGAGAGAACCCACGATGTTGACTTCGCGCTGCTCCGGAATCTCATTGTAGGACAGCACGGCGAGGCCGGGTGCGAATAGCCGCGCATAGCGCGCGAGCAGCGGGCGGATTTGCGGCATCACCAGCAACAGCGCCGGCGTGCCTTGCTGCTTCATTTGTTCGCGCGCGACCGGCATGTTGGTCTGCAGCTGCGACAACAAGTTCGGGTCCACCGCGTAATTATCGAGCGTGACCTTGCCGCTCTGGGTGGCGCGGTTGAGCGATCCCAACAAGAGGTTCTCCAACTCGCCGGTCAGATTGAACGCTTTGATCTCGGTGGCCTGGCCAGCCAAATTGAACACGATCTGTCGGCGCACGGCACAGCGCACTTCGGCCGCGAGCAAAATCGGGTCCTTGGTGGTCTCGCTGCTCTCGAGCAGCGTGGTGGCGATCGGTACGATGTCCTTCAGCGACACGTTCTCGGCGAGCAGCAGGCGGAATACCTTGAGCAATAGACTATGCGTGATCGCCTTCTCCAACGCCGCAGCCAGCTTGGGGGCGAGCGCGGACAGCCGCTCGATCAAGGCCGGCACGTCCTCATGGCGCAGCAGCTCCGGCAAATAGTCGCGCACCAGCTTCGCGACATGGGTCGCGATCACGCTCGCGCCGTCGACTACTTGATAGCCCAAGCCGAGCGCGTTGGCGCGATCCTCGGGGGCGATCCACACGACCGGCATGCCATAAGCCGGCTCCACGCTGGGAATGCCATCGACGGGACCGTACACGTGGTCCGAGGAGATGGCCATCGTCCGGTCCGCGAATACCTCGCCCTGAGCGATCACCGTGCCCTGCAACTGGACCGTGTACTGCGTCGGTTTGAGCGTCAGATTGTCGCGTACCGCAATGGGCGGCAGCAGGATGCCCATGGATTCGCTGATGGTCTGGCGCACGCCGACGATGCGTTTGGTGAGCGTTGCGCCGCGGGCAGGATCGATCAGGGTGACCAGTTTATAGCCCACCGAAACCGATAAGGGCTCGACAAACGGCAGGCTGCGCCAATCGAGCTCCGGTGCCCGTTCGCTCGCCAGCGCCGCTTGAATCGCCACGGCGTCGGGCGCGGGCGCATCGGCGCTGCGGCTCATGCGCCAGCCGGCATAGCCGAGCACTGCCGCGAAAATGAGGAAGGTCAGCCAAGGCATGCCCGGAATCACGCCCAGCACGAACATCATGCCCGCGGCGCCGTAGAGCACGCCGGGTGAGGCCAGCATCTGCGAGCTCACCTGCTGCTCGAAGTCTCCTGAGACGCTGATGCGCGTGACGATGATGGCCGCCGCGGCCGACAGCAGCAGTGACGGGATCTGCGCCACCAGGCCGTCGCCGATCGTCAGCAAGGCGTACAGCCGAAATGCGTCTCCGAACGACAAATCGTGCATCAACGACCCGATCGCCACGCCGCCGATCATATTGATCAGAAGCACCAGAATGCCGGCGGCGGCGTCGCCGCGCACGAACTTCGACGCACCGTCCATGGAGCCGTAGAAATCCGCTTCCGCGGCCACTTCGCGCCGGCGCGCGAGCGCCTTTTCCTGGTTGATCAGACCGGCGTTCAGATCGGCGTCGATCGCCATCTGCTTGCCCGGCAGCGCATCGAGCGTGAAGCGCGCGGCGACCTCCGAGATGCGTTCGGCGCCCTTGGTCACGACCACGAAGTTGATGATCATCAGAATGACGAATACCACCAGGCCGACGACGAAATTATCGCCGATGACGACGTGGCCGAAGTCCTCGATGACACGGCCCGCGGCGCCCGTGCCGTTGTGCCCGTTGAGCAGCACCACGCGCGTGGAGGCGACGTTCAAGGAGAGGCGCATCAGCGTCGTGCCCAGGATCACCGTCGGGAATACCGCGAAATCCAGCGGGCGCCTGACCGTGACGCTTACCAGCACGACGATCAGCGACAGCACGATGTTGAACGTGAACAGCACGTCGAGCACGAACGGCGGCAAGGGCAGGATGATCATCGCGAGGATCGCGAGCAGGAACAGCGGCACCGCGAGGCGATAACGTCGAAATGCGGTGACTATCTTCGTCAACAGATTCATGGCATCACCACCGTCAAGTTGTCGGGAACCGCCAGATCGCTCGGCGGCTCCGGTTCAAATGGGCGCTGTCCGGCGCGGAATGCCCGGATCTGCAGCACGTAAGAAAGCACGCGCGCCACCGCGGTGTAGAGCGCGGCCGGAATCTGCTGGTTGATCTGGCTCGTGTTATAGATGGCGCGGGCGAGCGGTGGCAACGCAACGACCTCCACGCCGTGCTCGGCGGCTACCATGCGAATATATTGCGCCATTTCGTCGACGCCCTTGGCGACGACGAACGGCGCGGTGGCGCGCTCCTCGTCGTATTTGAGCGCGATGGCATAATGCTCCGGATTGACGACCACGACATCGGCGGTCGGAACCGTTTTTCGCACCGTGCGCCGGGCTATCTGGCTGCGAATCTGCCGGATGCGCTGGCGAACTTCCGGGCGGCCTTCGCTCGTCTTGTGTTCCTCCTTGACTTCGGACTTGCTCATGCGCTGCCCGAGCAGGAACACGAACACCTGCACCGGCAAGTCGATGAGCGCGAACGCGATGAACACTCCGCAGAGCGCCATCGTGCCATGCAACATCAGAGCGGCCCCGCCGCGCAAGGCTTCGTCGAGCGGCAGCGACTGCAGCCGCAAGTAGTTCGCGACGCTGGAACGCGCGGTCAAATACAACACGATCATGAGTACGGCCGCCTTGAGAATCGACGTTCCGGTATCGACGAAATGCTTCGGTTTGAACACACGGTTGAAAAAATTGGCCGGAGACAGCCGCTCGAAGCGCGGCATCAGCGCCGCGCCGCTCATGGACCAGCCGCCCGGAAACAGCGAGGCGACCCCGACGATCAGCGGCACCGAGAGCAACGGCAACAGCATCTTGACGAGCAATGCCATGGTGGTCGGCAAAATCCGCGAAAACGCGTCGTCCAGCACGCCGTCGCCGCGTAGCGAGGCAAAGCCCTGCACGAACAGGGCGCGAATCTCCAGCAAATAGTCGGGCGCCATCAGCACGATCAATTGCAGGCTCACGAAAATGCCGACCGCGGTTGCCCAGTCGCGCGAGCGCGGGATCTGCCCCTCTTCGCGCGCTTTGCGCAATTTGTGCGCCGACGCCTTTTCCGTTTTGTCGCCGTAATCCGCCGCGGCCATGGATGCCTCACCTCATTCCTTGCTGCAGCAGATCGAGTACCTGGTTGGTCATGCGCACGTATTGATCGGGTATGAACCGGACGAGGTATCCCAACATGAGCAGTCCGAACAGCGTGACCGCGGAAAAGCCCAGCGAAAAGAGATTGAGCGCGGGGGCGACGCGGGTGAGAAAGCCGAAGCCGATCTGCACCACGAGGGCGGAAAAGATCACCGGCGTCGCGAGCAATAGAGAGGCGGAAAATATCCACGCCACATGGTTGACCAAGGTATTCAGCGTCATGGCGGGGAGGCCCCCGCCGACCGGCCAGACCTGAAAGCTCGCGCCCAGCACGCCGGCCAGCACCAGGTGGCCGTCGATCGAAAAGAACAGCAGCGTGAACATCATGCTCAAGAGGGCCGAAATGACATCCGACGACGTGCCGTTCAGCGGGTCATTCATCACGCTCATGGAAAGACCCATCTGCGAGGAGATCATGAAGCCCAAGACATCGGAGACTGCCATCACGAGCTGAAAAGCGAGGCCGATTGCGCAGCCGATGATCACTTGATCGACGGTGGCGACAAACGCGTGCAGCGAGAGCGGATCGATGGCGGTGACCGGCTTTGCCAAGGGCATCATCACCACGCTGAGAAGCAGGGACAGCAGGACCCGCGGTGTGATCGGTACGATGTTGCCGAGAATGGGGCTGGCGCTGAACATCGCGAGAATGCGGCAAAACGGCCACCACAGTGCAATGAAAAGGGCCGGAAGCTGAGCGCGGAGAACCTCCATGGGTTGGCCTCAAGGCATCCCTATCCCACCATCGTGGCGGCGCGTTTGAAGATTTCGACGCAAAAGTCCATGAGAGCGCCGAACAGCCAATGACCGGCCAAGCTGATGGTGAGCAGGGTCACCAGCAATCGCGGCAGAAAGCTCAGGGTTTGCTCGTTGATTTGGGTCGCCGCCTGGAACACGCTGATGAAAAGACCCACGATCATTCCCGGCAGAACGAGCACGCTCACGACCAGCATTACGAGACGCAGGCTGGTGCTGAACAGATCGACGGTGGTATCGGCGGTCATCGGTACGAGGCTCCCGCTCAGTAGCGCTGTACGCTGCTGACCAGGGTGTCCACGGTCAGTGTCCACCCGTCTACCAGCACGAATAGCAATAGCTTCAGCGGCAAGGAAATGACGAGCGGCGATAGCATCATCATGCCCATCGCCATCAAAACGGAGGATACGACCAGATCGATGACCAGAAAGGGAATGAAGAGCATACAACCGATCTGAAAAGCCGTCTTCAACTCGCTGAGCACGAATGCGGCGAGCTTGACGACAAACGCATGATCCTTCGGATCGGCCACGGGGCCTTCGCCCGCGAGCCGGGAGATCTGCGCGAGAGCCGCTTTATGCGTCTGCGCCATCATGAAGCGGGACAGCGGCTCCTCGGCGATCTTGAGAGCCTCCGGCAGTGCGATCTTGTCCTGATCGTAGGGCTCGAACGCCTTGGTCCAGATCTGCTCGCCCACCGGGCGCATCACCAGCAGCGTCAGAATCAGGGCCACGCCGGTCACGATGTGATTGGGCAGCCCCTGTTGCAGCCCTAGGGCTTGGCGCAGCAGCGACAACACGATCACGAAGCGCGTAAAACTGGTCGTCATCAAGACCAGCACAGGCAGCAGCCCGAGCAGCGTCATGATGATCAGCACTTCGGTCTTTACGGAGTATTCCGTCTTCGCCCCTTGGCTCACGGTGTTGATGATGTCGAGTGCCGCCGCCGTGCGCGGCCATAGCGCGAACGCCGCCATCGCCGCGGCGATAATCACAATGGAAAGGCCGGCGGGCGTCCGCCATGCGCCGCGAATGACCGGCCGTCCACTCATGTAGCGATGGAGCCCAAATCCAGATCGCTGATCTCGAGAACCTTGAGTCCGTAGTTGTCGCCCGTGACCACCACCTCCGCCCGGCCGATCGGTGTACCGTTGATCTTGATGGTCAGGGGTTCACCGGCGAGCGTGTCGAGCTCCAATACGCTATTGCTGTCTAGAGCGCTCAGTTCTTGCAGCGATATGCGCGCGCTGCCCACCTCCAAGGTGAGGGTTACCGAGATCTTGCGCATCATCTGAGCGACGTTGCGCCGTGGACGAACCGGAGTCTCGGGCACGCTCGCGTTCGTCGCCTCGTCATCGAGATGGTCGGGAATATCGGCGAGTAGGGTCTCTGCAATGGAATCGCTGGGGCTGCTCAAGAGTTACTCCACGTCTTCAAAGGAAGTCAGGCAAAGCTTGCCGCGATGCTCGGCGATACAGGCGGTAAACAGCCGCGAATCCCCGATCAGCACATCGGTCGGTCCCAAGCGGATCGGGATGACGTCCCCGATGTTCGCCTCCAGCAGGATTCCGAGCGGCATCTGTTCCTGCAGCAGGCGCGCCACCAGCCGTAGCTGCAATCGAGCCGCCAGCGGTTGAAACGCCGGGGCGTCCTTCGCGGCGGGCCCTCGCTGCCGCGCTCGCCCCAGGCCGAGCAGCAGTCGCGTGACGCAGGCGCCGTCGAGGGCGAGCAATACGGGGCCGTGAAAGCGGCGCGTGCGCTCGGCAATTTCGACCTGCAGACTCCATGCATCCTCGATCGGAGCATCGCCGCCCACCTGCGCGAAACCGCTGTGCGATTCCTTGCCGACGCTTTCGGGCGTCGCCGCCGGCGTGGGGCCCTCGATTCGGCCGGTGACGATAGCTATTAGCTGTTCACTGAGCGCTGCCGCTAACCGTTCCTCGCCTGCGGACACCGGCGCCGACGCCGCCGGAGAGTCGGTCGGGCTGCCCGGCGTTCCGTAACGGAAATGTAGGATACCGAGCAGCAAATCGCGATCGACCGCCACATCGACGCGGCCCGTCGCGGTACGGTAATGCCGCCAACGCGGCGCCGCTTCGGGCTGCGCGCTCGAATGCACGAGCGACACGTCGGCGATCTCGAAACCGGCGCAGTAGCGCCGATTGAGCGGCAGACAGAATCTCTCCTCCAGATCCGCCCGAAGCCGCGCAGTGAATTTATCGATGAGGTGAACCGGCCGGCCTATGGTGCAAGGATTCAGTACTTGATAAGGTGGGTCGGCGGCCGGTGTCCTACTCGTCAACGCGCGGATCGTTCCGCGCGCCTGATCATCGAGGGGCTGCGTATCGTTAGCTAGATCGTTTGCGGTCTCCATCATCGCACTCGCCATAAGTTTCAATCCGAGTTTCGCAAGCAACAAGCTATTACGTTTCGAAAACCATACGGAAAAATTAAGCCGAAGTCGCAGCGCAATGCTCAATGTGTGAACCACTGCGCGACATAACCCTCGGCGTTAAGCGAATCCCCGATGGCTGATCGAAGCGAATGCCGGTGAATCTTGTTTACAAGATGATTAGACGCACCCGATCGAAAAAAAATTCATGCGTAAATTGTAAAAGCGCGATTTAAAAAAAACTCAACAATCGTCGCATGCTGCCGACAAGCAGACCTACCCACGGGAACTGCTACACAGGAATCGCATGGCCTACGAGATGGAATCATCGATCGGCTCCGTTCAGGCGCAAATCGAGGGCGAGGTGCGGGCGCTGTCGCGCACCGCGGTCACCGCGATTGCAACGGACGAGACGGCGCAAAACAGCGAAGTCAATTTCGCGGACGTTTTCAAACAGGCGATTCAGAGTGTCGATGACAAGCAGCGGGTGGCGAGCGAGGCGATGGCAGCCGTCGACAGCGGCAAGAGCGACGACTTGGTGGGCGCGATGCTTGCGAGCCAGGAAGCCAGTCTGTCGTTCTCGATGCTCATGCAGATGCGCAACAAAGTCGCGAACGCAATGGACGAATTGATCAAGTTGTCTCTGTAGAGCGCCAGGAGTTCGTAAGCGATGCCATGGTTGAAACAGTTTCTTGCGCGTCTGCTGTCGCGCGCGGACGGAGCTGGGCTTCGGCCCGCCGATTTCTTGAAGACCTTGTTTCCGCTGATCCTCCTCGCTTTGGGCATCACGGCGCTTGCGATGCTGGTCCTGTGGCGCGATCAGTCTTCATATAGGCCATTGTTCGGCGCGCATGAAAAAGTAGCGGCGGCCGACGTGATGACGGTACTCGACAGCGCCGGTATTTCCTATCGAGTGCATCCGGACACCGGCCAGGTGTTGGTGCCGGAAAGAGAACTTGGACGGATACGGATGCTGCTCGCCTCGAAAGGGGTGGTCGCCAAGCTGCCGGCGGGCCTCGAGCTCATGGACCACAACGACCCGCTGGGCGTGAGCCAGTTCGTTCAGGATGTGCGCTTTCGCCGCGGTCTCGAAGGCGAACTGGCGCAAAGCATCATGACGCTCGATGCAGTGGAATCCGCGCGGGTGCATTTGGCAATCGCACATTCCTCGTCCTTCGTCGTCAGCGACGGCGACAAGAGCTCTGCCTCGGTGGTATTGACGCTCAAAGCCGGGCGGGAACTGGGACATGAGCAGATTGCCGGAATTCTCAATATGGTGGCAGGCAGCGTGGCGGGACTGGATGCCGCGCGTGTGACGCTGATCGATCAGGCCGGCAATCTGCTCTCGGCCCGCGTCGATTTGTCGGAGGGAATGGAGTCCGCGCAGGGAAACGACGCCGCACGCGCCTATCAGGAGGAGACGCGCAAGAACGTGCACGATCTGCTCGCGCCCGTGATCGGCGACGACAACTTCAAGGCAAGCATTACCGCCGACATCGATAACGACCGCATCAAGGAGACCCATGAACAATATGGCAATGCTCCGCGGGTCACGAACGAGGCGTTGCGGCAAGAGGTCAGCAAGGATCCGCTTGCGCTGGGTGTGCCGGGCTCGCTCAGCAACCGTCCGATCGCCGTGCCGGAGTCCGACCCTCCCGCAACGGAGGCGAGCAGCGCGCAAAGAAACGAGACCAACCGGCAATATGCCTATGATCGCAACATCACGCAAATTCAGCGCAGCCGCGGCCGCCTGCGCAAGCTCAGCGTGGCCGTCGTCCTCAACAACGCGGTTGCCCCTGGCGGCAAGGGCGTGTGGACCCCGGATCAGCTGGCGAACATCAGCGGCATCCTTCGCGGGGGTCTCGGCATCGACGATGCCCGCGGCGACAAGCTGGTCGTCTCCTCGCTCACGTTCCCGAGCCGGCCGATAGCGCCGCCATGGTGGCGGCAGCCGGATAACTTGATCGACTACGGCAGGTGGGTCGTCTACTCCATCCTCGGTCTGCTCGGATTCTTTCTGATCGTGCGGCCGCTGATGGCGATTGCCCGGCAGCGTTTGACCTTGCCGGCGGCGTCGGTCGCGGCGATCTCGGTTTCCGCGCCCGAGGCGCTGGCCGCACCCGCCGCGCCGGGCACCGCAGCCGCGCGGGTAGAGCGCCGCTCGGGCGGCACGACGCCCGTAGGGCCATTGCTCGATGACTACGACTTGCCGCCTGCCGGCTCGCCGGTCGACGTCATGGTCGATCACCTGAAGGTATTGGCCGCGAAGGAACCGGAGCGCGTCGCCGAAGTCGTCAAACAGTGGGTGCAGAACAATGTCCGAAGCGAGTAAGTCATCCACGCCGCTGGAACGCGCGGCCATCGTGCTGCTCAGCATGGGCGAGGAGCCGGCCGCGGCGGTGTTGCGATGCATGTCGCGTCAGGAGCTGCTGGAAGTGACTCAAGTGATGTCCCGCTTGAGCGGCATCAAGGTCGAGTCCGTGAAGCATTCGCTGCAGCGATTTTTCGACGACTACCGGGAACAAAGCGGTGTGCACGGCGCTTCGCGCGCCTATCTCAAGCGCTCGCTCGACCTCGCCCTGGGCGCCGACGTTGCGGGCAGCGTGCTCAACAATATCTACGGCGACGCGATTCGTCCCAAGATGGCGCGGCTGCAGTGGGCATCGGCCAAATGGATCGTGGAGCGCATCAGCTTTGAGCACGTGAGCATGCAGGCGGTGTTTTTGGCCTTTCTGCCGCCCGCTTTGGCCAGTGAAGTGATTCGCGCGCTGCCGGGCGACCGCGGCGATCAGGTGCTGCTCCACATGGCGCGCATGCGCGATGTCGACCGCGAGCTGCTGATCGAGCTCGATGAACTCGTCGACCGGTGTCTCGCCAGCCTGGGCCTGCAGAGCACGAGCGTCGAGGGAGCGCGCCAAGTGGCTGAGATCCTCAACCGACTGCCCGGCACCCGCGCGAGGATGGTGGAGAGCATGCGCGCGAACGATGCCGCCGCGACCGACGAGGTCGAGCGCAGCATGTACGATTTCTACATCTTGTCGCGCCAGAGCGAAGCGACCTTGCTGCGGCTCATGGACGAGGTACCGATGGAGGAATGGGCGATTGCGCTCAAGGGCGCGGAGCCGGCGCTGCGCGATGTGATATTGGGCGCAATGCCGAAGCGTCAGGCGCAAGGCTTCGAAGATGTGCTGCTGCGCACCGGGCCGGCGCCGCGCACTCGCATTGAACAGGCGCGCGCGGAAATCATGCGCCGAGTCAAGGCGCTCGCGGATGCCGGCGACATCGAGTTGCAGCTCTTTGCAGAGACGGTGGTCTCGTGAACAGCAGGAAAAACTGGCGGACCCATCGCTTCGCGCCGCTGTCGCAGATCACGGTTCCTGCGGCGTGGGGATCCGGCGCTCCAGTGCACACCTCCGCGCCGCTGCAAACGGCGATGGCGGAAGGCTTCCAGCGCGGCGTGGAGCGCGGCTATCGCGAAGGCCATGGAAACGGCATGCGCAGCGGTTTGGACGCGGGTATCGCCGAAGGACGCGATGCGGGCCGGCGCGAAGGGTCGGAAGAGGGCCGGCGCGAGGCTCTGCTGCGCTTCGAAGGGCTCGCAGCGCCGCTCGATGCCATGTTGGCGGCCTTGCAAACCCTGCAAACCGACTATCAGGCGGCCCTGCGCAAGGAAGTCGTCGAGCTTGTCGCCAAGGTGGCGCGCGAAGTCATTCGGGCGGAATTGGAGCTGAAGCCCGCGCAGCTGCTGACTTTGGTGGATGAGACGCTCGCCGGCATGCCGCGCACGCCCAAGAAGGACGTCCAGGTCTATCTCAATAAGCAGGACTTCGAGCGTATCCGCGAACTCGATGCAAAGGCGGTCCGCCGCTGGAACCTGAGCGTGGACGATCGTCTCGAGCCGGGTGAATGCCGCATCAAGGCGGGAAATCGAGAAGCCGATGCGGGTTGCCGGCAGCGCCTCGCGGCGTGCATGCAGCAAGTGTCGGCCCAGTTGTTGCCGGACGAAGGCGCGGAACAGCCGGCATCCATATGATCAGCGAGGTCCTGCGTAAGCTCGAGGTTGCGTCGGTGCCGGTGGCGACTCCGGCGGGCCGGCTGGTCGGCGCCTCAGGGCTGCTGCTCGAAAGCGTCGGATGCGCGCTGCGCACCGGCCAGCGCTGCAGTGTCGAGGGGGATTCGGGCGAGTGGCTCGAAGCCCAGGTCGTAGGCTTTCGCAACGACGTGTCCTTTCTGATGGCGCTGAAGCGGACCGAGGGACTGGCCACGGGCGCGCGGGTGCTGCCGATACAGGAGCGCGATGCGCTGCGCATCGGCCCATCGTGGCTGGGGCGCGTCGTCAACGGGCTGGGAGAGCCCGTCGACGGCCGCGGCCGCCTGGGCGGCGGCGAGCCGCTCGATCCGCGGCCCCCGCGCGTCGATCCGCTCAAGAAGAGGCCGGTGAAAGAACCGCTCGATGTGGGCGTACGGGCCATCAACGCGGTGCTGACCCTGGGTAAGGGCCAGCGCGTCGGACTCATGGCCGGCAGCGGCGTCGGGAAAAGCGTGCTGCTCGGACTTATCACGCGCCAGACCGTCGCTGACGTCGTCGTGGTCGGCCTGATCGGCGAGCGCGGCCGCGAGGTCCGGGAATTCATGGAACTCTCGCTCGGCGAAGCCGGATTGAAACGCGCCGTCGTCGTGATCGCGCCGGCCGATGAATCGCCGTTGATGCGCCTGCGGGCGACCGAGTTATGTCATTCGATCGCCGCGCATTATCGCGATCAGGGCCAGGATGTGCTGCTGCTCGTCGACTCGCTCACGCGCTACGCGATGGCCCGGCGCGAGGTGGCGCTCGCGCTCGGCGAGCCGCCGGCAACGCGCGGCTATCCGTCATCGGTGTTCAGCATCATGCCGCAGCTGGTGGAGACCGCGGGCAACGGTGTACACGAGCGCGGCAGTATGAGCGCGATCTATACCGTCTTGGCCGAGGGCGATGATCAGCTGGACCCCGTCGTGGACACGGCGCGAGCCGTGCTCGACGGCCACATCGTGTTGACGCGCGAGCTGGCGGAACGCAGCCATTATCCGGCCATCGACATCACACAATCCATCAGCCGCTGTATGCCGCTCGTGAGCACGCACGCGCATCAAAGCGCCGCCCGCCGCCTGATCGCATTGGTCGCGCGTCACGCCCAGGTGCGCGACTTGCTGCCGCTCGGCGCGTACGTGCAGGGCGCGGATCCGGAAACCGATCGAGCGGTGGAGCTATATCCGCGGATTGAAGAATTCCTCAACCAGGGTACACGCGAAGCGGCGCCTCTCGAGGCCGCCGTGTCGATGCTCGAGGAGCTTATGTCATGAAGAAAGATCACCGGCTGCGGAGTCTCGAGCGGCTCGCGCTGCTGCGCGAGCGTCAGATCGATGTGCTCAGTGCCGACCTGGGCAGCCGCCATGCAGTACAAAGGCGCTTTCGGGGAAATATCGAGCGGCTGGAAACGCTCTATCAAAGCAGCGGGGCAAGCAGCGGCGATACAGGAGCGCACCCGGCGCCATCGAGCGCGCTGTCGCTGAACTGCGCCGATTATAAACAAGCGGTGATGAAGATGGCCGACGCTCACCGGGGCGACTTGGCGCTGCACGAGGCCGACATGGCGGTGGCCCGCCGCGCCCTCGCCGGCGCGACGCGCCGCCAAGAGGCATTGGGCAAAACCCTCGAGCGTGCGCGCAACGCCGCGCGCGACTTGCGAAGCGCGCGCGAACGCAAGCTCCAGGACGAGATCGCGATCCAAATCTGGGATAGAGGCCGCAAATGATCGCTCATCGGCATTTAAGTTCTGGGCCGATCATGTCGCTGATTATCGACAAGCCACCTCGGCTTTATCCCGTTTAGCCCGGAGTAGTTCATGAGCAGTACAGTCAACCCCACTAGCACGGCCACCAATTTGGCCACCGCGTACATGCAGCCGATGCAGACGCAGCTCAGCAATGAGATGACGACTGCGTCGAATACCGCGTCGGCGCTCACCACATTGCAAACGGCGCTGAGCACATTCGACAGCGCGCTTACCACGCTGTCCGGCAGTGGGACCTCCGGCGGCAGCGGAGTCACCGCCTACAGCGCGACCTTCAGCAATCCGGCGATCGGCACCGCGACCGCATCGTCAAGCGCCACGCCCGGCACTTATTCGTTTTATGTGCAGCAACTCGCGACCGCGCAGCAGACCGTCTACGCCAACCTGTCATCGGTGCCGGCCGCGGGCGCCGGTACGCTCACGCTGGACATTGCCAATGGCAACAGCTTCTCCGTCAACCTCAGTACTGCGGGGACGAGCGGCAGCGGCTCCCTATCCGCCTCGGACATCGCCAGTGCGATCAATCAAGCGTCGGGCAACAATGGCGCGGTGGTCGCCTCGGTGGTAACGGTCGGCAGCCAAACGGAGCTCCTGTTGTCGGCAGGGCAGACCGGAGCGGATAACGCAATTACACTCGATACCAGCGGTATTACCAACAGCACGCTGCAGAGTGCGCTCTCCGGCGGCCAGCAGCTCAGCGCGGCGCAGAATGCCATCGTCTATTTGGGCGGGCAGGGGGGCGTGGCGCTCCAGCAGGATTCGAACACATTCACGTCGGTCGCGGGAGTCAGCATCAACTTCACGCAGGCGCAGAGCGCCACCGACGCGCCCGTGACATTGACGGTGGCGAGCGACGCGAGCGCCACGGCGAGCAACGTGCAGACGTTCGTCAGCGCCTACAATACGGTACAGAGTGCGCTTTCCGCCCTCACCGCGGACGGCAATGCCGCGACCGGCGCGGCGCCGGGAATCTTCGCGAATGACCCCGGCGTGGAGGATCTCGAAAACCAGCTCAATCAATTCGTCAGGCAGGACTTCAACGGTCAAAGCCTGATCGGTCTCGGCGTGAGCGCCGATCAGAACGGCGTCCTGTCGCTCAATCAAACCACGCTGACCCAGGCGCTCACTGCGAATCCGGCTGCCGTCGGCGACGTATTCGGCAACGCAGGGCTCATCAACAACACCTGCATGCTCGGCAGCATCAACACCTACCTTCAGAGCTGGTTGACCCCCGATATCGGTCAGATCGCCGAGCGTCAATCGAGTGTGCAGGCCCAGCAGAAGAGCCTGCAGAACAGCCAGACGCAGCTCACGACCCAGTACAACGATCTTTACCAGCGCTATCTGACGCAGTTTACGAATCTGCAAAGCTTGCAGGCGCAGATGAGCCAGACGGAATCCTTGTACTTCTCTTCCTCTTCAAGCACCAGTTCGAGCAGCAGCAGCAGCAGCACTGGCCTGTGAGCCGTACACCGATCGGCATCCCATCCCCAAGGCAGACAACATTGAATTCCCAAGCTTATCAAATCTACCATACCGTCAATCTGGGCGCGCGCGTCGCGCAGGCGTCCTCCGTACAGCTCGTGCTGATGTTGACCGACGGGTTGCTGGAAGAGTTGGCGCGCGCGCGCGCGCACATCCAAGCGCGGCGTTATGAGGCGAAGGCGCGAAGCCTGAATCGCTGCATCGACATCCTGAACGGCTTGGCGAGCGCGCTCGACTATGAGGGCGGAGGGGAGCTGGTCGTCAATTTGAGCCGGCTCTACAACTACAGCTCGCGCCGACTCTATAAGGCCGGCTTCGATCTCGACCTGACTCTCATCGACGAGGTGATCGATTTGATGACGAATTTGCGCAAGGGCTGGCAAGGGTTCCAGGACCGCCATGGATAGAAGCAGCTTACTCGCAAGCATGGCGCAGCGCCTGCGCAAAGCGGCAGGCGAGAGCAACTGGCGCGAACTCAAAGTCATCGACCGAGAGCTCGCGCAGCAATTGCTGCCGAAGGTGTCCGCATGGCACACGTGGACGGTGCGCGAGCGGGCAGCGTACGCGGACTTGCGGCGCGCCCACGAGCAGGTTCGAGAGCACTGCAAGCGCGAGGCTGCGCTATACGCCGCCCGTCTTGCCAGCATGCGCGAAACGAGGATCGGCTGGGCGGAGTACGCGCTGCATAGCCAGGATGCAGGGGGCGCTCGGTGACCAGCCCTGTCGCTGCGGCCATGGCGGCGGTCGTTGGGGTGCATATCCCGGCGGTGCGCATGCCGAAGCAAGCACAGCCGGCTCCGGCCGAGGCGCCGCACGCGCACCCGGCGCCGGGCGGCCATGCGCCTGTGAATCCATCCAAGGTCGATTTCCGCGTGGCGCTGCGCGCTCAAGTGACGGCTGTCGACGTGCAGCCCGCAGCAAGCGATGCCACCCAGGATTCTGTGGCCGCGCCCAGTTCCGCGCCCGCGCCGGATTCAGCGCCCGGGCAAACCGGTGCGGCCGCGAAAATTCATGCCGATGCGCAATGGCAGCGGCTTTTCCCGGGCCAAACCCCGGGGACAGCGGCCGCCAAAAGCGTCGGCCCCGTCGCCGCGCGGCCATCCCTGCCGAGCGCGCAGGTCGCTCGTCTGGTGCTGGTGCCGCCGCCACCGGCAACCGCACCGGCAGCGCCGCCGGCAATTGCAGCGCCGGCCGTGCCGATTCCCCCGCTGCCGGCAGTCGCGGCGCCGAGTACGGAGGCGGACGCATCGGGCGCAAGCTCAGCCCCGGTGCGTAACGTTGCCGCCGCGGTTCCCGCTCCCAACAACGTCCCGTCCGCCAGCATCGCGGACGGGACCGTTGCCGCGGATCCTGCCGATGATTCGCCCATAGCGCCTGCTGCCTCGGCACAGGGTTCGACGACGCCGTCGCGCGGCGCGAGCGTGCAGTCAGCGTACGAGGCGGCGAGCGCGGATAGCGGGCCAAGCGCTGCGGGTTCGCAGCCGCAGCCGCCGGCGCCGATGCCGGCGCTCAGCGCAGATTCATTCTCGTTGCCAGCCGGCGGCGCCGCGCAAGTTCAAGCGGCCGCAGGCACACCTGCAAGCGCGCCGCCGCGACAGTCGCTCGCTCAGGCGCTGGGCGAACGGCTACAGATCCAAATCACGCGCGGCAGCGAAAACGCCGTGATTCGGCTCGACCCGCCGGCCATGGGCAGCATCGAAATCGCGATCCGCCACGAAGTGGGCGCCGTTCAGGTTCATCTCAGCGCCAGCAATGGCGCGGTGCTGAGTCAACTCCAAGCCATCGGCGATGCGCTGCGCCAGGACCTCATGCAGCGTCATCCGGGTGAGGTGTCGGTGCAAATATCGCCGGGCTCGCGCGATGCCAATGGCCGGCAGCGGCAAGCGGGCGGCGGCGAGGATGAACCGGGGCGTGCATTGCATGAAGAGGCGGACGCCGATGAGTCCACGGCGTTCACGTTGGCGCGCAACGGGGAGTAGCAGGACGTGAGGAAATCCAAACTTGTGATCGGCGCGGCAGGCGGCTTACTGGTGCTGACGGCGGCGGGCGCGGGCGCATGGTGGTGGCCGCATTCCCCGTTACGCGCACGTTTCGAGGCCAAGGCGGCCGAGCCTGATACCCGCGCCTACAAGTATGTCAGCCTCGATAAAATCATCGTGATGTTGCGCAAGCCGACCGGCGATGCAACCTCGCATTACATCGCCCTGGATCTCGTCTTCAAGACACCGGCCGAATCCGAGGAAGCGATGCGCGAACAATTGCCGCTGCTGCGCAGCGTCGCGGTCAGGGACTTGTCGGGCGTCACAATGGAGGATATCAATCATTTCACGATCGACGAGCTGACACGGCATATCAATAAGGCGTTCGGGCAGTCGTACCCGACGAACCATGCCGGCAAACCTTTCACCGAAGCCATGATCGGCAAGCTCATCGTCGAGTGACCATGCAGACAGCCTACGCAGAAGTCGAATGCGCCGCTGGCACACCATCGGCGGCGGCGGACGAGCAGAAGTTCCTGCTGGCGTACGTACCGCTGGTACAGCGCGTCGTCAGTCAGCTCTCATCGCAGCTCGGCGGCGCGATGGACCGCGAGGACATGCAACAGGTCGGATTGCTCGGATTGCTGACTGCGCTGCGCCGGTATGGAGAGCCCGATGGGCGGTTCGCCAGCTATGCAACGATGCGCGTGCGCGGTGCGATTCTCGATGAGTTGCGCCGCCAGGACTGGCGTCCGCGCGCGGTTCGCCAGGAAAGCCATCGCGCTCGTGATGGAGTTCGCAAATTGACCCGCCAACTCGGACGCGCGCCGACACATGCCGAAATTCTCGAAGCGCTGGGGCTCACTGCCGAGGAGTACCGGGATTACGAGCTCGCCGAGAACGCGGAACAACTCGCTAATTTCGACGACGTGCTGCACAACATGTCGGAGACGTCCGCGGCTCGCTGCGAGTCGCCGGAGGCACAGTTCTTGACGCGGCGCGGGATCGAGCAGGCGCTGCAGACACTCGACGAGCGCGAGCAGCGCGTGGTGCAGCTCTACTATGAATATGAACTGAGCCTCAAAGAGATCGCCGCAGTGCTCGATCTGACCGAGGCGCGCATTTGCCAAATCAACAAGGGGGCGTTGAAGAAGATGAAAGATCTTCTTCAATAAGATATGCAATCCATCGTCGGCATTCTGACTGTTCTGGGCTGCGTATTCGGCGGATTTCTGATGCATGGCGGAAGTCTCAAGGTCATTTGGCAGCCCCTCGAACTCGTGATCATCATCGGTGCCGGCCTCGGCGCCATCATTCTCGGCAACCCGCGGCACGTGCTCGGTGAGATGTGGCTGCAGGCGCGTGCGGTGATGACGCGTAAGAAACTCGATGAAGAGTTCCAGCGCCAGCTGATGCTGCTGATGTACGAGCTGCTGCGGACCGCCGCGGGCGGGCTGAAGGCGCTGGACGCGCACGTGGAGGCACCCGCCGAGAGCGAGCTGTTCAAACGCTACCCGCTCATTCTCCAAGAGCCGAAACTGCTGCATTTCATCGTCGACAATTTTCGCCTGATGGCGATGGGCAAGATCAATGCGCATGAACTCGAGGGCGTGCTGGAGCAGGAGCTCGAGTCCATTCACGATGAAATGGCGCAACCGGCCAAGTCCCTGGGGAGAATCGGCGATGCCATGCCGGGCTTCGGCATCCTGGCGGCGGTGCTCGGCGTCGTCATGGCCATGGCATCCGTTGCGGGCGGCGCGAGCTCCGGTGACATCGCCACGGAGGTGGCCGCGGCAATGGTCGGAACCTTCATCGGAATTTTGATGAATTATGGCGTGCTCGACCCGCTCAGCAATCGGATGAAGCAGCTCGTCGACGAGGAGATGACCGCGCTCGAAGCGGTCAAAGTGGTGTTGGTCACCCACGTATCCGGCAAGCCCGCGCTGTTGGCCATTGACGCCGGCCGCCGTCTGGTGCAACTCAATATCAAGCCGAGCTTCGCGCAGCTGGAGGGCTGGATCGACAGGCTGCAGAATCCGCGCGAGCCCGAGGCTATCCCGCAGCGGCGGGCAGGGGACAAGCGTGACTAAAAGTCATGACAGCGCGAATACGGTCGTGAAGCGCGTCCGGCGCAGAGAGGCTGCGGAAGCTCACGGCGGCTCGTGGAAAGTCGCGTTTGCCGACTTCTGCCTCGCGCTGCTGTGCCTATTCCTCGTCATGTGGTTGATGGCCGTTCGCCAGGCGCAGGAGCTGCAGGAATTGCTGAAGGCGGCGGGCGGCAACCTGGTCGACGAGGGGCGGGGCCGGATGCCGGAGTCGCTCGGCGGCCCGCGCGGCAGTCTGATCGCGCGTGAACCCTTGCCGAGCGACGGCGACACGCTCGAGCCGCGCAAAGCCTCGCGCGGTGAGGACACGTCGGTCGACAGCGAACCGGGAGTCCGCCTATCGAAGACCACCTATGAAACGCCGGCGGACATGGCGGAATTGGCGGCCGTGCTGACTCGTCTGAGCGAGCAGGCCGGACTCGCGGGTAACGTCCAGCTGATGATCACGGCTTATGGCTTGCGGGTGATCCTGCACGACACCGATAAGAAAGGTATGTTCAGCCGCGGCAGCGCGGTAGCCAACGAGCCTTTCGTGCAGCTGTTGCGCAAGGTGGGACCGGTATTCGCCCGGATCTCCAACCAGATGCTGATCGTCGGCCACACCGATTCGACACAGTATCGCGATCAGGGCGCGGCGAGTATCTCCAACTGGTCCCTTTCCAGCGACCGCGCGATTGCGGCACGCAGTTATCTGTTGATGGGCGGCATGCCGGTGCGCAGCGTATTGCAGGTCGTGGGTCTCGCGGATCGCGCCCCATTCAATGTTCAAGACTCGAACGCCGCCGAGAACCGGCGGATCGAGCTGCTGATCCTCACCACCGGCCAGGCGCGCAACATCACTGCGATGTTCAGCGCGCCGGGTGAGACGGAGGCACTGGTCGATGGCGTCTCGACCAGCTTGCCGGATCATGACGCCTTGGTGGCATTGCGCGGGCAACTGGCTCCGGGTCGGTAGTGCGATGCGAACGAAATCACGAGGTAACATCATGACAATCCCCAGTGTGGGACCTTCGCAGGAAATCGCGGCGGCAACCAAGGTGTCGGAGATCGCCGCGCCGGCGGATACCACGACTGCGTCATCGCCGAGCCCTTCGCCCGGTCCACTCGAGTCATCCGTTCTTGGGCCCGCGCTCGCGGCAATTCGGGAGCTTCCCGAGGTCGATCAGGCGCAAGTGGCGACGCTGCGCGATTCGCTGGCGCGGGGTGAAATACCGTTCAATGCCGCCAAGCTGGCCGCGCTGATCGAGCGCTACCACCGGACCGGCCAATGACTCCCGCGATGACCGTGCGCTGCATCCTGGCGGGCATGCTCGGCGACGTGGCCGACTATCGCCGTCTACGGGCTCTGCTCGACGCGCAGTTTTCCGCGGCGTTGCGGCACCGAGCCGAGGAGATCAGCGACATCGTCGGGCGCATCGTGGAATTGACGGCCGTGCTCGAGCGTCGTCGCCGCGAGCGGGTCGAACTTGCAGGCGCCCTGCTGGCCGGCAAGGTGCCGGCCTCACGCGTTTCGCTGCAAGCCGTATCGGAGCGCCTGCCGGCAACGGCGCGGGCCCGTTTCGATGACTGCTGCGCGACGCTCGAGGCGCTGGTGACGGAGTGCAAGAGACTCAATCGCCGCAATTGCAATCTGTTGACCGCACAGCACGACATCATGCACCGCGTACTGAAGACCGAGGCGTACATCTATGCACCAGCATGAGGTGAACGGCCCGGCGCGGCGCTATGGCGCGGGCAGGTCCGCGGGCTCGACCACGTCGTTCGCGATGACTCGGGCCCGGATGATTTTTCCGTTCAGCGAATTGCGCACCCGCACGATCGCATCCCGGCGGCCGTCCTCCATCGCCTCGCCCGGAACTTGGACCTCGATGCCGGTGTTGCGCGCCACGATGTTGATGCTGGCGCCGCGCTTGACGAGGAGCGGTTCCGCGAGCCACCGCTTGTCGATGATCTGTCCGCGGTGCAGGGTTCGCTGGCTGGATTTGCCGACGACCGCGTCGAGGTCGGACAGCGCGCCCGGCGTCTCGGATGCATCGCGTCTCGCGCGCTCGAGCTGTTCCACGCCGATTTCCTGGCCGGGGAGGATTGCGGATGCCGCGACCACGACGTCCGCCTCGATGGCCCCCCGTACCACATATTCAGTGCGCCAGCCCGGCGTCGCCGGGCAGACGGCGGCGAAGCGCATGCGCGTGACGAATCGCGTGTCGAGCGCTTCGATTTCAACGTTACTTGGGCACGAGGAGTGCGCCGCTTTGCCGGTGCGCGGGCGCAGTTCGACTCGTATCGACGGATTGACGAGATGCGCCTGCTGCGCCTGGGCGAGCAGTTCGTTGCGGGCGGCCTGCTCCAGGAGCGCCTCGATCGACATGGTCCCCGCGGCGGATAGGCCGGCTGCGGCGAACGCCAGCACGGCGGCCGCGAGCGAAAATTCATGGACAAGGTTTGATTTCAGAGGATAACGCATGGCCATCAATATCCAACGGGCTCTAGGCATTCACCCGGAGGCGCTCAAGCTGCGCGAGGAGCGCGTCAAAATATTGGCGTCCAACCTCGCCAACGAGAGCACTCCCGGCTACCAGGCGCGCGACATCGATTTCGCCGCGAGCCTGCAGCAGGCGCTGGCTCAAAAGGCCCAGGGGACTGCGGCCGATGGGGGATCGCCGCTCGGCAACGCGGGGCCCGAGCTGCTGTATCGCGTTCCGAATCTCCCATCGCAGGACGGCAACACCGTCGAGCTCGGCGTCGAACAGGCCGCATTTTCGCAGAATGCCTCGGATTTTCAAGCCAGCATGACCTTCATCAATTTGACGCTGCGCGACATCGCGAAAGCGATCCAAGGACAGTAAGCCCATGTCAATGTTCAGAAGCATAGCAGAGATCGCCGGCTCGGCCATGACGGCCGAGACCGTGCGTCTCAACACCATCGCCAGCAACCTTGCCAACGCGGGGACGGCGGCCAGCAGCGAGGCCGAGGCGTACCACGCGCGCAAGCCGGTATTCGCCACGGTCTTCGATCACAGCGCTTTTTCGAGCGATCCGATCGCGGGCGCGAAAGTTCAAGTTCTCGATGTGGTCGAGAGCACCGAGCCGATTCGTCAGGTCTACGAGCCCGACAACCCTTCAGCCAATGATCAGGGAATGGTCTTTTACACGAACGTCAATACCGTCGCGGAAATGACCGACATGATGTCGGCGTCGCGCGCCTTTGAAACCAACATCGAGGTGCTGAATCGAGTCAAGTCGATGCAGCAATCGGTACTCAAAATGGGAGAAAGTTAAACATCATGACTATCACGAACACCGCAACCACCGCTAACCAGGGTGCATCCGCGTCCACCTCGTCGTCGACATCGTCCGCCGTGACCAGCAACGGCGGCATGTCCAGCATGTTCACGACCTTGTTGGTTGCGCAGATTCAGAACCAGGATCCGCTCAACCCCACGGACCCGAGCCAGTACATCACGCAGCTAGCCCAGCTCAGTCAAGTCCAAGCGCTCACCACGCTCACCACGCAGGGCAGCGCCAACGCGACCATGCTCCAAAACATGCAGGCACAGAATCTCGGCCTGGAGGTCGGCTCGCAGGTGAGCGTGAGCACCAATCAGGTGACCCTCGCCGGTCAGCCGGTTTCAGGCGATTTTACGCTGGCCAACAACAGCAGCTCGACCTCGCTGGTGGTGCAGAGCGCCTCCGGTCAGCAGCAGAGCATCGCGCTCGGCGCACAGTCGGCCGGCGACGTACCCTTCACGATCAACCCGACCTCGCTGGGCCTGCCGGCAGGCAGCTACTCGATCAAGGTCGTGACGAGCAGCGGCGAGACGCCCAGTACCAACGTGACCGGCGCCTTGAACAGCGTGAAAATTTCATCGTCGGGCAGCGCGCTGCTCAATGTGAACGGCGTCGGCCAGGTGCCGGCGTCGTCGATCGCCGCGTTCTACGGCTATCCAACAACCCCAACCAATTGAGCATCAGGAGACCGTCATGAGCTTCGATATCGCCCTCTCGGGCATCAACGCGATCAACAGTCAGCTTGACACCATCAGCAACAATATTGCCAACGTGAATACGACCGGTTTCAAGGCGAGCCGCGCCAACTTCTCCGCCACGTATTCAGGTCTGCAGCCGACGGGCACGGAGATCAACTCCTACACGCAAAGCATCGACCTCGGCGGGGATGTGGTGAGCACCGGCAACAGCCTGGACGCCGCCATCTCGGGCGAGGGCTTCTTCGTCACGAAGAATGCGGCCGGGCAGCAGCTATATACCCGTGCGGGCTCGTTCTCTCAGGATAAGAACGGCAACATCGTCGATAGTTTCGGCAACGACGTGCAGGGCTACGCTGCCGTGCCGGGCTCCACCACGCTCGGACCCATGGGCGATCTGGTGGTGCCTACCGGGCAAATCCCGGCGCAGGCGACCACCACGCTCAACTACGTGGCCAATCTGTCGGCCGATTGGACGCCGCCGACCGTGGCGCCTTTCAATGCGGCCGATCCGCAGACCTACAACAGCTCGAACGTCTCGGTGGTCTACGACTCGCTGGGTGTGCAGCACAGCTTGACGCAGTATTTCGTCAATACCGGGCCAAACCAGGATACGGTGTATTACAGCTTGGACGGCAATGCCGTCGCGGCGACCACCGCGATGACCTTCGGCGCGACCGGCGCATTGACCAACCCGGCGGCCCCCGTTGCCTTGGCTCTTGGTGCGCCGCCGGGCGCCGCGCCGCTGAATGTCAGTATCAGCTACCTCGGTACGACGCAATTTTCGGGCAGCGCCTCGACCAGCACGAATACCGCAAACGGCTACGCGTCGGGGACATTCACCGGGGTGCAGCTTTCCGATACTGGCGCCGTGGTCGCGCAGTACAGCAACGGGCAGACGCAGACCGTCGGCACCATCGCTCTGGCCACATTCCCGGACGACAGCGCACTGACTCCCGTCAGCGACACCGCATGGGCCGCTTCGACTGGCTCCGGCACGGCGCTGTACGCCACGCCGGGCACCGGCACGGTCGGCACCTTGACCGCGGGATCGCTCGAGCAGTCGAACGTCAACCTCACGGCGCAGCTCGTCGACCTGATGTCCGCGCAAAATAATTATCAGGCCAATTCCAAGGTGCTGCAGACGGAAAGCCAGATGCTGCAGACCCTGATACAAGCACTCTAAAGCGAACTATCATGGATGCATTGATTTATAGCGTCATGAGCGGGGCCGAGCGCACCCTGCGTGCAGAGCAGGTGCACGCGAACAACTTGGCGAATAGCGATACCGGCGGATTTCAGGCCGATCTCGAGACCGCGACCAGCCAAGCCGTCACCAAGGGTTATGGCTACGATGCTCGTCATATGAGCCGGCTCGTCGCGAACGCCGTCGACGGGCGCGCGGGGGTCGCACACGAGACGGGGCGCGATCTGGATGCGTCGATCGCAGGGTCCGGCTACTTCGCCGTTCAGGCGAAAAATGGCGAAGCCTACACGCGCGCCGGCAACTTCACCCTGGATCAGGATGGCACGCTGACGGTGGGCGGCCGGCCGGTGTTGGGCGCCGGCGGGCCCATCGTGCTGCCGACCTATAGCAGCGTGCAGATCGACACCGACGGCACCATTTCCATCCAGGCGCCCGGCCAGTCGCAGATGCAGCCGGTCGACCGGCTGAAGCTCGTCAAGGCGCCGGCGAGCGCCGTGGTCAAGGATCAGAGCGGACTCATCGTCGCACGATCCGGTCAGCCGCTGCCGGTCGACGACACGGTGACGGTGCGCAGCGGCCATCTGGAGGGCAGCAACGTTTCCGCGATCGACGAAATGGTCTCGACGATGGATCTGAATCGCGATTTCGAGATCCAGATGAAACTCTATACCGCTGCCGACAACATGGCTTCGGAAGGCAACAAATTGGTCGGCGAATGAATTTTCTCAAGGAGCAACAGCAATGAACCCCGCAATGTGGATCAGCAAGACCGGCTTGCAGGCGCAAGACGAACAATTACAGACGATTGCCAACAATCTCGCCAACGCCAACACCGTTGGTTTCAAGCGCGACCGCGCCGTATTCGCGGATCTTTCCTATCAGGTGGAGCGCCAGCCGGGCGCGCAGAACGCCGACGGAACGGTTTCTCCCACCGGCGTGCAGCTGGGCAACGGCACACGCCTGGTCGGCACACAAAAGGACTTCACCGCCGGCAGCACGCAGACCACGGGCCAGCCGTTCGACCTGGCCATCAACGGCCAAGGCTTTCTGCAGATCGAGACGGCCAACGGCGAGACCGCCTATACGCGCGCGGGCCAGCTGCAGCTCAATGCCCAAGGCCAGCTCGTGACCTCGACCGGACTGCTGCTGACTCCCGCGATCACCATCCCCGCAAACACGACCGCCGTGACGATCGGACAGAACGGCGTGGTGACGGCCACGGTCGCCGGCAAAACCGCACCGGCTCAGGTTGGTCAGATCACGCTGGCGACTTTTCCCAACCCCGCGGGCCTGGTCGCCTTGGGCAACAATCTGTTTCAGGAAACCGATGCGAGCGGACCTCCGACCGTCGGCGTGCCGGGGGCGGACGCCTTTGGCACGATCCAACAGGGCTCTCTCGAGGGCTCGAACGTCTCCGTGGTCGAGGAGATGGTGAATATGATTGCGGCGCAGCGCACCTACGAAATGAGCACCAAGGTGCTCTCGTCCGCCGATAACATGCTGCAGCTCCTCTCGCAGGCCGCGCATTGATGGACGCCTTGGTCCTGCGGCTGGGAGTCGTCGCCGCGGCGCTACTGCTGTCGGCGTGCAAGGCCATGTTGCCGCCCGAGCCCCACATGGAACCTCCGCCGCTGCCGGCGATCGCAGCCGTGCACAAGGGCCAGTCCGGCGGCGTGTTCGCCATGGAGACGCCGTGGGTGCCGGTTTCCGACAGCCGGGCCTTCCGGCCCGGCGATGCGCTGACCGTGACACTGGAGGAGGTCACGCAGGCGAGCAAGAGCGCAAATACCAGTTACGACAAGCAAAGTGCCGTTACCTTCGCACCCGCCGTGATTGCCGGCCACAGCCTCAAGACCGACTTGTCCCTCAATGGGGATCGCTCATTCGCGGGCACGACCGCGAGCACGCAGCAGAATGCGCTGCAAGGGTCGATCACCGTGATCGTTCAGGACGTGCTGCCGAACGGGATGCTGCGGATCAGCGGCGAGAAGAATTTGCGCCTCAATCAGGGCGAAGAGGTCATCCGCGTGGCCGGCTTTGTGCGCACGGCCGACATCGACACGGACAACCGCGTGTCGTCCCTGCGCATCGCCAATGCCGGCATCACCTACACCGGCCGCGGAACGCTGAACGACGCGAATCAACCCGGCTGGCTGATGCGATTCTTCACCGGCCCTTACATGCCTTTTTAGAGAGACTGCATGAACATTTACAGGATTGCCGTTGCGTTGGCCGTCGCAGTGGTCTCGAGCCCGACCTTGCTCGCTCATGCGGCCACGGTCGAACCCTTGGAGAGCCCGCGGTACGACAGGGCTCTGCGCTCCCTGGTGCACATCGAAGGCGTGCGCGAAAACGCATTGCTGGGATACGGATTGGTCGTCGGCCTGCAGGGCACCGGCGACGGCACGCAGGTGACGTTCGCGGGCCAGTCGGTGGTCAACATGCTCAAGCAGTTCGGCGTTCGGCTGCCGGAGGGCGGTGTCGACCCGAGGACCAAGAACGTGGCCACCGTGATGGTGAGCGCCGTCTTTCCGCCCGGTTACCGCAAGGGCCAGACCGTCGACGTGACGGTGTCCTCCATGGGCGACGCCAAGAGCCTGCGGGGCGGGCTCCTGCTGCTGACTCCGCTGCATGCCGCAGACGGCGAGATCTATGCGCTCGGACAAGGCAACCTCGTGGTCGGAGGCGTCACGGCGAGCGGCTCCAGCGGATCCAGTGTGACCCTCAACTCCCCGACTTCCGGACGCATTCCCAACGGTGCCACGATCGAGCGCGAGATCGAAACCGATTTCGCCACGCGCCCCACCGTGCTGCTGAGTCTGAATCTTCCCAGCTTCCAAACCGCGACCAATATTGTGCTGGCGATCAACGGCCGCTACGGCGATGTGGCGACGACGCGCGATGCGACCAGCGTGGAGGTCGTGGCGCCGACCAATCCGACTCAGCGCGTGGCCTTCGTCGCCGGCCTGGAGTCCCTCTCGGTCGCCGTGGGGAACGCCTTGCCGAAGGTGGTCTTCAATTCGCGCACCGGCACCGTGGTGATCTCGGAAGGCGTGCGCGTGCGGCCCGCCGCGATATCACACGGCGTTCTCAAAGTGGTGATCACCGAGGCCCCCATCGTCAGTCAACCCGCGCCCGGCAGCCGGGTCGGCCAGACCACCGTGGTGCCGCGCTCGCAGGTCAGCGTGCAGCAGGACGCCAAACACATGTTTCTATGGCCCGCAGGCGTCAGCCTCAAGGCGATCATCGATACCGTCAACAGCATCGGTGCCAACCCCGATGACATCATGGCCATCCTGCAGGCGCTGGATCAGGCCGGCGCTCTCGATGCCGAATTGGTCGTGATATGAGGGGCGAGACATGAGCCAATTCATCGACATCGCGATCCGCAGCGGTTTCGCACTGCCGGAAAACTCGGCTGGCGAGCCCATAGCCGTCGCCGCCGAAGATCAGAGCGGGATGGCGCCCGAGTACCGGGCGAAAGTCAAGCAAGCGGCCGAGAACTTCGAAAGCTTCTTCATCGAGCAGATCCTGCATCAGATGCGCCGCAGCATGCGCGAGATCGATCCCGACGACGCGGAGAACGCGAAACGGGGAGACAACGATATGCTCGACATGGTCGATACCATGTTGGCCGATAAACTGTCGCAACGGCACGCATTCGGCGTCGCCGATGCCATCCTGCGCCAGCTCGTGCCGGCAAACCCGCAGGATGGCGGCCTTAAGGTTGCGCCCAAGCCGGTCGCCTTAAACAAGTAATGCGCATCCGCGGTTCACATTCGCCACTGAGGTCTCCAAGCCTATGAGCATGATCTCTATCGCGTTGTCGGGTGCGAACGCGGCGCAAGCGGCTTTGGATGCGTCGAGTCAGAACACTGCCAACCTGCAGACGCCCGGCTACTCCCGCCAAGGCGTGGTGCTGGCATCCGTGCAGCCGCTGTACGACGGCGCGCAGGTGGCCGGCAGCGGCGTGGCGGTGACATCGATCCAGCGCTTCAGCGATCAATACACGAACCTGCAGCTTTGGAATGCGGCGTCCGGTCTCGGCCAAAGCACTTCGGCGCAGCCTTATTTCACTCAGCTTGAACAGGTGATGGGCGATACGACGACCGGCATCAGTGCCGGCTTGGACGGGTTCTCGAGCGCGCTCAATGCGGCCAGCGAGGACCCGTCCTCCGACCCGCTGCGGCAGCAGGTCATCGCGTCTGCGAGTTCTTTGGCGCAGCAGTTCAACTCGCAAAGCCAGCTCATGACCAATCAAATGACCGCCGTGGATCAGCAGCGCACCTCAATCATCTCGCAGGTCAACGAACTGACGACGAACATCGCCCAACTCAATGGCCAAATCGTCGCGGCCCAGGCCACCGGGACCAACGCGTCCGGCCTCCTGGACTCGCGCGACCAGGCTATCGGCAGTCTTGCGAGTTTCGCTTCCGTGCAGGTGGCGGATCAGCCCGATGGATCCCTCGATGTGTCGTTGACCAGCGGCCAGCCGCTGGTGGAAGGCACTACCGCCGCGTCGCTGAGCGCGACGACCAACCCAGACGATACGCAGACGCTGAATTTAAATTTCTCGAACGTCTCGTTCACGCTCAACGGCGCAGTGGGCGGCCAGCTGCAAGGCCTGCAGGACTTCCAGACCAACGTGCTCCAGCCCATGATGCAGTCGATCACCGGCATGGCGCAGCAAGTGGCAACCAGTTACAATAATCAGCTGGCCGCGGGCTTCACGCCGGCCGGAACGGCCGGCACGCCACTTTTCCAGTTCGTTCCCGCCGGGGCCACAGGCACTCTATCGGTGACCCCCGGCATCCAGACCAGCGATCTCGCATTTTCATCGGATCCCACCGCGTCCGGCGACGGCGGTAATCTCACGCAGTTGATTGCGCTCGACAGCCAGCCGGTGGCGCTGCCCGTCCTCGGCAACGTCACGCTGTCGGACGCGATGACGCAGATCGTGGGGACGCTCGGTACGCAAAGCCAAGAGAATCAGAATGCGGCTGCCACCGCGCAGACCGTGAGCGACCAAGCCGAGGCGACCTGGCAATCGGTGAGCGGCGTGAACTCCGACGAGGAAGCCACCAACCTCGTACAGTACCAACAGATGTATCAGGCCAACATGCAGGTCATCCAAGTGGCGAACACCTTGTTCGCCAACACGCTCGCCATGTTCAATCCGGCCGCGGTCATTTGAGGAATTCATGATGCGCATCGCTACGAATCAGTATAGGGACATGATGAGCACCGCGCTGCAGACCGCCACCGCGCAGATGGACGCCCTCAACCTGCAGCTTGCGACCGGGGAGCAGTACACGGCGCCGTCGCAAGATCCGGTCGCCACTGTGCAGCTGGATCGGCTGTCGCGCAACGAGGCCGACATCACCCAGTACCAGAGCAATATCACCACTCTGCAAAATAAGTTGTCGGTCAACGAGTCCTACCTGAACAGCATCTCGAACGACATATTGAGTGCCCATGATTTGCTGGTGCAGGCCGCCAACGGCAGTAATAACGCGGCCGACGAATCGGCGATCGCCTCGTCCCTACAGCCGTTGATGCAAAGCATGTTGTACACGGCCAACAGCACGGACGCAGAAGGGCACTACATCTTCTCCGGTACCATGACCAATACGCCCGCGATCACCTACAATCCGGCGGCGGCGATCGGAGCGCGATACACGTTTACCGGCAATGCCAATCAGCAGCTCGTCGCCGTTGGCTCCGGCGTGACGCAGCCGGCCAATGTCGCCCTGCCGCAGATGGCCACGCTGCTCAACCAGCTCGACACCGCGCAATCCACGCTCAGCGCGCCTGGCGTCAACGTGAACACACCCGCGGTAAGCGGCCTGGTCGCCGCCACAATAACCGGGGTCGAGACCGCGCTCGGCAGCATCAGCGGAACAATTGCGAGCCTGGGAGGCGAACAGAACATATTGAGCACAATGAACACCAATTTCTCGGATATCAATCTGACCGATCAACAAGAATCCGTGAGTCTCGGCCAGGTTAATTATGCAGCCACCTACACCCAGCTTACCGGCTACACCACGGCGGTGCAGGCTGCGCAGCAGGCCTACAGTCAAGTCAGCAAGCTTTCGCTTTTCAACGTCGTGTGACGCGCCGCACCCATAGCAAGGTACGCGATCCATGTCGATAGCGCCGCTCAAATCGCGCCGTTCGATCGAACGGTCCGCCACGGGTCACGGGCTCACGGTTGTGGGCACGAGCCTGCCCGCGCCGGTCGATGCGCCGTCCGAGGTCCTTTGGACGCCGAGCACAGTGAGTTTTTCGCGCCGCGCGCTCAGCGCCGTCGATCCTGGGCTGAACGAACGGATCAGCGGCGCTCAGCAGGCGATAGAATTTCTCGATGGGCTCGCGGCGCAGCTTGCGGAGTTGAGAGGACACCTGAGCATGCAGCTGGCGCAAGCGAAGAGCGGCGGTTCGAACGCCGGCGCCGCTGATACGCCCATGGAACCGACCGTGCTCGACACGCAGATCCAGCGCTTCAACGAATTCTGGCTCGGGCGGACGGCGGCCACGGCCGGCACGCTCGATAGTCAGTTGGGTTTCAGCGCTCCGGGCGAAGCGCGCCAGAGGTTCACTATGCGCGGCCTGAACATGGATTCGCTGCGCGCGCATGGCTCCCCCGAGACGTTGTATTTCTCCGTGGGCGGCAAGGGTCAGCCGGCGGCGTCTTCGGTGGCGATCGAGCCCGCTCTTTCGAATGCGGCTTTGGTGCATCGATTCGATCGCGCACTTGCGCCCAGCGGCATACGCGCGAGGCAGGATGCGCAGGGCGTGCTCAGCTTCAGCGTGCTGGAATCTGCGTGGCCCAACGTGCGCGACACGCTCGCCGTGATGGGCGAAGGGCGGCGCTTTTCCACCGGCCGATTCAATCAGCTGCGCCTCGTCGCCGAAGCGCCCGTGCTGCGTCCGGAAGAGTGGGGCACGACAGATATCGCGGCTCTGAGACAGACGCGGCAAGACGTATTCAAAGCGCAGGGAGTGGTGCGCCAGGCGCGCCTGGTCGTCGCCCAGGCGCTAGCCGATGCCGGTGATCAGCTCGAGGGGCAAGGCGCCCCCACCGGACCCGCGGCCAGCGAGGCGGCTGCCTGGTGCACGGAGTTCACCAAGATTTTCGAGGGGGCCGCGGGCCGATCGGACTACCTGGCGATGTCTTCCATTACCTCGGCGCTGATGGGAATCAGTCGGCAATGCGTGATGACCGTTCTGAGTCCGCCCGCGGACTGAGACCCGCCAACTGCGACGCCGAACCATACCGCGTGAGCCTTCGCGTCGCAGCTATGGCAAATGTACCTGCTTCGCGCATTGAGCGGCCCATCGTCACTCAGAGAGGTACTTCGATGACCACCTCGGTCCCGGATGGCATGGCGTCCCGCACGATGATGTTTCCACCCATGCTGAGTGCGCGATAGCGCATCGCGAGGCAGCCGATACCGCAGCCATCGGCACAGTTGATCGTGCTGCAGCCGCGCCCATTGTCGCGAATCGACATGGTGGCCATGCGCGCCTGGATATGCAGTTGAACGGTGACCCGGGAGCCGCCGCTGTGACGGATCGCATTGCAAATGGCTTCCTGAGCGACTCTATACAGGTTATGGCTGACGATATCCGGAACGGTCGGTGTCGGACCGGTGGGGCCCTCATAGATGCATTCCATGCCGGTCAATGCACCTTCGCGGCTCGTCAAAGAACGCAGCGAGTCTCCCAAGGCACCTTGGAATGCCGGTCACAGTTTGCGTGCATCATCGTTGTAAAGAATATTCACATATTGACGATAACAATCTTCAAGAGCAATCCGCAGCGTGATTTACCCCCCCCATCGGCGGGTCACCGCGATGACATCGCGCGCGGCGCGTTACCCCTCTCGTAACGCACGCTCTATCAGGCCACCATTCGCCTTGGCACCATCCGTTGGTATTCGGAATAACGGCAGTTCGCCCTGCATTCCGCCACCGCGGAACGACGAAAGTCGTCTGTCGACTTTGGGGCAGCCAGAAATATGCGCAAAAATAGAGCGTTCGATTCGGTGGTGACGCGGCCCGAATCTGCAGCGGCAAACATCTGCGTGGCGCGTCAGCCGATCTTCAACTCTCGGTTGGAGGTCGTGGCCTACGAGCTGCTGTATCGCGACACGGCAAATATGACCAGCGCGGTATTCCCGGACGGAGCGGTCGCGACGTGCCGGGTGGTTGTTGCGACGGTTGCCGAGATCGGTCTCGAAAAGTTATGCGGGCAATCGTTCATGCATCTGAATCTGCCGCGCGAGTTGATCGTCGATCCCGTCGCGGTCCCGCTCTCGCCGGAGAGGACCGTGCTCGAGGTACTGGAGACAACTCAATCCGACGAAGCAGTACTTGCCGGCATTGGGCTTCTGCGCGAGCAAGGCTTCAAGATCGCTCTCGACGACTATTCCAGTGCACATCACGATGAGAGTCTGCTGCAGGTTGCGGACATCGTAAAAGTGGATTTGCTGGTGGAACCCGCGGAGCGATTGGCCCAAACCGCGGCGACGCTCTTGCAGCGGGGTGTCGATCTGATCGCCGAGAAGGTCGAGACTCTCGAACAGTTCGAACGATGTCGTGCAATGGGATTTCGCGGGTTCCAGGGATATTTCTTTGGACGGCCCGAGACGTTTGTCGGCCGCCGGGCGCCTTCGAATCGCCTGGCGGTGCTACAGGTGCTCGCCGCGCTGCAGGACCCCGAGGTGACTCCAGAGGTCCTCGCGGACCTCGTGTCTCAAGATCTCAGTTTGCTCCACCGTCTACTGCGATTTCTGAACTCGGCATACCATGGATTGCCGCAAAAGATCGTCTCGACTCGCCATGCAATCGTGATGCTCGGACTTGAGCATCTCCGTCGCTTATGTGCGGTAGTGGCTTTGGCGGCATTCGACGACCGACCCAGTTATCTACTGACCAACGCCGTAGTGCGAGCCAAAATGTGTGAGCTGCTCGGAGCACACACAGGTTTCAAGGCTTCCGGTGAGTATTTTTTTGCTGGCCTCCTGTCACACCTCGATGTGCTGCTCGGCGTGTCGACTGCCGAGGCCGTTCGCAGTCTTCCGTTGAGCACCGCCGTGTCTTCGGCGCTCGTTGCGCATTCAGGGCCGATCGGGGCGGTGCTGCAGTCAGTGACCGCCTTTGAGCAGGGCCGATGGGACGAGGTACATCCAGAGGGATTTGGCCCCGACCGGATCCAGGCTGCTTACGTCGAAGCGGTTTCCTGGGCCCAGGATGCTTGCGCGCTCCTCGGGCGTTAGGCGCATCGGAATTCGGGAGGCGCACCCGGCGGGTCCGCGAAAACAATGAAAAAGAGAAGAGGTTCCGGATGATAGTTTGGCGCAAGCTGATGGCGGCTCGCAGACAGGTGCCGTTTGCCATCATGGTATTCATGGCAGACGCGATCGTTGCCGGCGCGCTGTCACGGTTCGCCATTGGCGGGTACTTCCGGGTCGCGCTCGAGGCCGCGCTGATGGCGTTGGTATGCGCACCCATGATCTGGTGGCGGGTCCGAGCGCTTCTGCGCGACTCGGTGAGTGCGGAAGCGACGAAGTTCCGCAGCCTCGTGGATGCCGCTCCGGAGGGGATCATCGGCGTCGGCGCGGACGGCCGCATTCAATTCGCAAATGCCGAGTCGCAACGCCTGTTTCAGTACCCGGAATCCGACCTGGTGGGGCAACCTATCGAGGTACTCATACCCGATCGATTTACCGGGAAGCACGTCCACATGAGAAGCGACTTCGTAACCAATCCAAAAAGGCGCAGCATGGGCTCGGGATTCGAAGTGATAGCCCGGCGCAAGGACGGCAGCGAGTTTCCGACGGACGTAAGCCTGAGTCACGTCAGGACGGTCAGCGGCACGCTGGTCATCAGCATCATCCGCGACGTTACGTCTCAGCGTAAGGCGCGCGATGAACTCCTCGAGGCGAACCATAAGCTCCAATTAGGTCTAGCGCAGAACATGCGGCGTACCGAAGAATTGCGGCAACTGAGTCAGATGGCGGAGGATCTTCAGGGATGCCGTTCTGAACAGGAATCACATCAGGTCGTCGCACTCTGCACGGCTCGACTGTTCCCCGAGTATTCCGGCGCAGTCTACATGATTGGCGGGTCCTGCGATTCACTCGAGGCGGCGACGACTTGGGGTCCCGACGCGGTCCGGCTGGCGCACGGCTTTGCACCGAACGACTGTACGGCGCTGCGTAGCCGCCGTCCGTGCGTCGCAGATGCAAACCGCGGTGCGGGCTGCAAGCACGCGACAGCGGAGGGAGACCGCTCATCTATCTGTGTGCCGATGTTGGCCCGCGGCGAGACCCTCGGTGTCTTGCATCTGTCTGGGAAGCGATTCGCCGCTTCGAGCGGGAGCCTTGATGAACCTCACCTCGAGATCCTGCAGGCGATCGCGGATCAAGTCGGACTGTCGATTGCAAACCTCAGATTGCGCGAGGCTCTGAGACTGCAGTCGATTTGCGATCCGTTGACCGAACTCTATAACCGACGTTTCATGGACGAGTGGCTCAGTTGCGAGTTGCCGCGCAGCAGCCGAAAGCATCGGCCGACGTCGCTTCTGATCTTCGATCTCGATCATTTCAAGCGCTTCAACGACACCTACGGACACGAGTGCGGCGATCTTGTCTTGCACGAAGTCGGTGCCCTATTGCGTAGCTCCGTGCGGCAGAGCGACATCGCTTGCCGGATCGGCGGGGAGGAATTCGTGCTGCTGTTACCCGAAACGGCGCTTTCGGACGCGCTCGCCACCGCCGAGAAACTGCGCGTGCGCATTGAGGCGCTTACCGTTACCTATCGAGAGCAACCGCTGGGCCCAATCACGGTGTCGATCGGCGTTTCTGAATCTCCCCGTCACGGCAGCTGTGCTTCACGCTTCCTGCGCGCAGCGGACGCGGCCCTATACGTTGCAAAGACCGCGGGACGCAATCGTGTCGTAGCGGCCGTTGACGGCGAGCGCGGTGCGCGTGCGCGGCCGGTCAAATCGAAAGATGCCGGCGTCTTCGGACGCGGCATCCGCTCCTAAAATCAAAAATGTGATGTTGAACAGCTTTTCTTCCTCAGACTTCGTTAAGTTTCATTTCCATAAGTCGATAGATTTACCCGAGAGTCACTGGTGTTCGCGATTCGCCCCCATCGGCGAGTCAGCGCGATTACATTCGCGAGCCAGCGCGTTACCCCGATCGTAACGCACGCTCTATGCAGGCCTCATCCCGCCTTTGGAATTGTGGGTTGGCGTCCGGAACGGCAGCGCAACTGCCTTAGGGCCCGACAGGACGATGCAAATCGTCTTTGATTCATGAGGCTTCTGCGGATCGTGGCAACAACATCGTATCTTCTATCTATTCCTCGCAGCGGAGCGCGGCCTTGCCCGGCCTTGCCCTTCCGGCGGCCGCGGACGATTGGTATCCCTTTCAACTTTTCCCATCTTCAGGAGACGGCGCATGCCCAATAGCGCATCACAAACAGCAGGGGTGCCTTTCGGAGAGGCGCCCCGACAGGTACTTACGTTCTTTCTTGGCGCAGAAAACTACGGCGTCGACATTCTGCGAGTGCAAGAAATCCGCGGTTGGAGTCCAGTCACGCGCATTCCGAAGGCGCCGCTTCACGTGCTCGGGGTATTGAACCTGCGCGGATCCGTGGTCCCAATCATCGACCTGCGAGCTCGCTTTGGACTCGCCCTGGTTGAGTGCACGGCGCTCACGGTGATCATCGTTCTGTCGGTCAAAGCGGCCGACGGGCAACGGCAGTTCGGCCTCGTGGTCGATCGGGTTTCGGATGTCGTAGATATCACACCCGAGAGTATTCGAGCGATGCCGAAGCTAGAGCACCAAACCCATAATGACTTCATTCAAACGCTCGCCGTCGTCGACGACCAGATGCTGATCTTGCTTGACGTCGATGCACTGATCTCCCTCGACATTGCAACAGCAGCGCTACCGGACATCGCCGACGTCGCATAGTCGACAATTGGCAATGCATCAATACATTTCAACATTCACCAGTTTTTTGAGGATATGAACATGGCTATCAAAAGTAATAAACGCAAAACGCGCGACCGCGCAACGGGAAAGACGGCGCAAACGGAGCTACTCGGCAAGCTGGCCGCCATCAATCGATCGCAGGCCGTGATCGAATTCGCGGTGGACGGCACGATTCTTACGGCCAATGAAAATTTCCTGAAGACATTCGGCTACACGCTGGAGGAGATTGCCGGCAAACACCACGGCATTTTTGTGGATTCGGTGTATCGAGGCAGCAACGACTACCGCCAGTTTTGGGAGAAACTCGGTAGCGGCGAATACGACGCGGGTCAGTACAAGCGCATCGGCAAGGGCGGTAAGGAGGTCTGGATTCAGGCGAGCTATAACCCCATCATGGACATGAAGGGCAAGGTGCTTAAAGTCGTCAAGTATGCGACCGACATCACGGAACAGCGGCGCCAAAACGAGATAAACGGCGCTTTTAAAGGCGCCCTCGACAATCTCACCTCCAACGTCATGGTCGCCGATGCAGACCTCAACATCGTCTACATGAACACCACCGTTCGCGAAATGCTAAGCAACGCACAGGCCGATATCCGCAAGGACCTACCAAGTTTCGACGTGGGCCGCCTCATGGGAGCGAACATCGACACGTTTCACAAGAATCCGGCACATCAGCGCGGCATGCTGGCAGGTCTTAACAAGACGTTCACGTCCCAGCTCAAGCTGGGGGGCCGTACGCTGCGCATCATTGCCAACCCGATGACCGATGCGGCGGGTAAGCGCCTTGGCACGGTGGTCGAGTGGGCGGATCGAACCACGGAATTGAGCGTCGAACGTGAAGTTCAAGACATCGTGAAGTCGGTGTGCGATGGCAACTTCGACGCGCGGATATCGCTCGAAGGCAAGAGCGGCTTCTTCGAAGCTCTTGGCAAGGGTATCAACGGACTGGTCGACAACGTCGCCGATGTGGTCGTCGAAGTTCAAAAATTGGTGCAGAGCGTCAATGCGGGAGATCTTACGAAGCGAATGGACCCCACGGGCAAAGAGGGGCTGTTCGTCAAAATCGGCTCGGGAATCAATCAGCTGACCGACAACGTGAGCGAACTCGTCAGCCGGGTGCAGGCGGCAGCGATGGAAGTGACAAGAGGTGCTGGGGAAATCTCGCAGGGTAACCTCGACCTTAGCCAGCGCACCGAGGAACAGGCATCGAGTCTCGAAGAGACGGCCTCGTCCATGGAACAGATGACAACTACCGTGAAGCAAAATGCCGACAATGCCAAACAAGCAAGCCAATTGGCAACGGCGGCGCGCGATCAAGCGGACAAAGGCGGCGCGGTGGTAGCCAAAGCGATTACCGCAATGAAGGAGATCAACGAGTCGTCGAAGAAAATTGTCGACATCATCAGTGTCATCGACGAGATTGCGTTCCAGACGAATCTGCTGGCCCTCAATGCCGCTGTCGAGGCTGCGCGTGCGGGAGAGCAAGGCCGTGGGTTTGCCGTGGTGGCTAGCGAGGTACGGAATCTCGCTAGTCGCAGCGCGACTGCGGCAAAGGAGATTAAGGGTCTCATTCAAGACAGTGTGAAAAAGGTCGAGGAGGGATCCTCGTTGGTCACCCAATCGGGAAACACCCTCGAACAGATCGTCAGCTCCAACAAGAAGGTCAGTGACATCATCGGTGAGATTGCAGCTGCCAGTATGGAACAGTCGGTAGGCATCGAGCAGGTCAACAAGGCCGTCCTTCAACTCGATGAGGTGACCCAGCAAAATGCTGCATTGGTCGAGGAAGCCACCGCCGCGAGCCAATCGCTGGCCGAGCAAGCCACCAACTTGAGCGAAATGATGGAGCGGTACCAGGTGTCGGCGGAGGCTGTCGCCACCGCCAGAGCTTCTATGCATGCCGTCGGAGCCGTGCCGCCGACGACAGACAAGCGCGGCTCCGCGGCGACACCCGCGAAAGATGAGCGGCGCGCGCCTGGCAGGCCGTGGCATGGTGCAGAGAAAAAGCGGGCGCAAGCGTCGCCGGCGCGTTCGTCAGAAAAAAGCGGGTCTGCGACCGGTACCGATCCGGACTGGAAGCAATTCTAGCTGAAGTCGCTGACAGGGACGATCCGAGCCAGCGGATCGTCCCCCACGCGAATCAGGGCTTGTTGCTTCCGTTGCCATGGCTGACATTGGAACTCTATTCATGATCTCCGACAAACGTTTAAGACGTGTCGCCCTGCAGATGGCCGCTTGCGAGGTCCAAGGCGGACCGCACGTCGTGGACCGGATGGTCCAGCCATGACGTCTATACTCGTCGCCGGGGCGGGTGCTGTGGGTCAATTCCTGGCCCGCGAGTGGCACGCCGCGGGTCGCGATGTCACCCTTGTCGCCCGATACGGGACTGCCGATCGCTTGGAACGAGCGCGGTTTCCGATCATCCGTCTTACCCGCAATCAGCCGACCAGCGAGCTCCGCAGAAAATGGACCATCGTCGTTCTCGCGGTGCGCGGCTACGAACTGCCGGCCCTGCTGCCAGTGGTGAAGGATCTCGCGAGCTCCTCGGCCGCTGTTTTAGTTACGGCGCGCGACCGAGCTGCGTATGCGACCGCGGAACAAGTCTTTCACTCCCGAACATTCTCAACCATCTTAGAAGGCGCGATTGTTAAAGGACCCACCGATCGATTGGAGATTCTCGCACGGCCTGCGCGACTGGAAATCGGGCATGAAGCGGCGCGTGACTGGCTGAGATGTTGTCAGTTGGATGCGGTTGCGCGAATACTGGATTGCGCCGCGCTGCCGTGTGTCGCCGCTCCAGACTGCGCTGTTCGCCGCGGCACCGTGTTGATGCAAAGTCTCTTGACCGAGTCAATCGCGATGCTGCTGCGGGTCCCGCCCGCGGTCGCTCTGGGTGATCCTCAATGCGCGCCGCTATTGGGCCAGCTCGTCAATGAACTCTCGCAGGCAGCATGGCGCGCAAAATTACGGTTCGACGCCGGATGGGCCGATACGTGGACGAACAACGTCGTAACGGGCGGCTGGCTTGCTCACGCGCGCTCGCTGAACGATATACGAGAATATAAGACGCTAGAAGTCTTACATCTCGCCAAAGCGGCCGGCGCCGGCGATATCGCCGGAACCAGCGCGATGGGTCTCGCGGTTCGTTCAGCTGTACTGTACGGTTTAGATCGAGCCAATCGCTTGGGTCTGCGCCCGCAAGAAACGCTTGCGGAACCCCGCGGCGCTTTGATGGAAGGCCGCTTGCGATGAGTCGCGAGCTCGTATTGTCCAAAGACTTCGCGAACCCGATGTCGTTCGCGCGCGAACTGGACTAGGAGCAATGGACGAGAGTTGCGTGATTCTTGCTCGACACCCGATACTTGCAACCGATGGCTCAGTGTTCGGTTACGAACTCCTGTATCGCGGTTCGCCGCTCGACTGCGCGGACCACTGCCGGAACCTTGGCTTTCATCTCATCCAGACGACTATCGTATGAAGGCCACAAGGCTACGCGATGAGGCGGTCTATGAGGTGCGACGCGCTACGGCGATTGCAAGTGCGGGCTCGAAACCAGCGAGTGCGTGTATTCCTGCCGATAAACCCGAGGTCGCGGTCCTTGCGGATCTATGGTGCGGAGAAATGGGGCAAACGATCCGATATCTAAAGACCAAAGGCGCTTAGCTACCGTATGGGGCACGCCGTCGCGCCCCAGATCCCGATCGCGTATTCAGCAATGGTCCGGTCGTCGAATACGAGATGGTGCTCGTACAGCGCTTTGCTTTCTCGCACGAATTCGCTGGGTCGCCCATTGTACTCGTCGACGCGCGCCGGTGACGGATCCAATGAGGTGTTCGGCAATGGCGGAGTCGCAGGTTCCGTGCTCATGTTGACAGGTCCTAATCGATGCCGGTGTTGTATTCTTCTCTTTTCGGTAGATTACTCTACCGAGATTTACCAATTTATGAACAATGCTTACCTGTCGCAACGACTTGCTTCGACTTGCAAATTGGCAAGTCTTTGTTTTAAAAGGTTTGAAGGCGCAAGTTGCCTCTATATATGGGTGAACTCATCGAGGTCGATGAGACCCGGCCGATTCGGTTAGCCCAAGGAAACCCCACCATGTCGATGCCACATACGATGAGTGCTTATGAACGCGAGTTGACCCGTTTGGAGGATCTGGTTCTGGGAATGGGATTGTACGGAATAAGCCAGCTTGAAAGGGCCATGTTAGCGCTCCAAGGGCGCGATTCGGCCGTTGCCGCGAGTGTGATCGCAGGCGATATTCGTGAAGACACGTTGGAATCCGAGGTCGATGATCTGGCCGTGCGACTGATCGCACTTCGGCAACCCGTCGCGAGTGATTTGCGCCAAGTGACGTGCGCATTCAAGGCTGCGGTCCATTTGGAGCGGATTGGCGACTACGCTGTCCATGTCGCTAAACGGTCGCTGGCGTTGCCGAGCGATTTCCCTGCGGCGAATCTACTTTCAATCCCGCGCATGGGTGACCTGACCTTGAAGATGCTGCAAGATACCATTCGGGCCTATCGTGAAAAGGACCTCAATCTCGCTGTTGAAACTTGGCGCAGCGACGAAACGCTCGATGCGGTGACGACCGTTTTACTGCGCGAGATTGTCACATTCATGAAGGATGATCCGAAAACAATTGATGCGGGAACGCACCTAATGTTCATTGCTAAGAATCTCGAGCGGGTCGGTGATCAGGCGACCAATATATGCGAATTGATCTACTATCGAATCTCTGGCAACCATTTACCCCGTCAGCGGCCGAAAATTGACAGTCTGGTGCCAACCGGTTCGACGACTGCCTAGGTGAGATTTGGAAGCAAGCGCAGAAGCTGTCCGCGACAGGGCAAATCCATCGGCGTTCTTCGTACACGATTGTTCCCTAAGAGCCAGTTAGACTCGTTGGTCCGATGCTCGCCTTCGCGATCCGGTGAGCGGCCTACGCCGATTCGTGCGCGAGCTTGCGACATTGCTCCGCTACATGCTCGCGGATGATGTCGGCCAACCGCAGCGCGCCGGGACCGGCATAGTCACGGTCGGCGAACACTAGGTAGAGGTTGCCCCAGCGCTCGCCGCCCTCGCGCAGCGGGAGCGGCTTGAGCACGCCGCGGTCCAATTCGTCGCGTACCCACTCCTCCGGGAACCAAGCGAACCCTAAGCCCATACTGGCCGCATGGATCGAGGTGGCCTTGTGACTCACCGTCCAACTCTGCTCCGCACCGAGCCAGCTGCCGCTGCGGCGCTGGCTGCCGGTATCTCGGATCACCAGGTGACGGTGCTCTCGCAAATCCTGCAGCGTCAGTTCGCGCCCAAGTTGATGCAGCGGATGCTCGGGGTGCGCCACCGCGATGAAGCGCAGCCGCATCAGCGGATCGCCGATGAAACCGGGCGGTACCTGCGAACAGATCGCGAGATCAACCGTACGCTGCAGCAGCGCCTCCTCGGTGCCGCTGAGTACGGTCTCGTACAGCTCAATTCGTGTCTGCGGCCGCTCCTCGGCGAAGCGCGCAAAGCATTGCAGCAGCAACCAGGTGGGAAAGATGATCTCCACTGCGAGGCGCAGCTCTGGTTCCCAACCCGCGGCGAGACTGTCGGCAGCGACTTCCAGCGCGCCCGCTTCCTCCAACAGCGCCTTGGCGCGTCGGTACAGCACCTCTCCAGTCGACGTTAGTTGCGCCTTGCGGCCGATTACCTCGAATACTTTGACGCCGAGTAGCGCTTCTATCTTTTGCACCGCATAGGTCACGGCCGACTGGCTCTTGTGCAGCAATTCAGCTGCTCGGGCATAGCCGCCGGCATCCACCACGGCCAACAGAGAACGCCACTGCTCCAAGGAAATCCGGGGATTAGATGCCATATATCCAATAAATAGATGAGTATGTCCTAATTATTCGTCTTTTTTATCTAAAAAATCTATATTTAAATAAGGCCATTGAATCGTTCGACCACTGACTCAAGGAGATGCGCTCATGACCACTCTGCTGCAGATCAACGCCAGCATCAACAACAGCAACGGCCAGTCTAGCCGGCTGGCTGACCAATTCGTCGCCGCTTTTCGCAAACGTTATCCCGAGTCAAGGATCGTGGTGCGCGACGTCGCCGCGGACGAACCGGTGCCGCACCTCGATGCCGAGCGCTTTGGCGCCTTCATCACCAAGCCGGAAGAGCGCAGTGCCGCGCAGCGGGCGGTGGTGGCGTATTCCGATGCCCTGGTCAACGAGCTGAAGCAGGCCGACGTGATTGCGTTGGGTCTGCCCATGTACAACTTCGGCGTGCCGTCGCAGCTGAAGGCCTACTTCGACCACATCGCCCGCGCCGGCGTCACCTTCAAGTACACCGAGAAGGGTCCGGTGGGTCAGCTCGTCGGCAAGAAGGTGTACGTGTTCGCCGCCCGCGGCGGCCTCTATGCCGGTACGCCGCTGGATACACAGACCAGCTATGTACGCGACTTTCTACGCTTCCTCGGCATGACCGACGTGGAGTTCGTCTACGCTGAAGGTCTTGCCATTAGCCCACAGAGCAAGGAAGCGGGTCTGGCCAAGGCTGTGGCCGAGATCGCACGTTTGGCCGCGTGATATTTCAAGGAGATTTAAGATGAACACCCGCACCCTGGTCCATATCATCGAGTCGATGCCGACTTCCGACGGCGCCGGCGTCAAGCTGCGCCGCAGCCTCGGCAGCCGGCGCGGCCTGTATGTGGACCCGTTCCTGATGCTCGATGAGTTCTACTCCGACAATCCGGACGACTACATCGCCGGCTTCCCATCGCATCCGCATCGCGGCTTCGAAACCGTCACGTACATGCTCGACGGCCGCATGCGCCATGAGGATCACCTCGGTAATCGCGGCGACCTCGGCCCCGGCAGCGTGCAGTGGATGACGGCGGCGCGCGGAATCATCCATTCCGAGATGCCGCAGCAGAGCGAAGGCCGCATGCGCGGTTTCCAGCTATGGCTCAATCTGCCGTCGAAGGAGAAGATGAAACCCGCCAGCTATCGCGACATTCCTGCCGACGAGATTCCGCTGGTGAAGCTGCCGCACGGCGGGGAAGTGAAAGTCATCGCCGGCACAATCAAACTGGCCAGCGATGCCATCAGCGGCCCGGTCAATGGTAGCGGTGCCGAACTGACCACCGATCCGCTGTACCTCGATGTGCGCCTGCCGGCCGCAGCGGAGTTCAGCGCGCCGGTTGCGGCGGGTCTCAATGCCTTTATCTACACCTATGAAGGCAGCGCGCAGATCGGTACGGCCGATGCCGCCAAGCCGCTGCCGCATCGCGCGGCAGGCATCTTGTCCGATGGCGACAGCGTGCGGGTGCAGGCCGGAGCGGCGGGCGTGCGCTTCCTACTTCTGGCGGCCAGGCCGCTACGCGAGCCGGTGGTGCAGTACGGTCCATTCGTGATGAATACGCGCGAGGAAATCGAGCAGGCGCTCGCCGACTATCGGGACGGGCATCTGGCCACTTCCGCCTAAAGTTGCCGCGAAATCCATCGCGAATTGACTAGTCGTTACAAAGTCCGAAAATCTGCAGTCTCACTTTTCAGTTCTTTGAGAAACTCCACCAACTCTGATTTGCGTTGCCCTACCATCGCTCGACCAGCAGGTGAAACCACGCGTTGGGGCACCTGGTCCAAGTTGTCTTGCAGCATTTTTACGACTTTCGGTCCGTCTGGGTCGCCACCTTTAGGGTCAGCAAGCGCAATGATTCGCTCTACGCCAATCGCGCCGAGCCAATCAAGCGCATCAGCATCGTGAAGATAGACTGCTTCAGGGCCGACAGGCTCACGGTAGTACATGTGAGTGCGAATCGCAGCACGAACGGCATCCAGTTTACTCATTGGAAAGCCCGTGTCCTTTAAAATCGTTCCGACCACGTCTGCACCCACGTCCGAGTGATCTGGTGGCTCATCTCCTCCCCATGGAGCAAATGCGGCGATGTCATGCAAGTAGGCAGCTGCGAATAGCACATCTTCGTCGAGCGTAACGTGGTCTGACGCGGCAAGTGAGCGCGCCAGTGCGTAATCTCGCTCCGAGTGAGAATAGCCCCAAGCCGGATTTTTGAAATGCTTCTTGGCAAATTGGCGAACGGTTGCATGCCAGTCCGGCGCCGACCGAGCAGTTCCCGGCTCTGCGCCCATACAGCAAGCGGCTGAGAAGTAGGCGGCAGCCAGGAGGTAAATCCAACTCCGTTTGTGCATTCTTCGCTGTCTCCATTCGACTTGAGCGTGGGCAATTCTCGGCCGTTTAGTTGCCGGCCAATCGATTCAGGTCCACGCGAACTGAGCAGGCGTGAATTGTAGCGTCATGGTCGCGGCCTGGATAGTTACGGACGGGCAGGAGGGACGGACCGGTTTTGCGATGCCGGCGTCTATGCATCGGTGATGCATTTAAGTAATCGGCCCGCGCGCCGAGGAGGCCGCTAAAGATTCTTGAGGACTTCCAGCGCAATAGCCCTTTCGACAGTCTTTTCCTTCTCATCCCACTTCGCTTTGTCAGCGGGGGTATCGGACTTGCGGGCCATACCTTCCGGGATAGGCCGGCTTTGCACGCGAAAATACGTGCTGCCCTGCTTGACCGAGAGTGTAAACCCGATCCCTGGTGTGTTGGGACGCTGCCAGACCCTCTTGTCGCTCCCACTCACGTTGTCGTTTCCCCGAGATGATGGCCTTTATTGGGTACGGAATTCCGAATCCCTAGTCAGCGCTCGGCTCTTTATAAGAGAACTTCTCGCCGGCGATGTCGGCGGCGTACATGAGCCCGCCTTTTGCGATCGTGAAGACCGCCATGCCAGTCTGATAGTTGCCATTCGTGGTCGCATCCGTCGCCTCGCCACTCGCCTCCGAAGAGAGGCGATCCGTACCGATGCTGGCCGACGCGCTTGCGGTAATGGCCACGGCGCTTGCACCGGCGGTGAATTCGAGTTTACCGGATTCGAATTCGTCCAGATCACGCTTATCTTGGAAAAAAATTATCTCGCTATAAGCTTCGCCGCCGGCCTGCAATCCGATGCTCAACTGGGTCATCGTCGTGTCGCCGACGAGACGGTCATGCACATACACATGACCCTTACCTCGCGCAGCGCCGACAATAAAGCCTCCTTCGCCTATCGTGGGGAATACCGCATACGCATAGCAATTGTTGAAGAATACTGCACTTTCTCCCGCATGCTTGAAAAGCTCGATGGTGTCGTTGTATTCGGCGGCGTGCGCCACGCCTATTCCAAGGAATAGAGCAGACGTCACGCCTAAGAATCGAGTCATGATTTTCATAACGAGGATGTTCGCGCCTCGAACGGTTGCCCGACAGAGGCGAATGACTACAATTGGAGTAGGCGTTGACCTATACCACAGAGTTCCTTAGTGGAACTGAGCATCTCGCGATCAACGCGCCCCGTTTGCTGGAGCCGCAGGCGTTTTGTGGAGAATCGGTGCATGCTGCGTTTACTGCGGCGTTGGTTAAGAAAACAGGCCCGTACTTGGTTGCCGGCTTTACAGCGGGCCCACGGTCGCAGTCGGTTTCTCGTGGCGAGATTCAAGGATCCGCGCGCGACGGCGGTTTTCGGACTGGGTCGGCGCCGCGAGCTCGGCTATCGGCTTTATCTACCGAGCGGTTCCTCGCGGCGTGACAGCCTGGCGCTCATCGTCATGTTGCATGGATGCAGACAAGATCCGCTCAGTTTTGCCGAGGGTACGCGCATGAACAAGCTCGCCGAAGAAGGCCGCTGCGCGGTGCTGTATCCGGAACAAAGCAGGCATTCGAATCCGCTGCGTTGCTGGAATTGGTTTGAACCGGCCTCACTTGCGGGGCAGGGTGAGGCAGCCTTGATTGCGCGTCTGATCGATCAAGTCACGGTGCGCCGCCCAATTGACCCTCGACGTGTCTATGTGGTGGGAATGTCGGCAGGCGGTGCGATGGCCTGCGTCTTGGGCGTCCGCCACAGTCGGCTATTTGCCGCCTGTGCCATCCACTCCGGCGTGATGTATGGCGCTGCAAGTTCGCCCATGCAGGCGCTCGATGCGATGCGATCCGGTGCGTCGGCCGGGTCTATCGACGAGGCGCGACGAGTCGTGTGTGAGGCGGGGGAATCCGAGGTCATGGTGCCGACGTTCGTGATCCACGGTGACCGCGACACGACGGTCAATCCGGTGAATGCGGATGAAATAATCGAGCAGCTGAAGGCACGTGCTAAATGCATCGATCCAAGGGCCGGTGAGATGTTAGCGTGCGGCGAGCGGTGCATCGACGGCGGGGGCCGCACCTACCGACAGCAGGACTACACACAGCGGGGGCGAATCATGCTGCGCAAGGTGCTCGTTGAAGGATTGGGTCATGCATGGAGCGGCGGCGATGCCCGCTTTGAGTTTAACGATGCGAACGGCCCGGACGCCAGCCGGCTCATCCTGGATTTTGTGATGCAGTATCAGCGCACGGGATTTTGACATCGCTTTTACGATTCGGGACTCATTTGAATCAGCAAATTGACCGTCGGCGGATCTATCGTAGACCGCATGAGCATCACGCTACTCCGCGCTCGTCAGATGAGTCTCGCGCTACTGGTCATCGCCGTCGTCGAGCACGGCAATTTGTCGGTCGATTGTTCGGGTGCGACACCGCGCTCGTCGGGGCTGATGCGCCTTGGTCGCGACTTGATGCGGCGCGCGGGAAGCGAAGCCGCAGCTGACGTCACAACATCCAAGGGGATTTCCTCGCGCAATCGTCGAATGATTGGCTAGCATGAGAGGGCTAGTTTGTTTCGCCCACCGACCGCGGCGAGTTCCGCGCGTAACTCATCGACGTACTCCAGCAAGCGCCGACGATCTAGGGTTACCGGAAAAAATGTTCCCTCGTTGTCACCGCAGCGTTTATCCCATGAACGGATCCTGTCTAATTCCTCGAGGGTCATTTAACTGTACTCCAGGCAAATCGTTGGACGATCGATTCAAGCATATTCTCGCTAGAATGGCTGTGCGGAACCGAACATTGGCCGTGGAAGTACAGCGCGACCTGAACCGAGGTACCCGTGACGGCCGCGGCGCCACCGAAGGCAAACAAGCGCCAAGAGGGGCTGTCAGGCGATGCGGCCTAGTTGTTCGCGCGGCGCTTTGCCGCGAGGCGGGTGAACTTGGGTAAGCGCTTGAGCCACGAGCGCGCGACAGCCGCTTCGGCCGCGGCCGGCGCCTCGGCGCACCAATCCTCGACACTGTAGCGCGAGAACGCGCTCAAAAGCTCGGGCGATGCCGCCCGGGGCGGCGCCGTAATCGCAACGGGACTCTCGGCACTCAACATCTGCGCCGCCGGCGAGGCGGCCAGGGCATCGATTTCAAGGACTGGATTGGCCGGGGCGAGTTCGACGTCCTCTGGGCGGATCTCCGCCCCGGGATCAGCGGTTAAAGAATCCGCGAGAGAGGGTGCCGGTGAATCGGACTCCTCCAAGAGCGCCAGGATCTCGCCCATATTGAGACTGATCTCATCGCTCAGAGCCACGTCGGCTGGCGGCTTCGGCTGCGCCGGCTCGAGGAGGGCCGCCCGCGGCAACGGCGCGTTGGGCGTCACCGGTGAATCCGGGTCCGCCGTCCAACCCTGCATCGCCAGAGCTTTCAAACGTGCGAGCGGCCGGTGCCGGCTCGCCGGGACCACCCAGGCGGACGGATAGATCTCCCGCACCCGCGGCAGCACGCGCTCGGCCGCGGTGGGATCGGCGAAATACCCCACATGCAGGCGATACCGCTCCCGGCCGTCCTCTGAAGATCGCGAGGTAAAGACCTCGAGGTGCGCGAGCCCCGGAATGGGAAGGGGTTCTAACGGTGGCGGCGACGAGCCGGACCACACCGTAATCATCATGGAGGATTCCACGGGCACACTCCTACAACGGACTTTCGGGGTTGAGCCGTTAACTTAACGCAGATGGCCGCTTCTTTGCGAACTGTCGTAAAACGCGGACAGTCAAGTCGACGTCAGCGAATGCAACGACGAGGTCTCTAATCTGCCTTTCATTAGTCGTTGCCGAAATAGAATGCCAAGGCACGATGCGGTACGCTCAGTGTGTGCTTTGGACGTCAACCATGGAGACGCGGTCAATGTACAAGAAAATCCTCGTGCCTGTTGATGGCAGCGAAACAAGCCTGCTCGGACTTCAGCATGCAATCCTTCTTGCGAAAGATCAAAAGGCGGCGCTTCGACTGTTGCATGTGGTCCACGACTTCTTGGTGGCCGGCGGGCACGGGGCGGCGGTGTACACAAGCGAGTTGCGCAAGGACCTTCGTGAGCGTGGTGAGGAAATCCTGAAGGACGCCGCAGGCATCGCTCACTGGCAGGGCGTGGAAGCCGAGACAAAACTAGTGGAGACGCCGGCGGGATCGGTCGGTGCGATGATTGCGGAGCATGCGGAAGGATGGCCAGCTGACCTGATTGTGCTCGGTACCCATGGACGCCGAGGCATTCGTCGTCTCGTCATGGGAAGCGACGCGGAGTACGTCGTCCGCACGACGCCTGTGCCGGTGCTGCTCGTGCGCGGTACGACAATGTCCCCGCAAGATTGATGCAATGGGACGACTTCGGAAAGTCGCATCCGGTGCGACAAATACGATGAAGGCAGTCGCCGCGCAGCGACTCGGCGGGCGAACCACGCGCCGGGACGAACCGGCCGCTAGAGATTCCGTTTTCCGGCGACCAGTTCGTCCCAACAGTTCCAACATTGACAGCGATACCGCTGCCATCACTTCCCACGCTCTTGGCAGGCAAATGGAATAATGAGCCCCGATGGTTGCGTCATGATTGCGGCGACGTGGAGTTTTCGTGACCGACAGGATGCCCGCATTTCACCACACGCGGCAGGGGACCTGTTTCACCATGGGCTGGTTCACGGGGCAGGCGAACGCGCGCTGGAACTCCGGCATATTTACCACTAGTCCGTTGACCCGATAGCGACCCGGCGAGTGAGGGTCGGTCTTCGCGTGCAGCCGAAGGTTCTCGGGACGGTCATTCTCGCAGGCCCACTGCGCGTAGCCGACAAAGAAGCGCTGCTCGGCGGTCAAGCCGTCACGTTCCTTGAGGGACTGGCCGGCGGTCTGCGCTCGCCAAGCCATGTGCGCCAAGATTAGCCCGCCGAGATCCGCGACATCCTCGCCGAGCGTCAGTCGACTGTTGATGAGAATGTCGTCGACGACTACGTACCGCGCGTACTGGTCAACGACGCATTGGGTCCGTTTGGTGAACTCCTTTGCATCGGCGAGGGTCCACCAGTCCTTCAGATTTCCGGCGGCGTCAAATTGGCGGCCCTCGTCGTCGAACCCATGAGTTAATTCGTGGCCGATAGTACCGCCCGTGTTGCCGTAGTTCGGCGCGTCGTCGAGCGCGGGGTCGTAGAGCGGCGGCTGCAACACACCTGCGGGAAAATTGATGTCGTTCATCTGCGGGTTGTAATAGGCGTTTACGGTCTGCGGCGTCATGCCCCATTCGGACCGATCCAGTGGCTTGCCGATTTTCGCCAACTGGCGCCGCGATTCGAACTCCGTAGCGCGAACGGCATTTCCGTAGAAGTCATCACGGCGAACAACGATTGCGCTGTAGTCGCGCCAGCGGTCCGGGTAGCCAATCTTGTTGACGATGGAGTCGAGCTTCGCGAGGGCCTGACGCTTGGTCGAATCGCTCATCCACGCCAAATTCTCAATATCCTCGCGCATCGCCTGTTCGATTTGCACGGTCATCTTGAGCGTCGAGGCCTTAAGATCCGGTCCGAATGCACGTGCCACGAACTCCTGGCCGAGCGCTTCACCGAGCTGGACATCGACCAGCTCGACGCAGCGCTTCCAGCGGGGCTTCTGTAAGGGCACCCCCCGCAGCGTATGCTCGAAGAAAGCAAAGCGCTCGTCCTCAAATGCCCTCGAGAGGTAGGGAGCGGCGCTGTGCGCCGCATGCCATCGGAGGTAGGTCTTCAGGTCGGCCAGGCTGCTTGCGGCCAGCAGCCCGTCGACTGCGGCATAGAACTTTGGTTCCGTCACGTTTACCGCCGCCACGTGGCTCAACTCCAGAGCCTCGAGATAAGGCGCCCAGTTGAATTGTGGCGTCAGGCGCTGCAGGGCCGGTCTGTCAAGCTTGTGAAACAGCTTGTGAGGGTCGCGGAGTTCAACGCGGGTGAGCGAGGCCCGCGCCAACTCCGTCTCGAGGCGCAGCACGGTCGCGGCGTTGCGCGCCGCCAGTGCCGGAGGGTCGCCGAGCAGTGCAAATATTCGCGCCACGTGCCGACGGTATTGCAGGCGAACTCGAACGGCGCGGGCATCCGTGTCGGTGTAGTAATCGCGATCGGGCATACCGAGGCCGCCGGCAGACGCGAACGCGATCACCTGCGCAGAATCCGCGAAGTCCTGGTTAGAGTCGAATTTGAACAAAAAACCACTGCCGCCTGTCTGCAGATGCAGCATCGCGAGCAACCCTGGCAAGTCGCGCTTAGTGCGTAGGTCGCCAATACGCGTGAGCATCGGCGCCAGAGGCTCTACACCGCGCTGCTCAACGGCGGAATCATCCATGCATGCTGCAAAGTAATCGCCGATTTTCTGTTGGCTTGTGGAACGATCATCAGCCGTGCGCGCCAGGTTGTCGAGGATGCCCCAGAGGAACTGCTGATTGTCCTGGTAGAGCTTCCCGTAAACGCTCCAACTGGCCTGGTCGGACGGAATCGGGTTATGCGTCATCCAGCCGCCGCACGCGTACTGATAGAAATCAACGCACGCATTGACCGTCCTATCCATGGACGTAACGTCCAGACTCGGCTTGTAGGGAAGCTTTGCGAGCGGCTGATCCGTAACGGCGACTACCGGCGACGCACTCGGCGCCGACGCCGAGTCAGCCGGCTCAGCGCTGATCGATACGGCGAGCAGCGCGCTGGCTAGCGATAAGCGGATGGCAAATAGTGAGCGCATCCGGTTTACGGCACTAGCTGTAGAACATCGGCTGTGGCCGCATCCACCGCGGGTCTGGAATAGTTCAGAGGGAAGTACTGCCCTTTGATCCACAGCTGCAATAGGTCGTCATAGTGTTTACTGCCGGGCTGTCCACTTTGTCCCGGGACATTGATGCCGACCGATTTGTCCCAATCGGCGAGGTCGAAGATTTCTCGGTAGCTTGCGCCGGTCGTCTGATCGAGCGAGCCGTCATCGAATCCGGTCGCTTGTACGACGTCGCCGTCGCCCGATCGCGGTATGGGTCCTCGGTCAAACAGCGTGGCGGCTCCCGATGACCCATCCAATGGATGACGAAACATGACCTGATGCAAGGCTCCCCAAGACCATTTCATCCTATCCGTTCCCTGGGCTGCGATGAGTTTCTCGTAGGCGGTACGCAGAGCATCGATGAGCATCGCGTCGCGGCTTATCGCCGGATTCGCGCCAAATACTGCGGAGCGCGGTTGCGATAGCTCGGCCACCACCCGATTCAACGGCAGCTTGCCCATCGCCTTCTGCGCCACTTCAGGGACTGCATGCGCCGTAACCGCATTGCGCAATTCAGCTCCCCATAGTTCATACAGCGCGGCCTGCGGCGAATCCGCGCGCAGCGCGCCGTCCCAATCGAGCAGTAACTGGCCGGCAGATCGTTCGGATTCGGCCATTGCCTCGGGCCTCGCAGCAATCGCTTGGCGCAATAGTCTCTGCAGTTCACGCGCGAGGAGCGAAACCACATCCGCCTGCAGTGCCTCCATGTCGTCGACGCCGAGTTTCTTCCCTCTGCTCCTTGCATCCTCAAACACTTCCTTGATGCGTAAGTACCGCATTGGGGGCTCCCATTCGAAGCCAACGGCATATTGGTAGTCATTTGGAATCATTTTTTGATTGGCGGACGCCACAAATCCGGCCGGTGGATTGTAGCTATGCGGTAATTCGGCATTCGCAATGAACCCGCTCCATTCGTAGCCGCCATTCCCCGGGACCGGCAACAGGCCCGTCCAGTTTTTACGCAATGGCGCCAGACCGGTCGAATGTTCGCCGATGTTGCCGTCGCGATCGGCATAAACGATATTCTCGGACGGCACTTTCCAGCGCGGCATCGCTTTTTCGAACTCCTGCCAGTTGCGTGCGCGATCGAGGGCGAGCGATCCCAAATAGCCTGCGGTACCTGGCTCCGAGCCGACCCAGCGTAGCGCAAGCGCCCGCGTGCCGTCCTCCCAGAGCACTGGGCCATGCCGAGTGAATTTCAGCTGCACCTCAACGGCGGCGGCTCCGCGCACTCCGATGGTCTCCGTGATGACCTTCATCCGCAGCCACCCTTTAGGGGTTGCATAAAGCTGCGGGTCCGCGGGATCGAGTGCCTCGAGATACAAGTCTTGCTGATCCAAGCCAAAGATGGTGAAGCCCCATGCAATTTGGCGGTTGTGACCGGCGGCCACGCCCGGCAATCCCGGTTCGCCGGCGCCGATGACGTCCCAACCGGGTGCGACGAGATGCACGATGTAACGCAGGGAGGGCTCGGCGATGACGCGATGCGGATCGTTTGCCAACAAGGGCTTGCCGCTTGCGGCAAGCGCGCCAGAGACCGTCCAATTATTGCTCTCGTGCAGGGCCGCCGGCGGAAATTGGAGCCGTTGGTCGCTGCTCACGACATTCTCGAGCAACTGAGGCGACAGACCGGCAAAATCGATGCCCGGCGCAGGGTCGAGAGTCACCGCCGGGTCGAATCCGAACAACTCACTCGCCGTCTGTGCGCCTACGAGAGCCAACACCTCAGCGTGTTGCAGCTCGCTTTCGGCGTTACCGGTCATCGAATAGGCGGCCAGGCGATTCAAGCAATCCTCCGGCTTCCAGTGTTCGGGCTTGAACCCCGCGATCTGAAACTCGATTGGTAACCCGCGTGCGCCCGGTCTCTGAATGGCGTCGATATAGGCGTTGATGCCAGACGTGAAGGCTTCGAGGATCTGCTGAGTGTCCGGGGCATAACTCGCAAATTCCGCCTTTAGGTCGCCGCGATAGCGCAGTCGCCGAGCGTTGATATCGCGCGCCACCGCTGCGGGCCCGAGCACTTCGGCCAGCCGCCCCTGGCCGGAGCGCTTCCAGAGTTCCATTTGAAAAAGCCGGTCTTGCGCGACGACAAATCCTTGCGCAAAAAAAAGATCGTGCGGGTCGCCAGCATAGATATGCGCGACGCCCCAACGGTCTCGCTGGACGCGAACACTCGTATGCAATCCGGGAGCTTGCAACGTGCCGTTAATTGTGGCGACCGCAGCCACGGCCTTGTCGTGTAATTCCTCTTGCGGAACCGCAGCATGACTACTAGCGTCAGCCGCGAGCATCAACGCCCACAGCACCGCACCGAACTGACCGATTTTCACTCCCGTGTTCTCCCAGCTAGCTGACCGCCACGGCCGTCATGGTAGCAAAACGACCTTCAAGCTTGCCCCGGTACAGAGAAGAACAGCAACGAGATGCCTTGGCGCGGCGAACGGGCGTGGTAGTGTGGAGACGAAGGGAGCGCGAAAAGCCGACATGTCCCCGGAGCTAAAATGAAATGGATCTTGGCGGCTTTCGCCCTTGTTTCTCTGAACGCGCTTGCAGCGGAGGCCACGCTGGAAATCGTTGCGGACAATGAGCGACTGATTTTTTCCCAGTCTCAGCTGCTGTCCCGCGGCGACCTTCAGACGATCTCCATTGCCGATAGCGCATATAAACAGCGATTTACCCGGTTCAAGGCGATTCCCATCGCTAATCTGTTCAGGGGGTTGGCCATCCCGGAACTCGCGGTGGTTCAATGCAATGCCACGGACGGCTTTTCGGCCAATCTGGAGAAGACACGTCTCTTCAGCACGGACCCCAAGGCGTCAAAAGCCTTCCTGGCGATAGAGGATCCCAAGCGCCCATGGCCGCATCTCCTCGGGAGCACAACTTCAGCGGGACCGTTCTACCTCGTCTGGACGAATCCGCAGGCATCCGCCATAGGACCGGAGGAATGGCCCTACCAGATTGCCTCATTCGACATTTTGGCGGACCCGCAGAGCGTGTTTCCGAAAATTTACCCTGCCGCGGATGCCGCGCCGAATGTTCAAAACGGATTCAAGTCGTTCCAGAGAAATTGCCTTGCGTGCCACAAGATGAACGGCAATGGGGCAGGATCGATCGGGCCCGACTTGAATCTTCCCATGAACCCGACCGAGTACTTCGAAGCGAAGGCGCTCGCCTCGCTCATTCGGGATCCAGCGAGTGTGCGGACCTGGCCGCGCAGAGCAATGCGTGGATTCTCCGAAGCGGCGATTCCAGATGCGGAACTTTCGGATCTGATCGCCTACCTCAGGCACATGAGCACACGCAAGGATCAACCGTGACGGCAGCGACTGAAAATGATGCAATCGCCACTCGATTAGAGGAGGCGGCGCAACTGCTCCAAGAGCAGGGCGCGAATGTTTATCGAGTACGCGCGTATGAGCACGCGGCCTCGACAATGCGTGCCCTGGGAAAGCCGGCATCAGAACTGGTCGCGGCGGGCGGCGCCGCGGCTTTGACCGAGTTGCCCGGCCTCGGAGAACATCTCTCGCGCAGTATCTATCAACTGGTCACGACCGGGCGATTGCCGATTCTGGATCGATTGCGAGGCGATACCGATCCGGTCGAGATGATTGCATCGGTTCCCGGCATTGGGGAAGGTTCGGCGAGGCGCATCCATGACACGCTTGACATCAATACGCTCGAGGAATTGGAAATTGCTGCGCACGACGGACGGCTCGCGCATGCCATGGGTTTCGGCGCCAAGCGTCTTGCCGGCATCCGCGATTCTTTAGCGGGTCGGCTCGGCCGAGTTCGCCGTGCCGAGAGCGATGCGCATCGGGATGTACCGAGCGTGGCCGAAATACTTGATGTCGACGCGCAGTATCGACGCGAGGCACAGCAGGAAACGTTAAAGCGTATCGCGCCACGCCGCTTCAATCCCGAAGGCAAGGCGTGGTTGCCGGTCTTGCATACCCAGCGCGGTAATCGACACTATACGGCGCTGTTTTCCAACACCGCGCGAGCCCATGAAGCACACCGCACGGACGACTGGGCGGTGCTTTATTTCGACGGTTCATCGGGGGAGCGTCAATGTACCGTGATTACAGCGATGCGTGGCCCACTGACGGGCGAGCGCATCGTTCGCGGGCGCGAAGACGAGTGCCTGGAGCATTACCATGGCATGAAAGGTCCTGGGCCTCGCGGGGAGGAAGATCACACGGCTGCGAAGACTAAGGCAGATTGACTCACCTGTCCGCAAGTTTCAGCATCGCACCGTCTCTGTCATTAGGAGTATGGATACTGTGCCTACCGACTCGCATGCGACGATTGCCGGAGAGGTTGTGACCATTCGACCCATCCGGATTACGGACACCGACATGGAGGCGGCATTCATTCGCCGTCTATCCCCGGAAGCCAAACATTACCGCTTTTTGGGTGGCGTGAAAGAATTGGCGCCCGGCGAGGTGTCGCGCCTGTGCGAAGTCGATGGCAAACATTCCATGGCATTCGTCGCAACGATCCGCCATGACGGTCGGGAAACGGAGATTGGGGTCAGCCGTTACGCCCCTAATTCCAGATCGGATGTTCGGGAAATTGCAGTGACGGTCGCCGATGCCTGGCAACACAAGGGATTGGGCACGATGCTTATGAGGCAATTAATCGAATCCGCGCAGAGCAACGGCGTGCGGCACCTCTATTCCATCGCCCTTTCGGACAATGCGGCGATGCGCGCGCTCGCTGAGGATCTGGGAATGACCGCTAAGCGTGATCCGAGCGATTTGCAGCAGACGATCTACTCGCTGGCGTTGTAAATGGCGGACAACCGGCGCTGCAGTCCATACTCCGCGTGAATTTCTTCTTGCGTCGCAAAGTGTCCTGGCCATACCGTGAACCCTTATTGATTTGTATCATATTGTTTTTTAAATTAAAAATAATTCGTTTAGTCGTTTTTCAGGCCACCGATCACGATAAAAATTCTTCTTGCACTGCATACAAATTGCGCTATAATGCCGCACGTACAAAACCCCCCGACCAGGAGCTATCATGAGCGACTCAATTTTTGATCCCAAGACCATCTTCGCGAACTATCGCGCCGCGTTCGCGCCGGTACTGAAGGCCCAGCAGGAAGGCGTCAAGGCGCTAGAGCGAGTGGGCCGTTACCAGTACGCGGTCGCCGGCGACTACCTCGAGTGGATCCTCACCCAGGCGAAGGCCACCGTCGGAATCACGAGCCCGACGGAATTCTTTGCCAAGCAGACTGAACTCGCCTCGGCGCTGAGCGAGAAGCTGCGTGTGCGCGGCCAGGAACTGGCGACTATCGCGAGCGAAACGCAGACCACAGTGACTCAGTTGGTCACTGAGGCGGCCGCCCAAGCCTCCGCAATCTTGAAGAAAGCGGCCTAGCGCAAGACCTCCTTGATCTGACCCGCCCCTGGACAGCCCAGGCTGACCAGGGGCACTTTCCGACCGGCGCATGCAGGTCTTAGTCCGCAGGAGCCCAGAGCCATGAATGAACCCATTGCCGACGTGAACAGTTGGTCCGAGGCTTGTCGCCGCTCGCTGGCTCCATTGCTTCGCATTCAGCAAGACGGTCTCGGTGCGTTGGATCGTTTCGCCCGCTGCCAATACGCCGTTGCGGGCGATTTCCTTGAGTGGTCCCTGGCGCTATCCAAAATCATGGTGGCTGCCCAAAGTCCGGCCGACTTTCTTGCCAAGCAGTCGGAGATCGGTATCAAATTCCGCGGGCAGCTGCGGAACCGTGTCGAGGAACTGACGAAAATCCGGTCCGGGCAGCAAACCACGTCCAGCCCTGCGTTGGCTGCAGCTAGCGCGATAACGCCGGCGATCAACGTCCCTGCGACAGCGGTAACCACATCGGTCCCCGTTGTTCAGACCAATGTCACTCAACTGGTAACGGCCCGCTCACACGCTCGAGACGCGGCTCCAAAGAGCGGCCAGAGCACATCGAAGGACCGGTCTGCTGCACCTAACCGGGCGACACGAGACAGCGGCAAACCCAAGAACCGTAACAAAACCTAGGGACGTAGCGTTCCGCGCCACTCCCTTTACCGGTCCGGGAACTTGCTGTGCAATGTCTCGATCAGGGTCTCGATGGCCAACAGCCGGCTGAGCTGACGGCTCTCCTCGTCGAACACCTTGTGCTCGATGTCAAACCGCTTGCCGATCTCCAGCAACATTCCAATGATCCTGGTCGTCTCGCGTTCAGTCAGCAAGTTGATCTGAAGATTCAGGTGTGCGCGCCGGTCCGCAAGCTTGCTCATGCGATTTTGCTTCATCAGCACGAATGCGGTCATTAGCACAGCTTCCAATGCAATGATCTGGTTCAGAATAGGGAAGGGGAAAGGATCGAAAGGGCGGACTGGCGGAATTAGGCCTGCGTTGATCACCACCCAGATGATCACGCCAATCAGCTGCAAGGCAACGAAGTTCAACGTGCCGATTGAGTCGCCGACAAATTCGTAAATTGCCTCGCTACGGGACCGGCGCCGGTTCGCAGCCTGCTCCGCGCCGATGATGACCTCGATGTTCTCGGAAATGCACGGCGGAAGCGAGTCTTCCTGTTGCTCCGACATAAGGGGATTCCTTTGGGCGTGACTCATCGTTGCATGACATCGGTCGGCAGAGTGAACCCGGAATTAGTCTAGCCAATCGACATGAGCAAAACGGAAAATGAATGCATCGTCATGGGAATGTCGGCGCGCGCCGACAGATTGATCGGCGACGCGATGCGAATCGAAATCAATGGGCAAGCGAGGCGCTGCAGGTTTGTCGGAAATCGCCTACACATGAAATAAATACGACCCTGAAAAAATATTTCTCGTTTGTTCTATTTCCGAGCATTGCTTACCTTTACATGGGGCGTCGGCATTTTTGACCATCATGGAATTCCACCATGAAATTTCGCAAACGCTTTCCTAGTGAAGCCACTACGTTTTAGGAGACTCACATGACTACATCCCCCCACGACCACAGCGACTTCTTTCTTCGCGCCTTTGCCGCCGTAGCGATCCTCGCGCCGATTGTTTTGGTAATGATTGCTGGCACATTGCCAGAAGGCTTGGCGCGCGGCCAGCTGATAGTGTTCGGCTACGGCGGAATCGTGGTCGCCCTTGCGGCCGCACTGGTTCTGCGCGCCGTGTATGGTTTGGGTTTCAGCAATGCTTTCAAACTCGCGGCCTCGAAGCCGAATCACGGATTTGCCACAAACAGATAAAGCTCGCTTTCATCCACGGGCTCGCTACAGGGACGTAGCGACGCGTCGGCAACGTTTTTTCCTTGTCTCCTTACTCCCCTCCTTCATTCAGAAATGTTTTTGCCTGATGAGGAGTTCTGCCCGCGCTTTGCGCATTGTCCTTTGAGCACAGCCAATTCAATCGAATTGTGTGTTCTCAGACTGTGCTGAAGAGTTATCGGATATTAATCGACCAACAAGCGGAGACAATCATGAAAAACGTTCAAAAGCTGATTCTAACCTCACTTTGCGTATTTCCGATCAATGTGGTTTTTGCTCAATCGCCGACTGCAGATACGTCACGTCAGCAGTTGCAAGGCACGCTTACCGCCGAGATGATGGCGGCGCCATTGATAGGGCGCGTTCCGCCGACGACGCAGATGACGCTGACGATCGGCCTCAAAGCTAAAAACACGGCTGAGCTCATGGACGCAGCCGAGCAGGTGTCGGACCCTAACAGCTCTTATTATCGAGAGTATTTGACTCCGGAGCAGTTCGCCGACCTGTATGGCGCAACAACCGCCGATTATCAAAGCCTGCTCGATTGGGGGCGAGCGAATAATCTGACGGTTACCGCCCATGAAAATCGCTTGGCGGCCACGGTGGTGGGTTCAGTCGCCGACATCGAATCTGCTCTGAACATCCACATGACCTATGGCAAGCGAGCAGACGGAACGCAGTTCTTCGCTCCAGACGCCGAGCCATCGATCAATCTCGCGGTGCCGGTAGAGAATATCGGCGGCCTCGAGAATTTCGCTCTGCCGACGAGAGCGGGTGGCTCAGGACCGGGTGGTGCGTATCAAGGCACGGATTTCCGAAATGCCTACGCGCCGACCATGACGCTGACCGGCGCCGGACAGAAGGTCGGCATCTTCATGTTCGACGGTTTTGCTCAGAGTGACATCAACGGCTACGCGTCCCAGACGAAGCAATCCTTCCTCCCCGTTCAGACGGTGCCGGCCAAAGTGACCATGACACCTGGGGAAGAAGGCAGCCTGGATGTGGAAATGGCGCTCTCCATGGCGCCAGCCGCGCAGGTCGTGGCTTTCGTCGGCAATTCAGGAACCGTGATGCTCACGAACATGACTGACCGACCGGACATCAAGCAATTCTCGTCTTCGTGGTTTTGGTACAATGGAACCACCACTGATACCAACTTGATGGCCGAACTGGCTCTTCAAGGGCAGTCCTTTTTCCAGGCAAGTGGAGATGGCGGGGCCTACTCAGTCGGGGTATTTCCCAAGTACAAGAGCGGGAGCCTGGACTGCCGGCAGTTTCCGTACATCACGATCGTCGGCGGCACGAGCCTCGACATGAGCGGCAACGGAGCCGATTACGGCACGCTCGAGACCGCTTGGCCCGACAGCTCGGGCGGGATCGAATCGTCCGTCGCACTACCGTCCTATCAGTCGGGTATCGCCGGTCACAATGGAGCGTCAGCGACCCATCGGAACGTACCCGACGTCAGCGCGCAAGCTGCGGATGCGAGAATTTTCTTCAAAGGGGCACCGACCCAGGTTGCGGGCACCAGTGAGGCGACTCCACTCTGGGCAGGCTACATGGCACTCGTCAATCAGTTGTCTGCCGAGGACGGCAAGGCCAGTATCGGCTTCGCCAATCCCGCTCTCTACCATCTTGCATCCACCAGCGACTACGGCAAGCTCTTCCACGACATCGTGTCAGGCTGCACGCCGGACAGCACGGGCAATGAATACTGCGCCGGACCGGGATACGATCTGACCACCGGCCTGGGTTCGCCCAAGGATGGTCTGATCAACGCGCTGTCGGGTGTGGCGTCCTTTCCGCTGTACTGCCAGGGTCCGCTCGTCACGAGTAGCGGGTTGACGCCGTTCAAGTGGGCGAGCACGGGAGCAGGCACCAAGAGTCCCGGCCCCGGCGAGTGCGCATGGGCTGATCGCGGGCCGCGGGGTACGGAGATCAAGGCCGGCGACGGCAATGTGATTTCGGGGCAGCTGAGCGAGGTCGCCAATTTGAAATCGGGAGAGTATGCCGAGATTGGCGTGTTCAACGACTCGAAGGACGGTAATGACATGGTCGTGACGCAAGTGGTCGGTCTAGTCAAGCCGCCGTTTTCGTCCAGTCCCACACTGCCCTGAAGTAAGAGTCCGGATTGGCACACCCGCATTGTGCAAAAAGCGATGCGGGAATCGACAAGAGAAATTGCCAAAAATAAAACCGGGCTTCTGCACTGAAACCCCGGACGAAGTTCCCTCGGAATTTCGTTCGGGGTTTTGTCGGCATCTGGACCGATGTCCTTGCAGGAGTGCGGTCCGCCCCATTCAGTGTTGTCGGGCGTTGATGATCACAACTGCCGGGGATTCAACGGCATGCGACTTTCCTCTTTGTTTCAACGCGGCGAAACCGCAGAATTCGCGCAACCGACCCGGCGAGGCAGGCGGTAGTCCATTCAGGTATGCATTGACATACTACACCCCCGACACGCAATGCCGTAAATTGCGGCATCCGAATGGGCGCGGTTTCCGCTATTCTTAGCATTGGAATCAAGCAGTAGGTGGCTTTTGGGCAGCGGGTTGCGGCGAATGGTTGAGCGATTTTAAGGCGGCATGACGTTGGACCGTTTATTATTTACAGCCGCAATACCCTTTGAAGCGGCTCGACGAGTCGGAGTTCTTCCTGACGGACATCGTGCCAGGCGACTTCACGGCCACAGCTTTATCGCGAAAGTGCGTGCGGAACTACCAAACCAATGGGCTGCATTTTCGGGCGATGAAGTCGACCGGTTGAGGGCATGTTTGGCACGTGCCGTTTCCCCGCTCGATTATCAGTCGTTGAATGATTTGGTTGATCAGCCGACGGATGAGAACCTTGCAAGATGGTTGCGCAGGCGCCTCGATGTCCCCGGCGTTGATACCATTGGCGTGCAGAGCACCGCACACCAGGGCGTCGATCTCGATGCGGCCGAGCATGCCCATTTGTGGCGCCGGTATTCGCTGCAATCGGCCCACAGGCTGCCTCATGTCCCGGCGGGTCATCAGTGTGGCCGAATGCATGGACATGGCTTCGAAATCCTCCTGCATGCGGATCAAGACCTCGGATCAAAGCCGCTTGGCACGGACTACGATTCGATCGATGAATTGTGGGCACCAATCGATGCGGAACTGAACCATGCTTGCCTCAACGACGTCCCCGGGCTGGAAAATCCGACGAGTGAACTGATTGCCGCGTGGATTTGGAATCGGCTAAAGCCCGCACTGCCGGAACTGTCCTGGGTCACCGTCTACGAGACAGCTCAATGTGGAGCGAATTACGACGGTAATCGCTACCGCATCTGGAAAGAGATGACATTGGATAGTTCGCTCGCGCTAAAGCGCGCACCCGTCGACGATCGACGGCGGCGCATTCACGGCCACACGTACACGCTGCGGCTTCATCTTCACGCGCCTCTGGACGCCGTCATGGGATGGACTGTGGACTTTGGCGATGTGAAGGAACTGTTTCTTCCCGTATTCAAGCGTATTGATCATCAGCCCCTGCACGAATTACCGGGCCTGGAAGAACCGGATAGCGCGAGTATTGCGCGATGGATCCGGCGCGAGGCGGCCGGGAATCTGCCGGAGGTCGATCGCATCGATCTTTATGAAACGCGCGGATGCGGCGTAATCCTGTCGTGGGGCGGTGCTGATATTGCATTGCCGATCTGATGCGTGGTCATTGCACGCACACATCGGAATTACTCGCGTGAACGATAAGGTCACCAGATCCACGGATTATCCTGTGGGTGAGCGCCGCTGGCAGTGGGCATGGGATTCGCTGGCTCTCATGGGCTGCATGATCGCGATCGCCGCTGTCTCGTCCCTCTTAGTGCGCGCGGCAGGCGAACAGTATCCGATTAACGCCACTCGGGTGCCGGTGCCGTGGGTTCCACTGGGCATCGCTGTCGGCGTTCTGTACTTCCGCGGATCCAACCGCTGGCCTGGAGTTCTCGCCGGCGCCATCGGGACTGGCCTGGTGGTTGGCGGCATCCCCCCGGCGGCCGCGGTCGTGCAGGGGCTGTCGGCCACGGTGTTTGCGCTCGGCATTCGCGCCCTGTTGCGTGCCTGGCGTGTGAACGCAGCGCTCGAACGGTGGCAAGACCCACTGCTGCTGTGGCTGGCCGCTGCGATCGGCGCGACCGCCATGGGCTGCGTCGCGGGCACTGCCGTGCTGGCGACTGCCGGGCTACAGGCGGATCAGGCGGGTCACGGCTTGGCGCGGGCCTTGCTCGATGCGAATGGGCACCCCATTTTCCGCTGGCCGCTGTTGCTGTTTGCCGCTTGCTGGTCGGCGAACTGGACAAGCGGCATCGCGCTCGTCGTACCGGCGCTGCGCTTGCTGAATAGCGCAACCTGGGAAAAGCTGGGCCAGCGGTTCCGAGAAGTATTGGTCATGGCGCTGGTCCTGGTCGGTTGGGCCATCGCGGCCTTCCTACCCCTGCCATGGGTTGCCAGCTTGCCGCTGTGCCTCATAGCCCTTGTCCTAGTCACCTGGTCGGCGATGCGCTTCGGGGCGGCAGTGGCGTCGTTCATCCCGCTCGCATTGGCGCTCATCGAAAGTGCCGCGTTCATCGCGGGTCGCGGACCGCTGCAAGCGCGGCCGCAAGACGCCATTTGGGCCGTGTGGACGTTCATCTTGATAATTTCCTTGCTCGGTATGCTCATCACCTCGCTGCTCGCGGAGCGTGACGCGGCCCACCGGCGACAGGCCATGTCGGAAATGCGCTATCGCGTGTTGTTCGAGTCGAGCCCGCGACCTCTGTGGGTCTACGACCCGGCTAACCTACGTATATTGATGGTCAATGGGGCGGCCGTGCGCCTGTACGGCTACCCGCGTGAGGAGTTCACCGAGCTGAACGTATGGGTCCTGGATGCGGGCGATGCATCCAGCACGACGACGCCGAACCGGGTCGCGACGGAGTTGGACAAGGGCGAGCATAGGCACCGTACTCGCAGTGGCACAATCATCGAGGTCGAGCTGCATGCCGAGCTTATCGAGTTCGACGGTCGCCCGGCACGACTCGTGTTCAGCGACGATGTCACCGACCGCAATCGGCTGCGCGGCGCGCTCCTGGATGCGGCGGATCACGCTGGACGGCAGCTGGGTCGGGAGCTGCATGACGGGCTCGGCCAGGATCTCGTGGCGCTTTCACTGATCGCGCGCGCCGAGACGGACCGAATCCGCAAAGGCGGACCACCCGAGCTGAAAGCGCTTGCACTCATCGAGAGCGTGGCGCTAAGAGCGGTCAAGAACTGCCGCGGTGTCGCGCGCGGACTCTCCGCGCTCGCCGAGTCGGGAGGGGATCTGTACGGCGCGCTTCGGCGCCTACCCGACCGGTTTCCGCACGAAGGGCCGCCAAGCATCACAGTGACGATCGAGGACGACGCGTCGCTCGCGCTACCCGAAGGAGCGCAGGATCACATCTTTCGTATCGCCCAGGAAGCCCTCACCAACGCGGTGAAGCATGCGGGCGCGCGACGCATCGACGTTGTTCTAAGGGCTACGCAAGCAGCCATCAGGCTCACGGTGCGCGACGATGGAATAGGCCTGCTGCCGAGTGCGGCACAGAGCGGAGGGCTCGGTCGAGCCTCCATGCGGCATCGGGCATCGGCGATCGGCGCACTCCTCTACGTGTCGAACGCAATTGGCGGTGGTACAGAAGTGCGCCTCGACTGCCCGCAACACGCGAAGGCGAGGGAGGAACGCGGTTGGGGATAGGGCAAGATGCAAGGACCGCGGGGCGACGCCACACAGCGGTTCCAATACTGTAGGTCAAAGCCTCATTCTGCTGGCTGTTGACATTTCAGGTGTAACTAGGCTCGCCTTGGAGTGTCGAATACGACAGCAATAGAGGAAACGCGTATGCATGACCGACAAGAAGTTGACAATTCCCGAACTGATTAATTTTCATCGCAGCATGGCGATTCGCGAACTCGCGCTGGCTACATCCTACCCGCGAACACATACTGGCATCGCCGCCCATCCCAAGCTGACCGAAGATGAACCCCCGGTGACACCGGAGAGGGTGGTGAAAACCGCAGTGACTTCACCGGTGGAACCGCTCCGCGGGCGACCCTGTGACAATCCCGACCCTCCCGAGCGGGTAGCCAAGCCCTGGAAGAAGCCTTGGGATGATTGACCGAGCGGCGTTCGGACTAGGCGTGTGATCGTCAAAACTGCGACGCCGTGCTCACCATGTGAACGGCGTCGGATGCTTACCTGCGAAAGTTAACGAAATCTGGCCCCGTCGCGGCCTTAAGTACTCCATCTCGCGGCCGTTACATCTCCTTGCTTCATGAGATTTTCGTTTGTTCTGCGCAAGAATTGGGAGGGAGTCCATGAGTTTCCGCTTCACCCTAGCAACGCGACTCTTATTCGCCTTTGCTGCTGTAATCGTGGTCTTTGGTGGCGCCGTCGGGCTTAGCATCGTGCGGCTCGCCGACTTCAAGGCAACCGTGCACTCGATCACCACAGGGGACCTACCGAAGGTCGAGACCGCCAACGCTTGGATTGTCCGTCTGCTGCAAACCGCGCGGCATACGAGCAACATGCTGATTCTCGACGACGCTGCGAAGATCAAAGAAGAGCTCGACGCCGTCGAGGAGGACACGGCAAAGGGCAAAGAGTACATGGACGCATTGACCGCCAGCGCGAATCTACCCGAGGAACGCGCGGCCTTGCAGGCAGTCATCGACGCGCGCGCCACCTACATGACACTCGAGGACGGGTATCTGCGTTTGGTCGCGGCCGGTCTAATCCCATCGGCGAAGCGGGTCTTGCTTGTGGAGGCCGGGCCCGCACAGTTAGCGTATTTGGACAAGCTCGGCAAGTTTGTTGACTTAGAGCGAGCACAGATCAAGACCCGGGCAGAACAGATCGATCCGGCTTATGAGCGCACCAAGACGCTGTTATTTTTGCTATCGCTCGTGGCCGCCGTGGTGGCCGGTATTGTTGCACTCGTGTCGGTCTGGCAGCTCAAGCGTCAACTGGGCGGCGAACCTGCGGATGTGGCGGCCGTGGCGAATAAGGTAGCGCTGGGAGATTTCTCAAGCCACATTGCACTACGTCCAGGCGATATGACCAGTTTGTTTGCGAGCGTCGCTAAGATGCAGCGAAGTCTGCAAGAACGTAGCGAACAAGACCGTGAACGCGCCGAGAGCGAACGTCGGCGCGCCGCAGGCGACCGCGCCTTGGCCGCTGAAAACGCCCGCATTCGCAATGCGTTGGATCGGGTGTCGGTGGGCGCGATGCTGGCCGATACCGACGGCAAGATCATCTATATGAACGATGCCATGCAAGCCCTGATACGGCTCCAGGGCGGCGAGATGCGCAAGCAACTGCCACAGCTCGATCCGGAGCGGCTCCTCGGCAGCGCGCTCGAAGTCTTCCACCAGGTACCCATTTTTCAACGCAAGCTTCTGGCGGAGTTGACCACCGCTCACACCACGGAATTCAAACTGGGTAAGGCGAGCCTGCGAATCGTCGCCAATCCGGTGGTCGACGGCGATGGCACGCGCGTCGGCACGATCGTGCAATGGTTCGACCGCACGCAGGAAGTAGCGATCGAGGAGGAAGTGCAGACGACGGTCGCCGGCGCGATCGACGGCAACTTGACGGTCCGTATTTTGGAAGAGGGCAAGGAAGGATTTTTCAAGAACCTAGCCGTCGGCATGAATCGATTGGTCGGCAATATGGCGGATGTGCTGCGGGGAATCGCGAGCGCTGCCGCCGCAGTGGGCACGGGAGCCGAAGAGATTTCGCACGGCAACGCGGACTTGAGCCAGCGCACCGAGGAACAGGCCTCCAGTCTCGAAGAGACTGCCTCTTCGATGGAGGAGATGACTGCCGCAGTTAAGAACAATGCGGACAATGCGGCGCAGGCCAATCAGCTGGCGCGCGCGGCGCGGGATCTAGCGGAGCAAGGTGGCTCCGTGGTCCAGTCGGCGGTCACCGCCATGAGCGAGATCAATGCATCGTCGAGAAAGATTGCCGACATCATTGGCGTCATCGACGACATTGCCTTCCAGACCAACCTCTTGGCGCTGAATGCGGCGGTCGAAGCCGCGCGCGCCGGTGAGCAAGGCCGCGGCTTTGCGGTGGTTGCCTCTGAAGTCCGAAATCTCGCCTCGCGCAGCGCCGCGGCGGCAAAGGAAATCAAGGGTCTCATCCAGGAGTCGGTGGCCAAAGTCGACGATGGCACGAAACTCGTGGACGCGTCAGGCACGGTTCTACACGAGATCGTTGCCGGGGTGAAAAAGGTCACCGATGTGGTCGCCGAGATTGCTGCCTCGAGCCAGGAACAAGCATCGGGTATTGAGCAGGTCAACCAGGCGGTCACGGCGATGGACGAGGTGACGCAACAAAATGCCGCGCTCGTGGAAGAGGCCGCGACGGCGGCTGACTCCCTCACCGAGCAGGCGGCGAACCTCTCGCAGCTGATGGCGCGCTTTCAGGTGGGGGGAGAGTCGGCGAAGAAGGCTCCGGCGCGTGCTCCATCACCCGAGCGCCGCGCCCCGACACGAGCGTGGGCGCAGTCGGGTGAAAAGCCCGAGCTGAAGAGCGCAACTAAACCTCCGCGCAGCAAAGTGGCAGTGGGTGGCACGGACGCTGACTGGAAGCAATTTTAAGGGCCGATCTCGGTACGGCCACGTTGTGCACGTGTCAGGGCACGCGTGGCTAGGATGCGGCCAACACCAGATAGCCGGCGAGCAGGATTCCGATCGCGGCAACAATCACGTTGACGGTCGTGCCGAGACTGGCCCACGAACCGGGCGGCACGTCCTGCTGAGGCAACTCGCGAACGAAACGGCGGAACGTCATGCGCGAAGCAAGCGCGACGGCCGCGCCGAGCAAAATCAGCACGACGCCGACGACGAGCGAAAAGAGATGGTGCGCCGAGTTCTCAGTCTGTAGACGCAGCAGAGTAAGAAACAGGCTGAAACGTTCGATTACGAAGCCAAACGCCATCAGCGCCAAGCTGCAACGCTGCCAGGCCAGCAGGGTTCGTACGGCAGCGAAAAACACGCGTGGGTCAGATGAGTCCGGCATTTCCTTGTCGCTAGGATACTACGCGTGCGGCTGCGGCGGAATGAGAAAACAGGCGTAAACTTTGCGGGCGCTCGCGTGGGTCGGGACAGCGGCCAATATACATAGACGCCTACAGTACGGTTCGTATCAACATAAGGAAACGGATATGCAGGGTAAGGTCGTCGTCATCACGGGCGCGACTTCGGGTATTGGTGAAGTGGCCGCACGACAGCTTGCAGGCATGGGCGCCCGGATCATGCTAATCGCCCGCGACAAGACACGCGGTGAAGCCGCCCTGACCCGATTGCGCGATGTCGACAGGAGCATCGGCCATTCCATTTATTACGGTGATCTGTCGCGCATCTCGGAGATGAAGCGACTGGCGCTAGAGATTGCCGCGGCAGAGCCGCGCATCGATGTCCTCATTAACAATGTGCTGCGCTTATCGCATCAGCTCAGCGAGCTGCAGGAAGTGTCTTTGCCCTAAGCAATGCCTGTCGATGTATGCCCTTCGATACGTCCTCATACCGCCAATCAATCGAGGCTGAAGTGACTACTTCATCTTCTTGAATTATCGCCTCACTCGCGCCGATCTGTGCCTCCGTCCCGTTTATATACAACATCCAGAAACAGTGGCGTTCGGGATCATCAGCAACGTCATCTATGCAGTCGATAAAAGCGCCATATATTGAGCGGTAGACCACGCGGAAGCTAAAGCTCTTCTCGTACATTGCCTCGCCTAATACCATCGCTTGCAACGCCGTGATTCCAGCGAACCACGGCACATGCGGTAATTGGTGCGTTGGCCGCGAGGCTCCCGGCGCGGAATAAATGTTGATCATTACAATGTTCGGCATGTTCCCTCCTACTGAGCGCAATATCCTTTGGTGTTCGCGGGCTGCAGTCAAGTATCATCGGTTGCGCGCCTCTGCCGAGTCGGCGGCACCACGAACCATGTTACAAGAACGAACGCGGCAAATGCCACATACGCCACGGTGAACATCCAGGGGGGAGCGTCGTAAAAGATGAGCTGGTCAATCCAGCGTTCAATGAAACCGGTGGCAGGCCGCTGCCCGCGCAAAGTGTCCTCCCAAACTGTCAGAGGACACGAAATCCCCAACAGAGACTCGGCCGCTACGAACAGAGTGGCAGCAACGTGCAGCGCGCGCCAGCGCCGGCGTCTGACCCACGCCCAGCGCAGCGCGACACCCAAGTAGACGAGAGGCACCCCCGCCACAATGAACAGCACGATCAGAAAATGCACGACTACGACGGCGTCAGCGAGCATTTGACGCTTGGCGATTCGTCAAACTGGCCATTTTTTCTTGAATGGTATGCCTCGATGCAATTTCAGCCTCGATGATTGAGAGGGGGCCATCCGCTGATCGCTGCCGACATGTTCGACGAATTCAGCAGTGGCGGGGGGGCACCGCCCGTGGCAAACATTTCTTGACTGCCGAGCATGCCCTTGTGTGTAGTGCTGGTATCCATCATGTCGAATATTTTGAGTTGGTAGGCAATGAATTCATCGTGGGACACCACATAGCCGATCCTTTGTCGGCGACCTCGATCATGCCGACCGTGACTTGGGTCGGCAGGAGCTTCGCGATGGACGACTCTTTGATTTTCGGCATCCTATGCCATTCTCGGGTATATCAATACCGAGCAGAACGATATTTTCAAAGTTCTCACCATAGTATCGGTGGTGGGAATTCCGCCAACGCTGATCGCGAGCATGTACGGCATGAATTTCCACAACATGCCAGAATTGGGTTGGCGTTGGGACTACCCCTACGGGCTGGCGCTCATTGCGGTAAGCACGCTGTTGCCGATCCTATGGTTTAAGCGCCGCGGATGGTGGTAATTGAACCACCTCGTGCGCACAGTTCTCGGGAATTTTGGATCATATCCGTCAACCTGCCACGTAGTATCATGCGGCGCTGCCCAACTCGCGGCTGTGAAGATGAGATCCTGAAGCATGAGTGCACCGCGACCACCCGGATTCGACACGCTCAGTCTGCACGCTGGGCATCACCCAGATCCGGTGACCGGCGCTCGCGCCGTGCCGATTTACCAGACGACCTCTTACGTCTTTGACGACACGGATCAAGCGGCGTCGCTCTTCAATCTGGAGCGCCCGGGATACGTCTACAGCCGCATCTCGAATCCGACGATCGCCGTTCTCGAGGAGCGGATGGCCGCGCTCGAGGGCGGCGTAGGCGCAGTTTGCACGGCGAGCGGCATGGCGGCCATGCACATTGGCATTGCGACGCTGCTCGGGGCCGGCGATCACATCGTCGCGTCCGCGTCACTTTACGGCGGAACGGTGAATTTACTGGCGCACACGCTGCCGCGCTTTGGCATCACGACTACGTTCGTCAAGGCCCGCGACATTGATGGTTTCCGCGGAGCTCTGCAGGCCAATACGCGCCTCGTGATCGGCGAAACCATCGGCAACCCGGGCCTCGAGGTTTTCGATATTCCGTCGGTCGCTGGTATCGCGCATGAGGCCGGCATCCCATTGCTAATCGACAGCACGTTTGCCACGCCATACCTGTGTCGCCCGCTGGAACTCGGCGCCGATCTCGTCATGCACTCGCTTACCAAGTGGATTGGCGGCCACGGTATCGCGATTGGCGGCGCGTTGATCGATGGTGGCCGCTTCGACTGGGAAGCGTCCGGCAAGTATCCGACGCTCACGGAGCCGGTCGCCGGCTATCAGGGCATTGTCTTTACGGAGCAGTTTGGGCCCACGGCGTTCGTGATGCGCGCCCGGACGGAAGGGCTGCGCCAATTCGGCGTGTGCCTGTCGCCCATGAATGCATTCCATCTCTTGCAAGGCGTCGAGACCTTGAGTCTTAGGGTCCAGCGGCATATGGAAAATACCGCGGACATTCTCGAATTCCTGCAGGGTAGCGCTGGTGTGGCCTGGGTTTTACACCCGAGTCTGCCGAGCCATCCAGACTTTGCGCTAGCGCGCCGTCTGCTGCCGCGCGGAGCAGGATCGATAATCAGTTTTGGAATCAAGGGTGGGCGGGCGGCGGGGGCGAAGTTCATTGAAGCGCTACGGCTCGTGAGCCATCTGGCGAATGTCGGAGATGCCAAGACGCTGGTCATTCATCCCGCCAGCACGACTCATCAGCAGATGAGTCCAGCGCAGCTCAGCGCCGCCGGGATCGGCGAAGACATGGTGCGCTTGTCGGTGGGGATCGAGTCCGTCGACGATATCGTCAGCGACCTCGGTCAGGCCTTGCGCGCGGCGATGAAAGTCTAAGGAAAATACCAGGTGCAGTTCACCATCGACGGGCATTCTGTTTTTGGCGCGACGGGTGGACGAGCGCATCAGTGCGGCCGGCCGCTGGCTCTGTTCGTGCATGGCGCCGGACTCGATCACACGGTATGGGCCTCGCAGAGCCGTTGGCTCGCCTTCCACGGCTGGAACGTTCTGGCGCTCGATTTGCCTGACCACGGTCGCTCCGAGGGCCCGCCACTATCGAGCATCAGTGCCATGGCGACGTGGCTCGCGTCGGTGATCGTCGCGGCGGAGTCGAAGACCGCCGCCCTGATCGGCCACTCGATGGGTTCATTGGTCGCTCTCGAGACAGCGTCGTGTTTTCCAGAGCGCGTAGCGAGCATGGCCCTGATCGGCACGGCAGCTGCGATGCCCGTTAAACCGGAGTTGCTCGCGGCTGCTGCCGCCAATGACCATGCCGCGATCGACATGGTGAACCTATGGGGTTACGGCTACGCCGCTGGGCTCGGTGGCAGCAATGCCCCCGGTGTGTGGATGGTCGGCGCCGGGGAGCGTGTACTGGAGAAAGCGAAACCTGGCGTGCTGCACAATGACCTCGCCGCGTGCAGCGCTTATCGTGATGGCATTGCGGCCGCAGCGCGAGTGGCCGCGCCGACGCTGTTGATCTGCGGCGAGAGGGATCAGATGACGCCGCTCAAGAGCGGTCGCCTGTTGGCGGCGAGTATCTCGGAGGCAATGCTCGTTGTCCTGGCGGGAGCGGGGCACATGCTTTTGGCGGAGCGGCCCTATGATGTGCAGGGCGCCCTCGCCAAGCACTTGGCGGTAGATCGGTCGCGGGTCGCCGCCGCCATGCTATTAAATAGTTAATATATTTATATAGTTAGAGATTATACTTAAATTTTTTCTAGCGTATATGCGTCCTCATCGGGGTCTTGTCGGGGGGGTGAACTGAATGGCAGGGGTTGTCGTTGCGAAGTCCAGGGATAAGAATCTAAATAAAATCCAGAGCAGCGCTACCGCAATAGCGACAGCGATCCAAACCGAAAGCCTAAAGCGTTTATCCCGTGGCGCTTGCACATGGCTCGTCGAACCAGCGTGGGGCGGTAGCGTGCTGCCGGGTTCGGGTTGACGCGGCATTTCAAGGGTCTTCGCAGCGGATATGGGCGATGGCGCGTCCGCTTCGACGGATTGGCTGGCAACAGTGATGCTGACCGTCGCCGGGGCTTGTTCGATTACTGCCGGCGGAGAATTGATTATTACCGCTTTGGGCCTGAGCTTCGGCCGTAGCGCATCCGCCGTAGCCTGTGCCTCTTCCATTATCCGGCTCTCGATCAGTACGAACACGACGACCAGGATTGGCACCACTATTGTCAACGCCGGTGATTGCTGGTTGACCCAACCTGCAATCATCGGATCGGAAATGGCAATATCGCCGGCGATCCAGCCTAGCATTGCACCGCCACCGCGTTTCAGCATTGGATATCGTCTTAGCAAGGCGGTAACGAACAGGCTGCCGAACATCAGCAGGGGCACGCTCATCAACAAACCCATAGTCAGGAAGAAGATGTTGCCTTGGGTGACCGCAGCCAGCGCGACCACGTTATCTACACTCATGACTAAGTCGGCGAGGATTATCGTGCCCACTGCCGACCACAGGTCAGGGGGATTCTTACGTGGGCTCTTGTCGGATTCCGTATCTCTCTCTTCCTCGATGGTCAGCTTGATTGCGATAACAGTCAGTGCTACGCCGCCTACCAGCTTCAGCAGCGGGATGTGCAGCAGAAGGCTGGCAACGGTAGTCAGCAGGATGCGCAGCGCAATGGCACCATCGATGCCGATCAACATAGCGCGCTTCGTCAGTGCTGGCGGCAGCGAGCGGCAGGCAAGCGCGATCACCAAAGCATTATCGCCACTCAGCAGCAGATCGAGGAAGAACACCTCCAACGTCAGGTTCAGATAGTGGAAGAGGTTGTCAAAGCCCATCACGGCAGCCTTTCATCCAGTTCATCCGACGATGCCAGCCAAGGCGGCATAGACCCCCGTGGCGGCGGCGCAGAAAAAGATCGTTCCGACCGTTGCGGCATAAGCACCCTTAAGTCGCATCGGTTCCGCCAGTTTCGTGCGCGCCAACTGGAACAGGAAGCCGAGCGCTATCGGCAGTAGCAGGGCGTTGACCACTCCCATGGCAATCGACAGGCGGATGAGGTTGACGCCAGAGGCGACCAACCCGCCACCGACCAGCAGGATCAGCGCAAAGGCGGCATAGAACCAAGGAGCTTTCAGCGGATGGTGTTCCAGCGAGTGATGAAAGCCGGCCACTTCGCCCAATGCCCAGGCCGCCGTCAGGCAGACCGTGATGGTGGCGACCAGCGCCCCGCCGCCCAAGCCGACGACAAACACCAAACGACCGATGATTGGACCAAGTGTAGTGCTGAAGGCTGTGGCGATTTGCGGCACGTTTTCCAGCTGCACGGGCTGCTGATATTGACCAAACGTGGCTGCAGCGGCGACCAATATCGCGGCGGTTACGGTCTGGCAGAGAACCGCACCAATCAGTATGTCGAGCCGGGCGATCTTCAGATGCCCGATCCCCAGCCCTTTATCGATCAAGGCAGACTGTTGGTAGAAGATTGCCCAAGGCATCACGCTGGTGCCGAGGTTGGCCGCCAGAAGATAGAGGTAGTCGTGGTTTCCGAGTGGCATCTCATGCAGTTCGGCGGCGAGTTTACCGATGTCGGGATGGGCCTTCCAAGCCATGATCAGGAAACCCAACTCGAACAGGCCAAGTACAATTACCATGCGCTCCACAGATCGGTGAGCCCCTAGGCCTACCATCAACAGGATGGCTGCAATTAGAAAGACGATCGATACCCACACAGGGACGCCATACAACTGGCCGACACCCGCCAATCCAACCATTTGAGTGACCAACGTGCCACAACAACTCAACACCAGCGCCGTGATCGAGACGAAGGTCATGCCGCGACCGAAGTTCTGACGGATCAGTTCGCCGTAGCCTATGCCCGTTCCAAGGGCTAGGCGTGCCGCCAACTCTTGTACCGTGTAGAGAAGCGGAATGATCAGGAACTGCAGCAGCAATAACCGGTAGCCCCATTTTGCACCGCTTTGAGTCGCTGTAATCACGCTGCCGACTTCAGTATCGGCCAGCATGACCACCAAACCTGGGCCGAACGTGACCAGCATCTGCCGCCAGTTGAACTGCTTTTGCGCTATTTCAACCACTAGGAGCCTAGTGCTGGGACAACGTGCCTGGGCCGGTCTTGAAGTAGCGCAGGAACTCAGTGTCCGGTGACAGCACAATCGTCGGGCCGGCATTCGCTAAGGCTTGTCGGTATGTCTGTAGGGAACGGTACAGCTTGTAGAACTGAGGATCCTTGCCGAAGGCGCTGGACAGAATTTGGTTGGCCTCGGCATCGGCCGTGCCGCGAGTGATCTTTGCTTGGCGTTGCGCTTCAGACAGGATTACGGTGCGTTCGCGATCGGCTTTTGCTTGGATCAACTGAGCCCACTCGAAGCCCTGTGCCCTCAATTCCTTGGCTTCGCGTTGCCGTTCCGACGTCATCCGATCATAGATGGCCTGACTTGTTTCCAACGGCAGATCGGCGCGGTGGAAGCGGACTTCCACGACTTCGATTCCCACATCTTTGGCCTTGTCGGCCACCTCTTTCTGAATTAGCTCGACGATGTGCGACCGATTTTCCGACAGCAGCGAAGGTAGCATCACCTGACCCAGCTCGCGGCGCAGCGACGAACTCACCAGCTGAGCGAGTTGTGGCTGAGCCAGTTCCACCGTGCGCACCGCGTTATAGAAGCGCAAGGGATCGGCGATGCGGAAACGTGTGTAGGTCTGCACCTCGATGCGCTTCTGGTCCCCCAGAATGACCTGTTCAACCGACGGCTCCAAAGTCAGCAAACGGCGATCATAATAGATGACCGAATCGACCAATGGCACTTTGAATTTCAACCCCGGTTCGTTCACAACACCGATCGGCGCTCCGAGTCGAACAATCAAGGCCTCCTGTACTTCACTGACCGTATAGAGCGTGGTCGATAGCAGCCACAGCAGAAAAACCGCACCCGCACCAATGACAAGGCGTGGCTTAGCCGTCATTTCGGTGACTCCTTGGCTGCTTCTGGTTTGTCCTTTTCTGCCAGCGACATATAAGGAACGATGCCAGTGATGCCTTTGCCCGAAGTATCGATCATGACTTTGGTAGCCTTTTTCAGCATCTCGTCTACACTCTCGAGGTAAAGCCGCCAGGCCGTGACATCCTTGTCCCTGGCATAGCTCGCATAGATCAACTGGAAACTCGTGGCGTCACCTTGGGCCAGATTTATCACCTGCGACTTGTAGGCCTCTGACTCCTGTGCAATGTGCGATGCCTCCCCGCGAGCCCGTGGAATGATGTCGTTGGCATAAGCTTCCGCTTCGTTGCGGGTGCGCTCCTGGTCGGCGCGGGCGCGTTGCACGTCGTTGAAAGCATCGATGACGACGCCCGGCGGATCGACCCGTTGCAATTGCACCTGGGTAACTAAAATCCCGGAATCTGCCTTGTCAAGCAGGGCCTGCAGCAGATCTCTGGTTTGTTCGGCGACTTGCTGGCGCTTGTCCGACATGGCGGCCTGAATCGGCGTACGGCTGATGATCTCGCGCAGCGCGCTTTCCGCCACTACCTTGAGCGCAGCCTCCGGGTTGTTGACCTTGAACAGGAACTTGCCGGCATCCTTGATGCGCCAAGACACAGCACAATCGGCTTCCACAATATTTTCGTCCCCTGTAAGCATCTGCCGCTCATGCGAGGCATCAGCGGTGCTATCGGAAGCCGCAGCCAGGCGAGCAGTGCCGAGTTGTAATTGATTAACTTGGGTAACCTTGGGCAGCAGTACGGTTTCAAAGGGGTAAGGTAGATGGTAGTGCAGGCCGGAGCTACTGGTTTCGACCCATTTACCAAAACGCATAACCACGCCTTGCTCGTCAGGCTGTACCTTGTAGATGCCGGCACTGATCCATGCGATGGCCATTAGGCCCAGAATCAACGCCAAGCCTTTACCACGCATTCCAAACAAGTGAATATAGGATTTGAGCCATTGGCTGATCTCAGCAGCCCTTGACGGAGTTTCGATCGTCGGTGCCAGGTTTGATGAATCTTCGACAGAGTTTGGTGACATCAACAAGGTTCCAGTGGAGTTTGGTGTGGCGGCTGCAATGAGATTGATATCATGCCCTGAGTGCGCGTTGCAGCCCCCCGCTTAGTGCGAGCATTTTCTAAGTGAAAATCGACCTCGACGTCCTTCATTAGCGACATTCTGTACCCTCATTGATGTTATTTGCACCTGCCGGCAATGTTGCGCTGGCACCCCGCATGTTGATCAAGGTTGCTCGTTCCGTAATGTGTCCGTGTTCCAGAGTTCGACGGCGCATGAGCTCAGATCGCTCGGGATCGTGGCGCGCGGGCGCATCGGTGAACGCAGCCGCGGATGGGACCGAAGCGGCAGCCCGGCAATGGTCGGTTGACAATAGACGGGCGCGAGTTCAACGGAACAGTATAATTTACCGCTAATCACTGGCGAGAAAAAAGGCATTTTCTGGATGATATTCATGCACTTATGGGATAACTCGGTCGTGGCTCAGTTGGACATCGGCATTAGTAGGGTGGTTCGATGAGGCTGTTCTCGCGCCTTTTTCCCAAGGCACCGCCATCCCGGCCGACCCTGGAAGAGCGTATCGCGATGCTAAACGCAGGACCTGCAGATCTCATCCTTGGTACCGCGCTTAGCACCGATGAAGAGGGTTTGCGTGTCGCGGCCATTCACAAGCTGCCTGACGGAGATGCTCTGCGCAAGCTTGCCGGACTGTCCGGTCCCGCCGACAGCGCTTCAGCCGCTCTTCCCGCTGCTCTGGAACAGGCCGCGCAGGCGCGTTTGGCTCGGCTCATCGATGAGGGGTCTATCGATTTTGCCGGATTTTGCAATCACGTGGAAAATCGCTCAGTGATGTTCTCCGTGGCGGCGCTGTGTAAGGACACCAGTCGCTTGCCACAGGCGCTTGCCTCGATCGACGATCCGACTCAAGTCGCGCGGCTCGTCGTGGAAAGTCCGTCCAGTCGATTGCGGCAGTTGGCGGCGCAGGCGATTGAAGAGCCCGCGCAGCTCAGACAGCTTCTGAAACAGGTTCGTAGCAAGGACAAGAATGTCTACAAGATCCTCAAGCAGAAGTGCGATGCGCTGCACGCGGAGGATCGGAAGGCGGCGGAGATTGCGAGCGAGGTCAGTGCGCTCTGCGCGTCGCTCGAGCGGCACAGCCACCGGATCTATGACGCTCTTTACACATCCACCTTTGAGCAACTCAATGCTCGGTGGCGCTCGCTTAGCACGCAGCCGGATGCGACTATCGAACAGCGTGGCGAGCAAGCGATCGATGCCTGCAGGGGAGTCATCGCGGGACATTTGCGCCACGTTGCGCAGCAAGCCGCTCAGCAAGCGGCTCAGCAGGCCGCCCATGACGCACGCGAGCGCGCGCATCGGGCGGCTCAAGAGGCAGCCTCGGCACAGGCCGAGGCGGAAGCACAGCTTCGGAAAGAAGCGGCCGCAATCCGTGAGGCGGAGGAGACCGCGCGCGCGGAGAAGCGGGCGGCGGAGGAGCAGGTCTTTCGCCAGATTTTCGGTTTGATCCGGAAGGCGAATGGCGCGCTGAGCGATGGCAATACGCAACAGGCGGCAGGGCTGCGCCGTGCGATAGAGGGAAAGTTGCCGCCCGCACTTGATGTGCCGACCTATCTCATGCGGCATTTGCAGCAGCTCGATGACAAGTTGAATGAGCTCAAGCAGTGGAAGGACTATGCCGTTGCGCCCAAGCGCATCGAGCTGATCGAGGAGATGGAATCGCTTATCGGTTCGACGGAAGAGCCCAAGGTCCTTTCCCAGCGCATCAAGTTTTTGCAGCAGGGATGGCGAACGATCAGCAAAGGGATCGTGAGCGACGCAGCGGCGGATTGGGAGCGGTTTCACCGAGCTTCAACGGCCGCGTATCATCCCTGTCGTGAACATTTCGAGGCGCAGGCGAAGCTGCGACAGGAGAATCTGGAAAACCGCAAGGCGTTGCTCGAGCGGCTGAGGGCATTTGAAACGACTCAGAACGGGGAAAGTCCGGACTGGCGCCTAATGGCGAGCGTGTTGCGTGAAGCGCCGCGGGAGTGGCGACGGTATTTCCCGGTGGACCGCGAAGCCAGCCGCGCGGTTCAGGGGGATTTTGAAGGATCGATGGGACGGCTGCAGGCAAGGCTCGATGCGTGGTATGAGCGCAATGTGGCGGATAAGCAATCCCTCATCAAACGAGCGCGGCATTTGCTCACTCTAGAAGATGGCCGCGAGGCTATCGAGGCCGTGCAGCGGTTGCAAATCCTGTGGAAGGAAACGGGCTTGGCCCCGCGCGATCAGGATCAGTCGTTGTGGAGTGAATTTCGTGAGCTGTGCGATGCAGTTTATCAAAAACGCCAGCAGGCTTATGCAGAATACACCGCCGGGCTTGAAGCCACGAAGGTCAAAGCCGTGGCGTTGTGCGAAGAGGTGGAGCGGGTCGCAGCGTTGTCGGGGGCGCCCCTGCTCGAGAGAGGTGCGAAAATCCCCGAGTTGCGTACCGCGTTTGATGGGCTTGATGAAATGCCGAGGGCTGAAGCGCGCGGGCTACAAGATCGGTTCGAGCGTGCGCTTAGGTTGTGTGAGGCGCAAATGACTCAGCAGCACGTGCGCGATGCAGAGCAATCAGTCGCGAATCTGTTCGAAGCCGGTCGACACGTACGTGCATGCGAATGGGCGGTAGTGCGAAATGCAGATGCTTCCGAGCAGGAGACTCTGAAGCAAGCCGCCGAGACCTACATTGCGAGTATTCAACACTGGCCAAAAGGGGGTCTTCAGGCGGTCAAAGAGACACTAGCCAAAGCTGGTTCCCTGTCGGAATCCGACGGCGAGGCCCGTGAGAAGGCGCTGAGAATGTTATGCATTCGCTGTGAAATCCACAGCGAGACGCCTACGCCACCCGAGGACGAGGCACTCCGCCGGGAGTATCAGGTGCAGAGACTGATGCAGGGAATGGGGCAGGGCAGTCATGCGAATGATGCGGATTGGGATACGATGGTGATCGAGTGGATCCGGATCGGGGCAGTATCGCCGGCAGTACACCAGAGCTTGCAAACGAGGTTCATGCGCTGCCTGGCCAAAAGACCGGTGCGCAGCCCCCAGCGATCAACTTTTCAGTTGGACGACGGGGCCGATAAGCGCAAAGGTCATGGGAGCCTAGCCGGGCAGATGCGCCGGCATGGCCGTGAAGGTTCGAAGACCACGACCGCGCGCTAACCGAATCGCACGTTAGGAATCGCAAGTTAGCCTGCTAGTGCGATCTTTTTCATATTGCACCTTTACAAGGTTATGCGGCTTGGATTCCGGAAGTTGCCGCCGCCGGTGTCGATTAGGATGGACCCATGATTCGCATTCGCGATATTGATCACCTGGTATTGCGCGTCGTCGATTTGGACAGAATGCTCCACTTTTACTGCGATGTGCTTGGATGCACGATCGAGCGCAGACAAGAGTCGATAGGTCTGGTCCAACTGCGGGCCGGCCGATCCCTGGTTGACCTGGTGCCAGTCGACGGCGAGTTGGGGAGTGCCGGCGGCGCGGCGCCAGGCATTGCAGGGCGAAATCTCGATCACTTTTGCTTTCGCGTGGAGCCGTTCGACGAGTCCGCCATTCGCTGCGAACTTGAGGCGCATGGAATCGTCGCTGGCGCTATGCAATCTCGCTACGGCGCGGAAGGGGAGGGTCCGTCCATCTACGTTACGGATCCGGAGGGTAACGTCGTCGAACTCAAAGGGCCGGCTGATCCATTAGCTTCGAGTTCGAAACGGGGAGTAACGGGATCGGGAGAGGGGGTCGATCCAGAAGGAGTCGCTATGTTTTGCTTAGAGGTAATCATTAACGGCGAGCAACGTATCGTCGCCGGCGCCGCCATGGCGGAGGCGGTGAGCGCTTGCGTGACGTTTCATCCGGGATTCAATCAAGCTTGGATTAAGGTGGACGGGGAGATTGCGCCA
>JBKQSA010000047.1:0-78461 GCA_052143815.1 Steroidobacteraceae bacterium | reverse complement strand
CCGATCCGCACGAGCGATCATGGATTCCGATGCGCATCGCCGGCCCTCCATCGAATCTCGCCGACGCAGGGGTCCAGCAGCTGGGTTACCCCTTCGATCAGTCCCATGGTGCGCAACAGGGCGAAGGCGCGAATCTCCGTGTCGGGGAATGCTTCCTTGAGGCGCGCCGCTGCGGCCAGCAGCGTCCTTCCCTTCGTGACGACATCGTCAATCAGCACGACCTGAGTCGGTGGCGGCTGGATCGGCTCGATCGCGAACGAATCATAGTGATTCCCCACCGTCGGTCTCGATCCCGGAACAGCGGTCGCGGACTTGCGCACGGAACGGATGCGCTGCAGTCCCTTCCAAATGCGTTGGCCAAGCCCCTCTTCGATCAGGGCCATCGCCAAATGCTCGGCCACCGACAGGCAACGGGCAGCGGACGCTGCGCTTCCTGGTATAGGGACCAGCACATGGCTCGGACAAAGGAACCCGGCAAGCGGCGAATTGTCGGCAACCTGCTGGCGAACGCGGACTGCATACTTGAACATGAAATGAGCATCGCCGGCCTTGAGGAAGGATCGAAGTTGTCGTGAACGCTCCGATACAGCGCCGGCGCCGCCGGGCGAGTACACGTAGCAGGACGCGAAGGTGACTTGGCGGATCACGGTGCAGGCGGTGAATTTGGACCGCCGCTAGCGCGAGAGATGGTCATCATTGTCGGGTCCGTGTACAACCGCCGACTCCGCTGCGGCCTGATTCGCCGATTCGTGTCGCAGCCGTAACCAGTCTTCCCTTGCCCGGCGCCGAATTTCCTCGAGAGTTGGCGGCCTGTTGGCGTGTGCCATGGAAGGGGCGGCGGTGCGTTCGCGGGCCGCGGGCACTTCGCGCGCGGACTCCCGTTCCGAACGTGCCTGTACCCGAGCTTGGTACTCCATCCGCATGCGCTCGGCGAGGGCGCTGCGATAGCCGTGCCGCTCCATTTCGTAGGCGGCTCGGGGGATGTAGGGATAGGGCTCTCGATCAATGCCCTGGGCGGCAAGGCTGCGATGATCGACTCGTGCCTCGATGTGCGCATCGCGCAGCGCCTCATTGGTGACCGTGGCCCACCGTTCGCGCACGAAGAGAAGTTCATCGATGCCGGGCGGCAAACCAAGCTCACGACGCTTCGAATCGTTGAGTTCCAAGGTGGTCTTGGCGGCGAAACCCTCGAACTTGACTTCGCGGGTCGTCGCGAGCAAGTGCGCGTGGAAATTCCGTGGATCGCTGCCCGGAAAATCACGCGGTGCGTGCACCGCGAGATCGAGAGCGAATCGGTATCGATCGGTGAGTTCCTGGGAAAACGTGCGTACCAGATTGAGACGCTGGTCGGGATCCAGTTCAACCGGCAAGGCCACGAGATACTCGCGCGCCACTCGTGCATTCTTGCGAACTTCAGCACTCTCTGCGAAGTTCCACAGATGGGAGCGGTCCTTTGCCCAACCCATGTCTGCCTCGGCCAAGTCGCTCGGCACCAGGATTTCCTTATGCATCACATCCCGACGCTCGGTGTGATCGTAAGTCCTGCCCGTGCGCTCATCGCGGATTCGCTCGCCGGCGCGATAGGCAGCGGCGCTCACCGCGCTGCTCCCGCCGGAGCGACCGAATGTCTTGAGATTGAGAAAATAAACAGCCATGCCCGCTCGAGCCCTAGGAGCCGAAAAAATCGGGTTCGTACGCGTACCCCGCCGCGACAGCCTCGAATGCTTCGTCCATGCGCACGAAATGGATGATGCGGGCCCTTGACGCATCGGTGGGAAGAAATGCGCCGTCGGGCTCGCAGAACAATTCATGATCATCCAGCAAGGAGCCGCAGTGCTCGCAATGATTGGCCCATTGGGAGCCGGCAGCCACCGCGCAATCGCCCAAGCGGTAGGACTGTGTGAACTGCTTCAGCCGGTTCTGAACGGCCGCGGGAAGATATTCGACATAAAATAGAAACGCGCTGCCGGCGGCGATGCGCCACGTGTCGACCGCCGTTTCCTCGTCCTGCGCCTCGTCATCCGGTTCCAGCGCCATATGACCGGGCGGCACGGCCAACGCGAACAAGGGTATCGTCGCGCGGCAATGCCAACACGTTCCTACGGTTTGCGCCAAAAGAAAACGCGGTGAACGGATATTGATGTCGTTACGCAAGTGGGGGCTTGGCATCCAAGAAAACCTTTCGCCACGCCGGCGATGAAGCCGATTTGAGATAACCACAGAGATCGGGAAGCTGTTCAATCTGCGAGGCCATCACGGCCAGTTCCGTCACATGTTGCTCGCTGACGTTTTTCGATCTGCGCACATCACGCGAGGGGAAAGCGCCTTCGCGATCGCTGCCGCGCGATGTTTGGCGTCTGATGATTTCCCGCTCGCCGATCAACCGCGACGCGAACTGGGATGTGCCTCCGCTTTCGCTGCCGGAACAGCGAAGGATGAGCGTATTGCCGCAGTTTTCGACGATGGTCTGCGCCTCGGCGGCGCCGTAGGTGCCAGAAACTTGCGCAATTGATTGAAATCCAAGCACGCATCGCCCGCCGAATTTACGGAGCCGTGCCAGCGCATCCTTCAGCCCTGCAATCGCCCCCAACGCATCCAACTCATCGACCACGAACCAAAGGCGCTGGTCATGGTCCTCCTTACCGTTCATTGCCTCGAAAATGGCGAGCCGCATCCAGGTTGCGATCATGGAACGCAGCGCGGCGATCTGCGCAGCTTTGTAGGTGATGAACAGAGCCCCTGGCACACGGCGCGCCCTCACCCACTCCCGTATGGAAAACGGCGTCGCGCGCTGCGCTTGAATGTATTCCAGCGCCGCAAGCGCCGACACCGCCACCGATCGAATGGAACCGAACATGCGGGCGTTTTCCGGGTCCAGAAAGGGCTGAGCCGGTGTGTCCGCCACCACGGCGCGCAGTTCGTCGGCGGACGCGACGGCGAGAAGCCGCCACAACTCGTCGGCGCTATGCCGCTGCTCGATCCGGCAGCGCCGTAACACCGAGGTCAGAAACGTTCGTGCATACGCTCGCCACTCGTTCGACGACGCATCATCGGTCGAGGGAATCAAACCGGCCGACAGTTGCTCGACATCGTACGCGTCATGGATTTCAGCGAACGGATCCCACTTCACCGATTGCCGATCGAACGGATTTAGAATGATATCCCCACGGTAGCGCCTGAAAAATCGGTCGCGGTAGCCGCCGTCCGGATCGGCAAACACGGCCCGGTCGCCGCGCGCCAATGCGCCCCCGAGCAACTCGCGAATCGCGGTAGATTTGCCGGTACCCGTGGTGCCGATCATCTTGAAGTGCTTGGTTTCGTCGATGAAGTGCACCACACAGCCGGCCAGCTTAAGGGAGGCGGCGTTCGAACTCCTCGACCATGCGCTTCGTTGCCGCCGCTGCCGCGCTTCGATGAGGACGACGCCGCGCTTGTGGGCTTCCGGCGATCGCGGGCGAAACACCCTGAAACAGGTCGCAATCGTGATTGTCAGCAACGCTATCGCCAGCAGCGCTTGGCTGGTGTGCATGCCCCGGAGTACGGCAGTCCATTCCATCGTCAGTATCCCTTCACAATGAAGTAATCCGACTTTTCACCATAAGCCGGTGCTTTGCGGTCGACATGCACGCAGAGCCGGGCTGGATCGCCACAGCTACGCCAGTCGACCTTCCCGCCTCGCTGCTCCAGACGCGCAATGTTCTGGGCCAGCGAGTCGCGCTGACTACGCATTGCAGCGATGTCCGACTGCGAAGGAAGCGCGTAGCGCGCGATCACGGTGGGTATCGCCGTGCACAAGATGGCGATTCCTACGGTCCACATAGCGCCCCGCATGTTCGCGGCGCGCTTCATTTTGCAAAGGGCTAGCGCGGCGCGGTCGCTTTCCGCGGTCAGGGTCTTGAGTTCATCGACGAGCGTGCGTCGGATTTCCTCGCGAACCAGACCGTCCAGATCCTGGGTGTGCGCCCTGAGCTTCTCGAGATGCGATTCCGCCAGCCTTTGATGCGCCTGGGCGCTCTCCATCAACAGCCCAAATTTCATCGTGTCATCATCCACGACCTGCGCGCGCTCACTCATGGGTGCTCCTCTCTCGCTCAACAGGGACCCGCGGCGTATCGCAACCGCGGCTGCCAGCGTCGGCGGTTGATGCGCGTTCGGTTTTGCGCTCGTTCCACTGACGCACGGCAGCCAGCCGCACTCGATGCCATGTCGGATCCGAGGCATGCTTCAAGTAGCCCGCCAGATCCGGCAGTTGTTCGATTTGCGACGGCAGAACGGCAGGCTCGACATTGAAGTGTTCGCTTCGTGATACGGAGCCCAGGAATTCCGAGTACCGCCGGCTCTTCGATACGGTGGAGCGCAGCACCTCGCGCTCCCCGATGAGCTGTGACGCGAATCGCGCCGTACCGCCGCCTTCACTGGCGGAGCAGCGCAAGATGAGCGTATTGCCGCAATTCTCGACAATGGTGTGGGCATCGCCTTGCCCATACGTGCTGGACACCTGCGCGATCGACTGGAATCCCAGTACGCAGCGCCCGCCGAATTTTCGCAGCCGCGCCAATGCGTCCTTCAGCCCGTCGATTTGGCCGAGGGCATCCAGTTCATCGACCACGAACCAGAGACGGCGAGAGCGCTCCGAGTCCCGGTCGTCCGGCTGCTCCTCGTGATTCATGGCCTCGAAGATGGCCAAACGCATCCAGCCCGAGATCGTCGAGCGCAAGGCCGCGATTTGGCCCGCCTTGTACGGCATGAATAAAACGCCCGAAGATTCGCCCTTTACCCATTCGCGAATGGAGAACTGCGGCGCCTTCTGCTGCGCGATGTAGTCGATGGCCCCCACCGCGGAACTCGTGACCGAGCGGATCGAGTCGAACATGCGGCTGTTGTGTTCGTCGAGAAAGGGCTGTGCAGGCGTGCCCTTGACCAGCGTGCGCAGTTCGCCGGTATCCGCGACTACCAGCAAGCGGTACAACTCGCCGAGGTCCTTGATCCCGCTCTCATGAGCCTGACGAGTCACTGCGCTGAAGAATGTACGCGCGTAGCTGCGCCAACTGCGGTCGCCGCCGTCATGATCGGGGATCAGCGAACGCGATAATTGCTCAACGTCATAAGCGTTCTCGATTTCCGCGAACAAATCCCACTTCACCGAACGCTCATCGAAGGGGTTCAGCACGACGTCGCCGCGTCCGGCATCGTAGAAACGCTTGAGGTACCCACCGTCGGGATCGGCGATGACGGCACGGTCGCCGCGTTCGAGCGCGGTGCGCAATATTTCCTGAATGGCGGTGCTCTTGCCGGTACCGGTCGTGCCGATCAATTTGAAGTGCTTGGTCTCATCGGCGATCGGAATCGTGGCGCCGGCCAACGTGATCTGTCTCCCGCGGAAGTGTGAACTTTTCGCAGCGTTGGTAGGCCCCGGAACGTCCGACACGACGGCCCCGCGCTGATGGATCTTGGAGCCCGACTCTCCCTCCGCCGCCGCGCGTCCTCCTGCATAACCGAGGGCCGCGCACGCGGCGGTACTCAAGGTGAATTGGATCAGCCCATGGGGAGCCGCTCCCAATCCGGTGAGCAGCGGCGCCGCCGCCGTCATGCCGACTCCCGCCATCGCGGTCAAAGGCACGGCAACCAGGGGCGATGTCAGGAACTTGTGCGCCTGCGCGCGGCCGCGAATCAGACCCGCCAGCATGGGCCCCTGCACGGAGGCGTAAGCAAACACAAGACCCGACCAACCGTGCGTAAACGACAGATCCACGTCAGCGCGCTCCGTTCGCGGCAAAGGCCGCCTGCTTGCGAGCGGGGTCATACCAGATCTCTTTGATGAATCGCTCGTGCCTCTCGACGCCGAACTGGATGACGACGTCGAGAGCCAAGTACAACAAATTCTTGATGTCGGTCCGTGCGAGATCCCGGCCGCCGTGGTTCTGCTTTACCAGCAGCACCAACTGTTCGAACGCCAACTCCGCGCTGGCCGCGTGTACGCTGGTGATCGACCCCGGATGGCCCGAATTGACATTGCGCAGGTAATCGAACGCCTCCTCGGCACGGAGCTCGGCAAGAAGAATCCGGTCCGGCCTCATGCGCAAGCACGACTCGAGAAGCTGCTTGGGGGTGACGCGCGCAACACCCTGATCGTCCTTGGAATAAAACAGACGCACGTGATTAGGATGCTGGTCGAGCACCAGCTCCTTCGCGTCCTCGATGGTGACTAGCCGCTCATTGCTCGGTATTTCCCGGATCAATGCCTTGGTCCAGGTCGTCTTTCCAGACCCAGTGGGACCCGACACCAGGATGTTTTTCCGGCTCCGCACGGCGAGTCGCATGAACGACTCATGGTTGCCGATTGACAGTAGGCGCTGCAGCTCCCGGTCCGTGTCATCGAGCATGTGATCCGCGCGGCGCGTCCTGCGGAAAATCCCGCGCGCCGCCAGATCCTCGATGCTCCACACTTCATCCGCCGGCCGTCGTATGCAGACGGCGACACAGCCGGCCGTCGTCGCCGGCGGCATCACGATCTGGACCCGTTCGCCGGTGGGCAACGACGCGGACAGCAAGGGCGAGGTCGCGTCGATGCGCTGCTGCGTGGAATTGGCGACGAGCTTGGCCAACCGCTTGCACCAGTCGAAATCGGCGTAGGGCAGCGACTCGCGCCGCCACCCGGCAGAGGTCTCGACGAACGCTTCCTGCGGGCGATTGATACACAGCTCCATGACCTCGGGACTCGACAGCAACGGCCGAAGCGCGCGCAGCGTCAGCGCCAGCGCGGACGAGTCTGGCGCCGGGCTAGCGGCCGGCCGCAGATCGCAGCTCATACACCGACCTGAAATCCACATCCCGGGCGACTAGCACTTGTATTCGATCCCCATTCTGTTTGACGACCGTGGGTGGAATGCTGATCGTGTTCTTGAGTATTTCCGTCAGCACGTCCTGCGAAGCCGACGGGTTCACGACGACGGCGCCGCTGCCGCCGCGCGAGGACTGAGATGCTGCTTGGACGGCGCCGTCGATGACGGACACCAGCATCGCTGCACCGAAGCGCTGCCAGAAGTGACGATTGACCTCGCCAGGCAATCCGGAGCGTCCGAGTTCATCCGCTCCCGGCGAGTCGAGGGGAACGACGACTCCCGCAGGCGTGCGCGCCTCGGTCCATAGAACGAAGATTCGCGCCGCACCCTGTTGCACCTGTCCCCGGGTTTCACCGATCAACTTGGTACCGCGTTCCAGCAATACCACCTTGCCGTCGACACCGAAGGTATCGGTGGCCGTAACGCACGTGGTCATTCCCGGTAGTGTCGAGTCGATCGCCGTTTCCAGCGTGCAGTCGAGGAACGCTCCCTTCGGCAGCAACAGGCGCTGCGCCGGCAACATTTGCGCCCGAACCGCCGTCATGACGCTAGGGCGCAATAAAGTCGACAGATCGGACGCGCCATTGAGGGAGCCCCCGTTCGCAGCTGACTGATCGCCCGTATTTGCGGTCCCGGGGACCGGCCCCGTGCCGTGCGATGAAAAAACAGCGCCGGAAAGCTCACGTTCCAGGGCCAACTGTTCCGGCGTTTTTGCTGGCGGCGCAGCAGTTGCCGCACTGGATGAGTTCGGTGCCAAGGGAATTTCGACAAGCGTCCGCGCGCTGAGCGGCGGCCGATCTTCGAGCGGGTCTCGTGGCGGCACCGGCTCGAATAGCCCAGGCGGTAACTGGGGACCGATGCGGCCCAGACTCGGTAGCGGCACATCCCCCTGAGCGCGCTTCGCGGACGCGGCCGCCGCATTCTCCTTGGCGCGCTCTTGTCGCATCATCGCGTTCGCGTAGTACCACGTGAGCGTGCCCAAACCGAGAACGCTCATGAGCCCGATGGCGAGCACGTTGCTCACGCGGGATTGGGCCGACAGCAGGCCCACTCTTAGGTTGTTGTCGCGCTCCCCATGGATGCGGGGCACTTGGTCCTCGTCGCTCATCGTTCGCCTCCTTGCACTCGACGCTCGACATCCGGGGTAACGGTGCCCGAATCCAGCCGCATTCCACCGCCGACAAATCCCTTGTTGACGATGCATCCCACCAGCTTGCCGCGTCGAAGAATGAACTGACGCGCAACGCGGTGGATGATCACGTCGCCGTTGTCCATGCTGTAATTGAGTAGCGATTCGCTGTTGTCATCGCCGCGCACGAAAATTGCCGGCAGATCGGCATTCGCGGCGAAACGCAATCGGGTATGAACCCCATCGTCCGATGCGAGAACCGGTCGAAGAGCAGGGCCCCCGCAGTACCAGTAGTCAACATTCTCGCGCCGCTGCGCCGATGCGAGGCCGAGGTCGGCATCAATCTGCTTGGCCGCGGCAGCCTGCGCCGCCTTCGACGGCGTTGCCGGGTAAGTGAAGCGCAGCGCAAATATTACGTACGGGTCGCCGGCGGTGGGATGCTCCGACACGGCGGTGTAGTCGAATTGGTAGTGCCGTCGGTTCGTCAGTACGGTGAGATTGGTCGCCACCTTCGCCGCCTTGGGCTTCAAGAACAGGTGATTGTCCTGACCAAAGTACGACAGGCCTTCGATGTCCCCCGCACCGAGCCCGACGAAGGTTTCTCCCGCCTCGAACTCCAGATCGATCTGATAGCCGATGAAGCCGCGCAGGCGATAGACCTGCTCGCCATCGTAAGGTATTGCCCGAATGCGGCTATCCACCATACCCCGGGGCGGCACAATCTCGGCATGCGAGACCTGCGATGAGAGGAGGAACTCCAGCAGCAGTACGACGACGAACGCACGCGGACTCGCGATCGCCGGTGACTCATTGCTCATGGCGGGACTCCTTGTCCGTCGATGTTTCGACCATGACTTCCGCCTCGGACTTGAAATCGACGATCTTGAATCCCAGAGGATTCCAACGACGCGTCTTCGGATCCTTCGCCGGTTCTACGTAGGCGTACTGAATCGTGGCCACCCAATGCGTGAATTTCTCATCCGCACCGCCGCCTTGTCGCACCGCCTTCAAGTACCGTACCTGCGCCAGATCCTTAAGGCCGCTCGCCCGCGTAAAGAAGCTCACCGACTTGACCTGCACCCGCACCGAGCTGCCGTCTTTGTAGACATTGAGGGGAGATGCCGGATTGGTTGCCGTCCACTGCGCATACCAAGCCTGATTGCGCTGGGCAGAGTGAAACGCGCCGCATTCCTCGTAATCGCTCTCTGCCGTCGCGAAATTGAAACGCTCACAGACGGTCAGGTAATGAGCAAGGAAATAGCGTGTGACCGCTTCGTCCGCCGAGGTACCGCCCGTGTAGACCGGGACCACATCGACGACGCCCGTGCTGTTGTCCACCCGCACGACGAAGGGCTCGACCTGCTTCAACGGCAACATCGCCGCAAGCGCTGCGGCGCTTGCGACGGCACTCACCCAACCAGCGGCCGCCACCCACCAAGCCAGCGTCGCACTACGCCGAAACCGCGCCGAGCGGTCCGCATCCCAGGACTCGGCCTCGCGGCAATAGTCACTGAGGACCAGCGACGACGTCACGGTGCGCTCCTCGGCGAGGCGGGGCCGCGAGTCACGGGTGCGGCTGTCCTCGCCGCGGCGTTGGCGGCAACGGCAGCGGCGGGATTGATCGGTTGCAAGCGTCCATCGCAGCGCACGGCGTGCGATGTACAAGCCGACAGTACGAGCAGAAGACAATACAGCAGTCGCATGGGTCACCCTCCTTGGTGTAATCACTCGAGCTAACGGCGGTGCTTTCGCCATCCTTGGCTGAGCGCCTCGATGCTCGCGCTCGCCTTCCCGTAGACATAACGTCCGGTCTGCGCTGCGGCAGTCCGCACCGACTGGCCCGCGCCATTCATCGCTCTCCCCAATGTTCGCGACACCACGGGCGCGGCATGAGCCGCCGCGGGAACGGCGGCAGCGCTTCCTAAGCGCAACCCCGAAGCGGCGCTCCGGCTGATGAGTCCGAACGTGGAGAGTGCAAGCCCGCCCGCGAGCCCCGAGGCAATCGGCATCACTTGCCGCAGGACCAGAAACACGAGCACCGCGATCAGCACCATGTTCAGCGCGTCGACCGTGAGAATCGCGGCGCCCCGTGCCGCGGTCTGGGCGGCGTACGATTGCACCACCTGCAGCAGAAGCGCAGCAATCATCACGGTCAATATCGTGACCAACCCGTAGTTGGCGAGTTGCGCGATCCAGGCAGAAAAAAAGCGCCGCGTTGCATCGAAGAACAGGGCCGCGATGAACAGCGGCCCCAGCGCCAGCAACACCGCCAGGGCAATACTCGACAACGCGATGAGGAACATCGCATACACACACAGCAGTCCGATCAGCGACCAGACCACCGCGCCCGCCAAGTAGTAACCTAAGTCGCCGAGGCCGCCCTTCAGCCAAAGATTACCGGCGACGGTACCTCCGCGCTCCCAAATCGCGTCGATGGTCCCGATCGGATCCGCGCCGCCGATCACCGCCGCCGCCAGTTGTGCCGGCGCGTCGTAGAACGTGTCGACGATGAGAGTGTTGTACAGCCAAAGGCGCAGACCCACGCCGAGGACTAGGGCCAGCAGGATGATGCGCTTCAGGCCCGTCACCAGCGGCTCATCAATCTTTCCGGTCAGGTGAAGGTAGCCCCAGACCATCACATACACGGTGGCCAGGGTTACCACGGCGGGCTCCAGCACGCCGGCCAGGCGCGCCGTGTTGTCGCCGATATAGGTCGCCAGTTGCCCGTTGAGCCATGCCCAGAATGTCGCAAAAAAGCCCATGTCGCGTCCTAGGAGCCTGTCGTGATCATGGCGCTGCAGGTGTGGGCTGAAATCGGCTCGCGAAACTGCCGTGACCGGCGATGATTTGCTCGCGCTGTTGTTGTCGGTCGACCGACTCCAGTGCTTGCATTGCTTGATGCAGGATTTGCAATTTCGTCTGCTCGTTCTGGAGCATGCCGAGTTCGGCGTTGATCCGCGCTTGCAGATCGAGGATGCCTTTTTGATCCACGGCCGCCGGAATCGCGTCGATGAGGCTTTGAATGGATGCAAACCGGCCGCTCGCGTTGCTGAGCGCCTCCTGCGACAAGGCCTGCTGCAAGGCGCTCGACTGCCGGCCGGCGAGGATCTGTTTCTGGTCGGCTGCCGATAGGATCGCCAATTGCTGCGGGGTCAATATGGCGTTCGCGAGGATGGCGGTTCGGACGTCCGCGGTCAGGCCCGGAAAGCCGGCGGCTCCGCCTTGCATGGCGCTCGCGAGTTGCGACCAGCTCGACGGCAGATAATTGCGCAAGATCCCGCTCTGCAGGAGCTGCATTCCACGCCCCCCCGTCATGGTCGCGAGCGCCTGTTTGGCCTGCACGAGCTGCTGCTCGGCGGTCTGCACTTGTTGCTCCATGGTTTGAACTTCTTGAATAAGTTGCATGATGGCGGGAATGTCGATTACCGCCAGCTGCGCGTGGGCCGGAAGCGCGGCCACCGTGGCGCATGCGACAACGAATAAGGAACGGACAATGCGTGTGACCATGAACTTCTCCTTCATTGCGGGGACATGAAAATGGGTAACCATGCTGCTGGCTCGGCACCCTGCGTTGAGAGGATTTCGTTCATTCGGGTCACCTCGGCGACTCTGCCCGAGATCACCTTCAATTCGCCCTCGAAATCCTTCAGGTCCAACTGGCAGACGACGCTGTGATGCGCCTGTTTCACCAGAAACAAGCGCGAACCTGGCTCGAGTTGATCCTTGAGCAGCCGGAATTCCTGGCTCGTGAGACCAAAACCCTCGGTGTACTCCTGGAAACTGGCATCGGCGTTGGGGAAAAAAATCTTGGTCGGGGTTTGCTCGACGAGCGTTCGGCTGATTGGACTTTGGAGTACGTCGCTGGCGCTCTGGGTTGCCAGGCACATAACGCCATTCAACTTACGCCAGGTTTTCGGTCCATCCTTCGCAAACGCCTCGAATGCCGGGTCGGCAAGCAACCTCCAGAACTCGTCCATCCAGCACACCAGCTTCCGCCCATCGAGGAGCTGCCGCACCAGATGAAACAGATACAACGTAATGGGCGCACGCGTCAGCGCGTGATCGAGAAACTCGGTGACATCGAACCCGATGACCGACCGGCCTGGCAGACGTGAGGCGAGCGTGTCCACGGGATTGTCGAACACCCAGGCATATTCGCCGCGGCCGGATTCACACCATCGGGACAATCGCGCGTGCAGGCCCTCTGGGTCCGTTGGATCGAGAAATTCCACGAGCCGCGATAGTCGGCGTGCGGATGCATCGAGCGCCAAGGTGCCGCGCAAGGCCTGATCGAGATCCGCGAGGTCTCGAACCGACCCGGCAGTCATCGCGTTCCCGCCTTGCATCGCACATAGTTCGTGCAGCCAGGTCTTGAGAAACTCGACGTTGGCCGGCGTCACCGGAAGCTGCAGCGGATTGAACCCGGTCGGTGTGCCGTTCCGGAGAGGCAGATACTCGCCCCCCAAGGCACGCACCAATATCTCGAGTCCACGATCTTTGTCGAAGACGATTTGAGTGACGTCCTGCCGCGCCAGCATCGAGATTAAAAACCCGATGAGCACCGTTTTTCCGGACCCCGTCGGTCCGCAAATGAGTGTGTGACCGGTGTCTTTGCGGCTGCCGCCGTCAGGGTCACCGGGATCACTGGCGTGCAGCGAAAAATAATAGGGGGACCGGGCGCTGGTGATCAACACGGTCAACGCATCGCCCCAGTGGTTGCCGGCGGCTCGACCCATCGGGTAGTTATGGAAGGGTGCCATGGCCGCGAGATTCCGCGATGTGATCGGCGACTTGCGGGGCCGGACTGGGAAGTTTCCGGGTAGCTGCGCCCAGAACGCCGCCTCCAGCGCCAGGTCCTCCCGTGCGACAAGCATTCCCGTATCGGCGAGCAGACTACGCGCCAAGGCGACGCCGTCGTTGAGCGCCTTTAATCTGCCGGCTCGGGTTGTATCGCCACCTTCACCGATATCGGCCAACACTTGCAGAGCAAAGTGGTGGTCGCCCATGACGAAATCATTGCTGGTCAGCGCGTCGAGCGCGTCCTTGAGCTCGGCCGCTTGCGACACCGCGAAGTCTCCGGCGTTGGCCATACGGTTGAATTGGCGTTGCAGCAGCGCTTGGCTGGTTGCCTTGGTCAAGAACGCGAAGGACTGGGTCAGCACGAAGGCGAACGGTGCCGATAGTAGTCGGTCGTACATCCCCACCGAGGTCGGCGTCGGATATTCCTTGATGCCGAGCATCGCGCCTACCCGAGTCTCCGTGGGCGATCGATACTCGATGGTTTCCGATCCGAAAAGTAGGCGGGTGCTCGCAAGCAGCTGGCTCAAGGGCGCACGCCGCAACGGCATGCGCTGCCATTCGCCGTTGATGAGCAATCCGAGATACTCCAGCAACGATGAGCACCACGCCTTGGAATATTCATAACAACCCAGCAGTTCCGGCTCATACCGCTGCAGCGATGCGCGCAGGGTCTGCGACAATTTCTCGCATGCATCGAGTGCTTCGGCGAGTTCCCGTTGGGTGCCGTCGCGCTCGGTTCTGGCCAGAACGCGCGAGACCAAGCCGGTGGCCAGACCGGCTGCCGGCCTATACAGAACGCTGAGGTAGATTTCGTTTTGCATCAACGTCTCGCCGCAGATGCGCTGTTGGTAGCGGATCAGCAATCGATCGGCAAAGTAATGCCCGCGCCGCGGCGCCGGTGACGCGGCACCGATACTTCCGACCGGCGCGCGACGCCGGACGACATGGGTCCACAGAGCGACGTTGGGACCGGCGATGTTTCGCCAGAGCACGTTCAGCCGCTCGTGCCAGTTGTTGAGCTCGCTGTCGTCGTTGGTCTCGAAACCGCCGCCGCCCAAGCGAAACGTCTGAAGGTAATCGCCCAGCGTCGTGCGCACGACGTGCGGCGCCACATGCGCCGCATAGGGCACGCGCTCCGCCGCCATGATCTCGCGACGCAGCGCGCTGCTGCGATTCAAGGCGCGCATGAGGGGCTCGTCAGGCATGGCATCGAGACGCGGACTTCGGCCCGCCCACATCGGCGCCCGCGCTGGTCGGGGAGATCCAGTGTGAGGGGGGAGTAACTGCTTGATTTCCAGAGTCGATAGTTGCCGACCAGCGCCGGCAACCGAGTGCGCGCACACAGCAAGACGAGATCGAAGAATCGGGCATCCCGCGCGCACAGCAGCATGCAAACCCCGTGAATGGGGGCGCTCAGGAGCAGCGTGAGGAGATTCTTCGTCAGCAGAAAGGCTTCCATCGTGAACACCATATTGAAGAGGAGCGCAGAATAGGTGACGCCCCATCGCATGGGAGGGCGTGTGGCGCCCACGAAGAGAGGATCGGCAGTCAATCCATCGTTGGTTTCGCTCATAACGGCTCCTTAAACGCCGAACATGCCGCGGACCCACGTAACAATCTGGGGCGCGCCGAATGCAATCGCGATGCCCAGAATTGCGCCGATGCACCACCCCCACGACACGCGGTTGGCCATGGCCATACCTCCCAAGACCATCACGAGAATGATCGCGACGGGTGTCAACCACGCGAGAATGTTGGTCTGTAGAGCGGTCGCTCCGGTCATGAACGGCGATGCCTGAGCCAGCGCCAAATCAGGAACGAAAACTACCAGCGCGATGAGCAATGACGTCAGGGCAATGGGTTTCCCAACAAAGCGCTGCGTGCGGGGGTGATGCATGGCGGAATTCCTTTTCCGTGGCCGCGAGGATCGGAAAGCGGGAACTACACTTCGGCTTCCAGAGCGCCTACGTCTCTCTCGTGACGCGCCGCTAGCTGTTCCCGCTTCGCCTTGCCCGGTGCGCCAAAGCGAAAGTTTTGCACCACGAATGAATAGTCGTATTGCTTTTCGCCTTCTTTATCCGTCCAGTTATTGGAACGGATTTGCGCTTGCACGATGAGTTGGTCACCCTTGCGCGCATTCTTGGCGATGGCCTCGCCGAGACTCTCGAACGCTACGAACCACAGGCTCGTGACGATCTCCCGGGCATTCCCGAGTTCGTCCTTGCCTGCATAATCGTTGCCCACTAAACAGAGGCGCGTATAAGTGGTATCGCCTTTGACCGCTAATTCAGGGTTCTTGGCGAGATTTCCGACGGCGGTGACTGTGAAACTGTTCATGACTGCTCCTTGACTGTTGTGATGCGCGGCGAAGACGACAATCTTCGCTCGCGTGACAGGCAGTCTGAGAGCGCCGAGCGGAAACGGAAACGAAATTATCGGACCTATACGCCCAGTTTTGCGATCTCTGAGAATGCGTTCCTCAACCAGACCTTGACGCGCTGCCGCTCGAGGATGCCGAGACCGCTGGTATCGCCGTCGCCTTTGTTGGCCACCGCCCAGAAGCTCGCGCTGCTCGCGTCGATCTTGATCATCGACATCTCGTGCAGGCGCTTCAACTGCACGACGCTGGCGCCCAGGCTGAGCGCGCGCTCCTTTTCGCCGGACTTATCCAGAATTCTAAAGTCATCGCCGCGTACTTCGTTGAGGACCAACACATAATTCAATTTGGTGCCATGACGATCCAGCAGCCGCTTGAGCAGATCCACGGAATCCTTGCCGGCATCCATGACGTGCCAGTAGCGGATGTGCAAGCCGAGTTCGGGTGAGACTTCCAGCAATTGCGAATCGTCCATCCATTGCGTCAACCGCTCCTGCGTCTGGGCCGCCAGGTCGACCAGAACCCTGCGCTCGGGATTTTCCGTGGCGGCTTCGACGATGGCATCCAGGCTCTCGTAGCTGTCGATCAGTACCGGCGATGCATAGCCCGCATAAAATCGCAGCAAAGCACCATGCGACCGGTCCGAGTCGAATCCGAGGAAGGGAATGTTGTTGTCGATCATGTACTGCGCAACCAAGCGCGCGACCAGAGACTTGCCCACGCCGCCCTTCTCGCCGCCGATCAATTGAATATTCGTCATGGCTGCTCCTTACCCTTACGTCGCGCTAATCTAACATGCGGCAGCCGTAGGAATGGACTGCGCCGCGCTGCATAATCAAACAATGACCGCATCGTTCCCGAACTCGACGCCACATTACATTTCGACGACAGCAGGAGCGGCGCTGCGCGTGGTGAAGCTGCGCAAGACCTACGGGGCGATGATCGCGGTCGACGACCTCTCCTTCACGGTGATGCCGGGCGAGATCCTGGGGCTCTTGGGACCGAACGGCGCGGGCAAGACGACCACCATCAACATGATATTGGGTGTCTTGGAACCGACCGCCGGCAGCGTGCAAATCGCTGAAATCAACCTGGCCAAACACCGCGCGCAGGCTTTGGCGCGCACGAACTTCGCGGCCGTCTATGCCGCGTTGCCGGGCAATTTGACGGTTGCCGAGAATTTGAAGTTTTTCGGGCTTCTGTACGACATCGCCGCATTGCGCAGCCGCGTCGATGAGATGCTCGACGCGTTCGATCTCGCGCACTTGCGCAATACCAAGTGCGGACTTCTTTCATCCGGCGAACAGACCCGGGCGGCACTCGCGAAGGCCTTGTTGAACAAGCCTCAGCTCTTGCTGCTGGATGAACCGACCGCGTCGCTCGATCCGTCGGCGGCGCAACTGATTCGCGAGAAGATCAAGAATCTGGCGACGCAGGAACGCTGCGGGATCCTGTGGACCTCGCACAACATGTACGAAGTGGAAGCCGTTTGCCACCGGGTGTTGTTTCTGTCGCACGGCAAGGCGCTGCTCGAGGGAGACCCGCGGGCGTTGCCCGAAGCGCATGGCTCGGCGACCTTGGAGGATTTGTTCATCCGCGTGGCGCGCGAGCCCCTGGCCGAGCGCGCGCCGGTTGATAGCCACGCGCGTACCGGCGCCCTCGAGCGCGGCTCGACCGGCCGCGAATCCCCATGAAACTGCGTCCCGTCGCCGGCATCGTATTGCGGCAGGTGTATCTGCTTCGCGGCAGTCCCGTTCGCGTATTTCCTATGGTGACCTGGGTGGCGATCGATATCGTGTTGTGGGGATTCATCACGCGCTACCTCAACTCGGTCAGCGGCAGCGGCGTCAACTTCGTGCCGACCCTGTTGGGCGGCGTTCTGCTGTGGGATTTCTGCACGCGCATCATGCAGGGCGTGAGCACGGCCTTTCTCGAAGATGTCTGGTCACGTAATTTTCTCAATTTGTTCGCCTCGCCGCTCTCGATCTCCGAATACATCACAGGCCTGGTCATCACCAGCATGATGACCAGCTTTATCGGTCTTCTCGTCATGCTGGCGCTCGCCACGGGCGTATTCCATCTGCAATTCTTTTCGCTGGGCGCGCCGTTGGCGGCGTTCTTGATGGTGCTCTTCGTGTTCGGCATTACGCTCGGCATCTTGGCGAGCGCCATCGTGCTCCGATTGGGACCTGCGTCCGAATGGCTGTTGTGGCCGCTGCCGGCGCTGCTGTCGCCCTTCGCGGCGGTCTTTTATCCGCTGTCGGTGTTGCCACAGTGGATGCAGTGGGTGGCGCATGCGCTGCCGCCTGCCTATGTTTTCGAAGGCATGCGCAGCCTGTTGCGCGGGCATGCGTTCCCGACGCTGTTATTGGCGCAAGGCGCGGCGATCGCCGTCGCGGAACTGCTGGTAGCCGCCTATTGCTACGCGCGCGTGTACCGGCACGCGGTGCGATCCGGATTGCTGGCGCGCTACAGCGCGGAGGGTGCGGCGTAGATCGATGAACCGCCGCTGCGGCCGTCGCGTTGTCGCCGCATTGCCATGTCACCGCACCGTCATGTCGGAAGAACATCACAATATAACCAAGTGATGTTGGTGTCGTGCGCAAGAATCGGTAAGGTGTCTCCAGGGCACCGCGGGCCGCGGACGATCGGTTGACCGTTCTCCCTCGTCCAGTTATCGCTTTGTTCGCGCCTCGCGGCTGCCCACCACCCCGGCCCTCGGCGAACGCCCGGACCGGAATGCCGCTCACGCCGGGCGTCGCTACGCCTTCAGATCGGGCGTCACGCTGCCGCCGCTCGCCGCGAATTTTTCCATGACGGTTTTGCGCCGCCAGATGTTCATGGAGGCGGAGTCCGCGGTATCCCCTGTGTAGCCGAGTTCCTGCGCCAGTTGCTTGCGGCTCGCAAAGCTGGGGTCGAGACCGACCAGCTTCATCAAATCGAAGATGCTCACGTTGTGTTTCCTCAGGACAACTCGGTCGCCAGTCGCGTAATTGCGTGTAGGATCGCGCCTAGGTCGCCCGGCGTCCGTAGGGGGAAACCATCTCATGAAAGTTCGCGAGCTGCTGGATTTATCGGGCCGCGTGCCGCTGGTCACGGGCAGCTCGCGCGGGCTGCGTTTGGCCATGGCCGCGATCCTGATCGGCGGCGGTGCCTTGATTGCTTCGCCGACGTTGGCTGACGCCCCATGGAATTTCGCGGTATCGGGCGATTCGCGCAACTGTGGCGATGTGGTGATGCCGTCCATTGCAGCCGGCGCGCGCGCCGATCATGCGGTCTTTTATTGGCACCTCGGCGATCTTCGCGTCATTAACGACATCGACGAGGACTATCGTGCGCAGCATCCCAGGGCGAGCATGGGCGACTATTTGAGCTCGGCGTGGATCGATTTCGAACGCAACCAGATCGAGGCCTTCGGCGCCATGCCGTTCTTCCTCGGCATCGGCAATCATGAAACCGTGCCGCCCAAGACCCGCGAGGAGTATCTCACGACGTTCGCGAACTGGCTGGACGCGCCGCCGCTTCGCGAACAACGGTTGATAGACGATCCGCACGATCACACGCTCCGTTCCTACTATCATTGGATCCGCGATGGCATCGATTTCATCAGTCTGGACAACGCGACACCGGATCAATTCGACGCAGCGCAAATCGCTTGGCTGAAGAGGGTTTTGCAGAGCGCCGTGCACGATGGCTTGGTTCGGGCGCTGGTCGTGGGAATGCACGAGGCCCTGCCGGAAAGTCTCGCACGCGGCCACAGTATGAGCGACGATCGCAATATGCAGGCGACTGGGCTGCAGGTCTATGCAGCGCTCCTCGAGGTTCGCAAGACCAAGCCCGTCTATGTGCTCGCCTCGCATTCGCATTTCGTGATGGAGAATGTGTTCGACACCGCTTATTGGCATGAACACGGCGGCGTGCTGCCGGGCTGGATTGTCGGCACGGCCGGTGCGGTGCGCTACGCGCTGCCGCCGGACGCGTGGCGGGCGAAGCTTGCCAAGACCCATGTGTACGGTTACCTGCTCGCAACGGTGAGCCCGCCCGGCGCCGACGACAAGGACCCGATCCGCTTCGCATATAAAGAAGTGACGGAAGCAGCCGTGCCCGGCGAGGTGGCGCAGCGTTTCGGACCGGAACTGTTGCATTTCTGCTATCAAGAGAACGCGCGCAATTGAATCGCGGCTGAACGAGTGTTTGGCATCGCGCAGGTCGTCGGGCTTGCCCGGCGCAAACCTTCTATAATCAGCGCATGATTCCCACGCAACTTTCCGTGGCGCGCAGCGGCGTGGCCACCATCCCGTGGCGCGTGGTGCCGCCGCTCGTCAGCACGGCGCTCATCATGGTCGGCGCCGGCGTACTGGGATCGCTGCTGCCGCTGCGCTTCTCGGCGATGGGCTATTCGCCCGGTGTGATCGGTCTGTTCGCGACCGCCGAGGCCTTGGGCTTCTTGGTGGGTTGCCTGTACGCCTATAAAGTCATCGCCCCGGTCGGACTCGAACGCGCCTATGCCACCTTCGCCGGCATGAAGGCCGTCGCCATTCTCGGGCTGCACTTCGCGGATGGCGTTCCGGCCATCGTGCCGCTGCGATTCTTGATCGGCCTGAACGCGGCCGGGCTCGCCATCATCGTCGAGAGCTGGCTGAACGCGCTGGTGCCGAACGAGCAGCGCGGCCGCGTCCTGACCATTTACGTGCTCGTGTACGGCCTGTTCTTCGGCATCGGCCAACTGTTCGGCCAGAACCTCAACGTGCGCGGTCCGGAGCTGCTGTTCATCGCGGGCATCGCCACCACTCTCGCGCTCGTGCCCATGGTGGCGATCGACGTCCGCGCGCCCGTCCTGCCGCACGGCGTGAAACTCGAGATCTTGAAGGCGCTGCGCACCTCGCCCGTGAGCGTACTCGCGTGTCTGCTGAACGGCCTGATCCTGACGGCGTTCACGACGGTGGGACCGCTCTTCGGCGAGCGCATCGGCCTCGACCAACGGCACATCGTCATGCTGATGGCCTGCGTCTCCTTGGGAGGATTGTTCCTGCAATGGCCCATCGGGTATTTCTCCGACAAGGTGGACCGGCGGTATGCCTTGATCGGCTTGGGCGGCGGCATACTCGCGGTGGCGGCGGGGCTGGTCATGGTGAACGGGCAGACGCCATTCCTCTTGCTCGCCGTCCTGTTTGCGATTTTCGGCGGTCTCGGCGAAAGCCTGTATGCAGTGGGCGTGGCGCACGCGAACGACCGCGCGGTCATCGCCGACTACGTCGGGCTGTCGTCGACGCTGCTGTTCGTATGGGCGCTGGGCGCATCCATCGGACCCACCACCGGCACGTTTGCCATTCAGCTGACGACACCACGAGCGTTCTTCGTCTACGTCATCGCGCTGACACTCGCGTTCACGCTGTTCACGATCTGGCGCGTGTACCGCCGCGGGCTGAGTGAAACGGCCGGCGTGCGCGAGGAATTCTTGGCGTATCCGCAGACGTCGCCGGAAATCTACGCGTGGCTGCCCTATCACCGCAACCCCGCCGGCCCGGGCGCCGACGCCGCTGCCGACACCCACGCCGCCGATGCTGCTACTGCTGCGGCTACTGCTACTGCTGCCGCTGCCGCTGCCGGCGGCAAGCCTCCCACCATCGGTGCCGTGCCGCCGACCGCCTGACGATCGGACACGGCGAAGAGCCGATGCATTATTGAGCGCCAGGTGCGCGCGCTGCGCTACCATACCCAATCATGGCGGAATGAGCGTGTTGGTCAAGCTAGCCATCAGCATCGGCTTATGGGGAGTCTGCGCGGCGGCATATGGCGCAGGCGACGACGCACCCCATCATCGGGTACGCATCGAAGGCGCGGGACCCCGAACCATCGTGCTCGAATCGGGATTCGGCGACACGTTGGACATTTGGCAGACGATTCAACCACGCATCGCGGCAAACTGCGCTCGCACCTTTTCTTACAATCGCGCAGGCTACATCGGCAGCGACCCGGCGGTTGCGGCGCGCGATGCCGCCAGCATCGTCGCTGAGCTGCGCGGCGAATTGCAGCGCCGAAATCTGAATCCGCCGTACGTGCTCGTGGGGCACTCCTTGGGCGGCCTGTACATGCAATACTTCGCGCGCAACTTTCCGGACGATGTGGCGGGGCTGGTGCTCATCGACTCCACCCACTGGCAGCAGGGTCTCAAGATCGACGACACGGCGGACACGCCCTATCAGTCGCGCACGGCGGTCACGCTCTACATGCCGCTGGTGATGCGGCGCGAGCTCAGCGACAGCACCGAAGCGGGTCTCGAGGTCGAGGGCAGCCCGCGGGCAGCGGTGATCCCGACCATCGTGCTCTCCAGCACGCGGGTGGCGGCGAAGGAAACAGCGGACCAGCGAGCGCAGGCGGTGGCGCTGCAGAACAGTATCGCCGAAGAGTTTCCCGGCGCTCGCCACGTGTTCGTCGAAAACAGCGGTCACTACATCCAGCGCGACAGCCCCGGCGTGGTCGTCGATGCGATACGGGATCTGGCGGGCTGCGATCATTGGGTCGACCGGTAGTCGCGGCTCACGGCCGGCAGAGTTAATTCTGCGCCGCGCCGCGCTGCGCCGCGTGGAAATATTCCGCCCGCGCGCCACATGCGGAATCCGCCGACAAACGCGAAGTCGTTGTTGCCGAGACGCGCGCCTTGCGGCATTTTCTTGAGCTTGCGCGCGTTGCCGCCGCCGAGAACCACGTAATCCGCCTCCAAGGCCGTGCGCAATTTCTCGACGATGTCGGCGACGGCGCGCCGCCATTTCTTCGGACCCAGACGACGGCGGCCGCGATCGCCGACATAGTCTTCGTAGGTCCTGCCTTTCTTGTAGATCATATGGGCCAGTTCCATCGATTCGACGATCCCATCAACGATCATCGCCGAGCCCAACCCGGTTCCAAGTCCCAGGAACAGCATGCGTCCGCCTTCGTAGCTGCCGATGGCCTGCATCGCAGCATCGTTGATGACGCGGGTGGGGCGCCCAAACGCCTCGCGAAAATTAAAGCCCACCCAACCGCGCCCGAGGTTGTGGGGTTCGGTCACGATCTTGCCGTGGATGACGATTCCCGGATAGCCGATCGAAACCGCCGTGTAGTTCCAATCGCCGGTGAGTTCGTGAACGCCGGCGACCATCTGGGCCGGCGTGAGATCGGGCCCCGACACGAATTGACGCATGTCCCGCCGGTTGGAGACGCGCACTTTGACGTGGCTGCCGCCGACGTCGATGGCGAGAACGCGATGCCTCTTATTTTGTTTCATCGTGAGCTGACGATACCGTACTATCGGGGCGATTACCGCACGAGGTGCCCCATGGAAAAACGCAAGCTCGGAAAATCCGGGTTGGAAATCGCCCCGCTGATCTTCGGCGGCAACGTGTTCGGGTGGACGGCGGACGAGGCGCGGTCATTCGAACTGCTCGACGCATTCGTGGCGGCGGGATTCAACGGCATCGATACCGCGGACGTTTACTCGCGCTGGGTACCCGGCAATCAGGGCGGCGAGTCCGAAACCATCATCGGCAAGTGGCTGAAGGCTCGCGGCGGACGCGAACGGATCGTCATCGCGACCAAGGTCGGGATGGAAATGGGGCCCGCTCACAAGGGCTTGTCGAGAGGCTACATCATGCAGGCGGTGGAAGCGTCCCTGAAGCGCTTGCAAACCGGCTACATCGATCTCTATCAATCGCATCTCGATGACGCCACGGTACCGCTCGAGGAAACGCTGGAGGCGCATTACCGATTGATCGAACAAGGCAAGGTTCGCGCCATCGGTGCGTCCAATTACTCCGGAGCACGCCTGCGCGAAGCGCTCCGCATCTGCGACAGCCGCCACTGGCCGCGCTACGAAAGCCTGCAGCCCAACTATAACCTGTACGACCGTGCGGATTTCGAAGGCGACGCCGAGGCGGTGTGCCTGGAGAAGGACATCGGCGTCATCACCTACTACTCGCTCGCCAGCGGTTTCCTCACCGGCAAATATCGGTCAAAAGAGGATTTCAAGAAAAGTCCGCGCGGCGGCCGGATGGCTGATCGCCTCAACGAACGCGGCTTGCGCATCTTGGCGGCGCTGGACCAAGTCTCCGCCCGATTCAACGCGACACCGGCCCAAGTTGCCCTGGCGTGGTTGATCGCGCGGCCGAGCGTCACGGCACCCATCGCGAGCGCCACCAGCGTTGCGCAGTTGAGCGATCTTATCAAAGGGGCGCAGCTGAAGCTGGATAAGGAAGCGATCGGGGATCTCAACGCGGCCAGCCGGTATTAGCGGCGGTCCGCTTCAACGGAACGCTCAGGTCGACTTGAGCACTCTCGCCAAGTGCGCCATCTCCAGACGCACCCGTTTTACGTAGCGATCGGCGCCGCCCGCTCCCAAATAGTGGCCGAGCGCGCCAGTCACATTGCCGCCTTCCGCATCCACATACTCGGCCAGAATGGCAGCGCCTACATTGATGTTGGGAGCGATCAGCAGCAGCGATGGCTCACCTCCCACACCGAGCACCTTATCTTGATGCCATTGGGCCACCACTTGCATCAAGCCTTTGGCACCCGTAGATGGATTGACGGCGCGCGGCTTGAATTTTGACTCCACGGCGGTAGGCACAAACGCCGCCGGACTCGCCTTCATCGGCAGCACCGCTTACGTGAGCACCTTTGCGACCACGGTCTTGGCATGCCCGGCCAATGCCGATGGAACCTTCGGCGTTTGCACGACGCTCAACGACCCGACCTTCAATGGGACGGCGGGAATGGCGGTTCGCTAGCGAACACCGCGCCCGACGGAGGCCGGTCGCGCAGTGTCGTCGCCACACGCTCGACGTCGGCCATCACGCGCAGCACATTTCCGCCCGCGAGCTTGGCGATATCGGCATCGGTCCATCCTCGGCGCATGAGTTCGGCGAGGAGTGCCGGGTACCGGTTCACGCCCTCGAGTCCCACCGGTGCGTCTTCGATGCCGTCGAAATCGGAGCCGAGACCGACATGGTCGACGCCCGCGATCAATCGCAGGTGCTCGATGTGATCGGCAACCTGCGCCAGCGTGGCCGACGGCCGCGGATGCTCCTTCTCCCATGCGTCGAGCGCCGCCTTGGCCTGCTCCGGCTGACCGATGTACAGTCCCGCGTACGGCGGGCTGTTCAAACGCGCGTGCTCCGCTGCGTCGTCCGCTGCCCAGCGCCGGCGAACATCAGAGACATACCCCGGCGCGAAATTCGCCATGACGATGCCGCCGTTCTTCGCCACCACGCGCAGGATATCGTCGGGCACGTTGCGCGGGTGATCCACGAGCGCGCGCGCCGAGGAGTGCGAATAGATCACCGGTGCGATGCTGACGGCGAGCGCCGCCCTCATGGTGTCGGGCGACACGTGGCTCAAATCCACCAACATGCCGAGACGGTTCATCTCGCGCACCACTTCCTCGCCGAAGGGCGTCAAGCCGTGATGCGCGGGGGCATCGGTGGCCGAATCGGCCCACTCGGTATTGCTGGTGTGCGTGAGCGTCATGTAGCGCGCACCCGCGGCGTACATTTGCCGCAGGACGGCGAGCGAATCGTTGATCTGATGGCCGCCTTCGACGCCGATCAAACACGCCACCCGATGCGATTGATGAATTCGACGCACGTCTGCAGCGCTGTACGCCATCGTGAAATCGTCGGCGTAGCGGGTGCACATGCGCTTCACGAGATCGATCTGTTCGAATGTGGTCTGCACGGCTTCGTAGCCCTTGAGGGTCACCGGCACCCACACCGACCAGAACTGTCCGCCCACCTTGCCGGCGCGCAGGCGCGGGATGTCCGTCATCAACGGCGCGCCATCCTCCGGGAACGGTAGCCGTGCGGTGTCGGATTTCAGGTCGATGGCCGTCAGATCGCTCTTGAAGCGGGCCCGAATCTCCCAGGGCAGATCGTTGTGCCCGTCGATCAACGGCGTCGCCGCGAGCACGCGTTCGATCCGCGCGGCATAGTCGGGTTGCGCACTCCATACGGCCAGCGGAAGGCAGAGCAACGCCATCAGTGCACTCATTCTCGTGACGGTCGTCGGAGTCGTTGTAGCCATGTCCTACCTATTGCGCGAGTTTTCCGCACATTACCACTGTCAACGGCCGGCGCCCTGAGTATCGAGTTGCGAAAGCCGCGGAACCTTGCGGCGCAAAGCCCTGTGATAGAGTTCACCCATGCCGCCGGCCGCCAAAGCGTTCCAATGAAAAGCATCTTCGGGTGGCTGATCGGGCTCATGATAGTCCCGATCCTTGGTGACGCAGCGGACTTGTCGCCGCAGGATTTTGCCTTTGGTCTGCCGGTGGTGACCACGAAGGAAGCAGCGGTGTACAGATTCCCGCTTCCCCTCGCCGTCTACCAAGGCACGGTCCGAGACGATCTCGGCGACGTGCGGCTGTTCAACGCGCAGGGCGAGTCGGTGCCGTATTCACTGCTGCGGCGCGCAGCGCCCCCGCGAACTGACGCGGCCGCGACGGCTTTGCCGCTCTTCCCTCTTCACGGCAGTGCGCGTGTAGTGATCGACGGGGTGCATCTGACCATCGACTCGCCGGGGTCCGCGGTCAATCTCCAGACGCAGAGCGGCGTCGTCAACGCCACCGTCAACCAGTATATTCTCGATGGCCGCGCACTGACGGCAGCTGTGGCGGCGCTGCGTCTCAATTGGCCGGAAACGGCCTCCGATTATTCGGGCCGCGTGAAGATTGAAGTCAGCGACGATCTAGGCACATGGCAGACCATCGTCGCGGCCGCGCCCACTGCCAATCTTCACGCCAATGGCCAGGCGTTGATCGAGAATCGAATCGGACTGCCGCCCACCAAAGCAAAGTTCTGGCGCATCTCCTGGGTGGGCCCACCGCCGTCATTCGAATTGACGTCGGTGTTGGCTGAACCGGCCGACAGTCCCGTCGAGTCGGTGCACGCCAGCCTCGAAGTCGAGGGCACCACGAACCCCACGGAAGCGGATGCCGATTTATTCGACCTGGGTGCACATCCGCCGGTTTCGCGCCTGAACGTGACGCTGCCGGAAGCGAACACGGTCAACACCATTGAATTGTCATCGCGTCGAATGCCGAGCGATCCCTGGCGCACCATCACCAAAGCAGGCTTTTACCGCCTGAATACCCAGGAGGGCGAACAACGCAATGCGCCCATCGAGATCGGCATCGATCGCGACCGCTACTGGCGCGCTCGAATCATCCGCGGCGGTGGTCTGCCGCAGCGCCCCCTGCGCTTGCACGTGGAGTGGGTACCCAACGAAGTAACCTTTCTCGCCCGCGGGCAGGCGCCGTTCCTGCTGGTGTATGGCAACGCGACGGCGGCCGGCGCGGAGGCCGATCTTACGCAAATACCCGCGGACGTGGAGATTGCCGCCGCTACCGTCGGTACGCGGCAGGTGGTCGGCGGCGCCAACCGGCTTACGCCTAAGCCTGCGGCGTTCCCGTGGGTGCGTATCTTGCTGTGGAGCGCGCTGCTGCTCGCGGTGGCACTGCTCGGCTGGATGGCCTTCCATCTGGCCAAAGATTACGGGTAGCTCGAATGGTCCAACAAAAATGCACTAGGACCGGTGCTCGTGCCGCGACGACCGGGGGTTGATACAACCCGGGCGGTCGGCACGCCATTGAACAACCCAACCCGGCCGCGCGGCCAGCGGCGCCACCGCCTCAGCGAGGCGGCGCGCCGAATTTGATTCCGAATGTCTTGCCGATCAGCCGCAGGGCGTCGGGGCTGTCCCACTCCCGGGCACCATAGACTTTGTCGAGCACGCGGCCATCGGCGCCGACCAATACCGTGAGTGGCAGCCGCGATGCACCGAGCAGGTGTTCCATTTGCAGTTGGGTATCGATAAATTGGCTGATGGTCGCATTGGTTTGCTTGAGGAGGCCCAAGGCCTCATCGGGATAGTCATCCGTCGAAATGCCGATCACCGCAAACCGGCCGGCGGGCTCCAACCATGCCAACCGCTCCAACGACTGCATCTCCGATTTGCACGGCCCGCACCAGCTCGCCCAGACATTGATGATGAGCGGCCTGCCGCGGAATTCCGCCAGCCTTTTCGCAGGGCCGTTCAGTCCCTGCAGGGTCGCGTCGCGCAACACGTCTCCGATCTGCGCTTCCGCCGGCGTGCTCCCGAATGCTGCGCGCGTGCCGCCCATGCAACACAGCAACAGCATCGCAAATGAAAATAAACGCATCACCATGCTGGGGTTGGCTTAAGCTCGCGCAAGGCCGCGTTCCGGGCCGATCAGAACACGCCGACCACCCGGCCGTCCGCGTCGACGTCGATCCGTTCGGAGGAAGGCACTTTGGGTAATCCCGGCATGGTCATGATGTCCCCGCACACCACCACGATGAACTCGGCGCCGGCCGCGAGCCGCACCTCGCGCACATTGACCACATGGCCGCTGGGCGCGCCGCGCTTCGCCGGATCGGTGGAGAACGAGTACTGCGTCTTGGCGATGCAGATCGGATAGTGTCCGTACCCGTCCGCCTGCAGCTTGTCGAGCTGGCTCTTGATCGAGGCGTCGGCTGAAATGTCGGCGGCGCCATAGATCTTCGTGGCCACGGTTTTGATCTTCTCCCACAGCGTCTGCTTCTCGTCGTAGACGAAGCGGAAGTTGGACTCGCCTTTGTCGATCAGCTCGACGACTTTGCGGGCGACGTCGGTCGCGCCGGCGCCGCCTTCGGCCCAGTGGCGGGCGACCACCAGCGGCACTTCGAGCGCCTTCATCTTCCTCGCGAGCAGCTCGTGCTCCGCGCCGGTATCGGCGGTAAAATGATTCACCGACACGACGCACGGCAAGCCGTACTGGTGCTTCACGTTGTTGACGTGCCGCTCCAGGTTTGCGATGCCCGTCTCCAGCGCATCGAGGTTTTCCTGGTTGATTTGCTTGAGGTCGCAGCCGCCGTGGTACTTGAGCGCGCGGATGGTCGCGACGATCACCACCGCCGAGGGACGCAGCCCCGATTTCCGGCACTTGATGTCGACGAACTTCTCCGCCCCGAGGTCGGCGCCGAAGCCCGCCTCCGTCACGACGTAATCGGCGAGCTTGAGCGCCGTCTGGGTGGCGAGGACCGAATTACAGCCGTGAGCGATGTTGGCGAACGGTCCACCGTGGATGAATGCCGGGTTGTTCTCGAGCGTCTGCACGAGATTCGGTTTCAACGCCTCCTTGAGCAGCACCGTCATGGCGCCCTGTGCCTTCAGGTCACGCGCACGGATGGGCGTGAGGTCGCGCTTGTAGCCCACCACGATGTTGCTGAGCCTGGATTTGAGGTCTTCGAGGTTGGTCGCCAGGCAGAAAATCGCCATGACCTCGGAGGCCACCACGATGTCGAAGCCATCCTGGCGCGGGAAGCCATTGCCGGGACCGCCGAGGCCGACGGTGATGTTGCGCAGGGCGCGATCGTTCATGTCCAGCACGCGCTTCCAAGTGATGCGCCGAACGTCGAAACCGAGTTCATTGCCATGATAGACATGGTTGTCGATGAGCGCCGCGAGCAGATTGTTGGCGAGCGCAATCGCGTTGAAATCGCCCGTGAAGTGTAGATTGATGTCTTCCATGGGCACGACCTGGGCATACCCGCCGCCGGCCGCTCCGCCTTTCATGCCGAACACCGGACCCAGGCTCGGCTCGCGCAGGCAGATGATCGCCTTTTTGCCGATCTTGTTGAGCGCATCTCCCAGACCGACCGTCGTCGTGGTCTTGCCTTCACCCGCGGGGGTGGGGCTCAAGGCCGTGACCAGGATGAGCTTGCCATCCGGCCTGCTTTTCAAACTGTCGATGTAGTCCATCGAGATCTTGGCCTTGTAGCGGCCGTAATTCTCGATGCTGTCGGCCGGAATGCCAAGGCGCGCGGCGACGTCGGCGATGGGTTTCATGGTCGCCTTCTGGGCGATCTCGATATCTGATAGCACTATTAACTCCCCTATTGACTGCAGTGACGATCCAGTTTTGGCGCCGGCTTGCGGCGCCGGGGGTGAACGATACGCGAGGTTCGGCCAAACTGCACCGTGCGGTCACGACGCGGGCTGTGCCGCGATGTCCTGATGACGTCGCGAATCGGACACGTCGCTGTATTCTTCCGGTCATCCGCCGGAGCGATCATTCCCCGCGTCGATCAGGGGGAAGCCGCATGGTGGAATCAACGGGTAGACAGACAATCGCTGGGTACGCTGCCGCATCGATTCAGTTGTTCAGCCGTCTCTGGGCGGACCTCGAGGTGTTGAGCGATCAGCTTGCGGCAACAACCGATCAGCCGCCGGACGTCATCGAACTGCGGCTCGAGATGTTCCGATTGGAACTGATCGTGCTGCTGGATAATTGCCGCTCCGCGCGATGGCGCTCCATGCTGAGCCCGGAGCACCGACTCGTTCTCCGAGCAACGCTCGAGGATCTGTTGGCGACTCTGGCGGTTCCGCCGGATGCGTTCGGACGCGCTGTGATATTTCAGGCCCAGAATCAGGTATTCGATGCCGTGCTCAGCCGGTGCGCGGAGAGTGTCGATGTGGCGGAACACTCTGCGCCGCCGACCGCCAATGTGCACGTCCGCCCAGCACTGGATCGACCGAGAATCGCGGGCGTCGACGACGCCGGTCCGGCGTTGCGATCTGCCCAGGCATTTTCGCTAATCGCTGACTGCCTTCCGGCATAGGAGTCCAGTGCCGCGAACGGCACGTCACCCCGCTAGTTGACTGCTACCCCCGCCGCTTTCTTATCGAACCGCTCCCGAAGGCCAAGTGCCGCCTGCAGCCGCCGGACCGGCTCGCCGATCAATTCGTACACGGCCAAATTGGATCGCATCAGCGCGCCCGGTCCGGGAACCAGACGAAACACGCCGGTTTCACGCTGCGCCCACACGCCCACCGGCGCCGGCACGACATCGAACCCGGCGCTTTGATACTCGTGAGCCGCACGAAACAGATGGGTGCTGCTGGTGACCAGAATGATGCGCGTGATGCCCTCCGGCATCAGCATGCGCGCCGAGAAGCGCGCGTTCTCGTAGGTATCGCGGGACTGATTGTCCACCCAACGCGTGGCGACGCCGAAGTCGCGCGCCAGGGAGGTATGCATGGCGATGGCTTCGTCGGGAGCGCCCGAGACCAGGATCGGCAGTCCCGTCTGCCGCGCGACGTACGCGCCATAGCTCAGCCGCTCGAGCAGTCCGAAGTCGGCTTCGGGACCGAGATATTCCGGCGCGAAGTTGCGTACCCCGCCGCCCCCGAGAATCACGATGGCCTGCGCATTCGTGGGTGTGGAAAGATCCAGCGCCGGATAATGTTCGGCGAGGCGCGACACCGCATCGGCCACGATGGGCGTCGAGAACAGCCAGAGCGACGCCAGGCCGCCGGCCACTAGAGCCCCACCGAATCGACGCCGCCGCCACATCAGCAGCGCGCCGATCATGGCGAGAATCAATGGGCTCGCCGGCGGCAGCAGCAAGCTGCGCAGCACGGCCTTTACGATGAAATACATGAATGTCCACCCTCTCTCCCAACCGGTCGGTCCCTGCATTATCCACTGTCTAGGCAAGACTCATTTAACGGCCGTTTCCGCCTCGAGGAATCATCAGGCGCCGGCCGGCGGTCTCGGGCCCACCGGAATGGTCGAATCACACTCGCTGGGCCGCGAAGTCACGCCGGTAAGGTCCGAAGGTGAGCAACGCCGCCGCAAGGCCGGTCAGCGAGGCGCAACCCGCAGTGATGGCGATGGATTGACCCAGCATCTGCTCATCGTGAAAGAGGCGATCGTCGAGCAATCCCGGCAACAGCGTGCCGAGCGTCAGGCCGCACAAGTTGAGCATGAGCAGCATGATGGCCGATACGGTGCCGCGGACCTCGTTCGGAAAAATCATCTGGATGGATGCGAACGATGAGCCGATGGGCAGCGCGAGAAAGAATACCGCCGGAACCAGCATGGCAACGGTCAGGGCCGCCGAGGGTACCAGCATGACCGGCACCAGCGTGCATGCGACGCCCAGCAGGCTCAAGAAGCCGACGCGAAGCGGCGCCTCGAACATTCCGGTGCGAAGCCAGTGATCGGACAATCGCCCGCCGCACGTCAAGCCGATGCAGCCGCACCCGATGGTGAGGGAGCCCAACACCAGACCGATTCGATTCTTGGGCCAGTGATGCAGCCGCTCGAAGAAGGCGGGACACCAACTGCCGAAGGCGTAGTTGCTCATCGCCTGGCAGGCCATGATGACCGAAATGCCGAGCGTCGAACGCCAGCGAACCCGCAACTGACCAATCGCATTCGAGAAGCCGGCCTTGGGCCGCGCGGCGCCTGCCGCGACGGGTAGTAGGCGGCGAACCGGTTCGCGCAGGCTGGCGAGCAGCATCGCAATGAACACACCGGGCGCCCCGACGATGAGAAACGTCAGCCGCCACGGCGCCACGGTTCCGACCAAGGGCAACGTGACGGGCGCCATATGACTGACGGTTTGAACGACGAAGCCGCCCAAGATCAGCGCGAACCCCGCGCCGATTTGCACGCCCATCGAGTACACGCTCATGGCCGAACTGAGTCGCTCTCGTGGGAAATAATCCGCGATCATGGAAAAAGCCGCGGGCGAGAGGGTGGCTTCGCCGATGCCCACGCCCATGCGCGCGAGCGCGAGCGTGCCGAAACTCTTGGCCACGCTGCCGCAACTCGTCATCAGGCTCCAGGCGATGACGCCGGCGGCCACCAAGTTGCGTCGATTGACGCGGTCGGCCGCCAGACCGAAGGGTATTCCCAATACCGAGTAGAAGATGGCGAAGGCAAACCCTTGAAGAAGCCCGATCTGGGTATCGCTGAGATGCAGGTCGTGCTTCAAGGGCGTCACCAGGAACGCCAGGATCAACCGATCGACGAAGGAAAAGGTATAGCAGACCATCAACACGGTGACCGCGTACCACGCGGCGCGGCGGTTCGGGTAATCCACTTCACCCGCCACCGTTACGTTCACGAAACCGTCGGCACCAGTAGATACGAATCGTACTGCGCACCCGTGTGGATGACATGCACGCCGCGATTGACCGTATCCTCGTGACGAAAATAGACGTGCGCCGACGCCTTGGGGTACTTGTTGATCTCGCTGCCTTGCACGACCAAGCGCAGCCCTTGCCCCGCATCGAAACGCGTACTCGACGGCCACAGTTCAATGTCGAGCTGCACCACGGCGCCCGGTTCGAGCTTTTGCGAGCGGCGATGCATGAGAACCGGCTGGTAATCCGTGGATTTCGCGGCGTCCAATTCGCGATGCGAGGCGCGCAGCCAGCCCAAGGCCACGGGACCGTCCTCGAACTGCGCGTAGTAGGGAAACGGGACGAGCGCAGCGTGCGAATCGAGCTTCTGAACGGCGACGAAGACATCGAGATCGTCGGCCCCTTCCGCGGACATGAACAGCCGCAGCTTCATGTGACCGGTCAATTCCGTGGGCGCATCGAACCGAATATCGAACGCCGCGTGATCCGCGTGCGGCAGCCCCGCGACGGCCTCGTATCGGCACTGCCCTGCGGCCGCGACGGCATCGGTCTGCAACGACCCGGTTCGGGCGTCCAAGTGCAATTGGGTGTACTGCGTCCGAGCGAGCGGCCATTCCCGTTCTGCCCGCATCGATCCGACGAAGGCACGCTCACGAATTTCCAGGCGAACCTTCGGCCATTCGCCGAGCGCCGTCTCCCTCCCCTTGAGAAAATGATCGAAAAAGGTCTGCAGCCGAGCGACGCTGTCGGGCTCGTAGTAATACGCCCACTTCTTGCGACCATGCACTTCCAACCATTTCTGTGCGGATCCGATGTGCTTGAACCCCTCCAAGGTACCGCGCGTGTGCAAGCCCTGATCGGACCAGCTCGCAACGATGAAGGCCGGCGTCCTGATCTTGGCGAAATCCGCCGCCTTGGAAGCCCAAAACGCGTCGAAGAACGGATGTTCCTGCATTTCGGTGCGCCAGTCCTCGATCTGCGTGGTACTCGCGCCCCAGCGTTGCCAGAGATACGGCCAGAACCAGGTGTCGGGAATACCGCCGTGATACGCCACCTCGCGATACGTGTCGGCCCAGCCTTCCCAAGGATTGATGGCCGCGAGATGCGGGGGATTGAGCTCGGCGACGCGCCACTGCGAAGATGCCAGGTACGATACGCCGGTGAGCCCGACCTTGCCGTTGCTCCACGGTTGCACGGCCGCCCACTCGATCACATCGTAAAAATCCTGCGCCTCTTCGGGCGACAGATAGGTCGCGCTGCCTTCCGAAAACCAGGTGCCGCGTTTGTCCACGGTCACCACCGCGTAGCCGCGCGGCACCCAGTACACCGGGTCGGGTCCCTCGAACGGCGTGAGCGGCGACATGTGCTGGGGATTCAGGCCGGCGTTCGGGAAGCGTTCGGGTTCGTTCGGCACGTGTTTGCCGTACGGCCCCCATGCAATCAGCGGCGCTGCGGGCTGCTCATCTAGAGGACGGTAGATATCCACCAGGATGCGCACGCCGTCGCGCAACGCGACCCAGACGTCGCGTTCGATGATCATGCCGCGTTCAACCGTGCGCCGATACGCAGGTTTGGCGCCGCCGCGCGACTCCGGCGTGCTGAGCGGGGGCCTGAACCGGTAGGCGATTCTCGCGTTCATGTCCATGGGTGCGCCGCGCAGCTATACCACCGGCACCAGGAGATACGAGCTGTCGGGCTCACCCGTATGAATGCGGTGCTGCCCGGCATTCACGCTAGCCTCATGCCGAAAGTAGATTGCATCGCGGGTCTTGGAATATTTTTGCAGGTCGGTTCCCTGCACGACGAGCCGCAGCCGTTCACCCGCCGCGAAGGCGGTTCCCGACGGCCACAACTCGATGTCGACCGGATATTTCATCCCGGGCGTGAGCTTCATTTCACGCTGATGCAGAAGCACGGGTTGATGCTCCTGGGATTGCTTCATGTCCTGCTCGCGGTGCGACGCACGCAACCAGCCGAGTGCGATCGGACCGTCGCCGAAGAATGAATAAAACGCCATCGGCGTCTGGCGGCCGTCCACATCGCATTTGTAGGCTCCGACGAAAATGTCCATGTCGTCCGCTTCGTCGGTAGACACGAGAAGATGAAGCTTCATGTGACCGACCAACGACATCGGCCGGTCGAATGCGATCTCGAATACGGCCCGGTGATCTTCTGAACCACTGCCGCACGCCGAATAGCTGGCGGTGCCGACGGTTTTGGCAGGGGTCCGGCTGAGACTGCGCGTGGCGGCATCCAGATGCAGCCGGACATACTCGGTCTGCGGCACCGGCCAGTCATTGAAGTCGCGCGTGGCGCCCTCGAAGTAACGTTCCCGCACCTCGAGACGCGCCTTTGCCCACGGGGGCCGGGCGCCTTGTCCCTTCAGGAAATGATCGAAGAAGACGTTGAGCTGTGCGACATGGGCAGGCGTGTAATAGTGCGCCCATTTCTTGCGGCCGTGCACCAGCAGCCACCTATCCTTGGACGAGATCCGACGAAACCCTTCCAATGTGCCGCGCAAGTGCAGTCCTTGATCAGCCCAGCAAGCCACCACGAATGCGGGCGTGACGATCTCCTCGAGATCCGCTCTCTTCGATTCCCAGAACGAATCGAACAGCGGATGCTCGACGGTCTCCTTGCGCAGATCCTCGATGCGCGTCGAGCTATTTCCCCACGCGTCGACGATGCAGTTCCACCAGAACCAGGTGTCGGGAATGCCGCCGTGCCGGGCTAGCTCACGGTAGGTATCCGTCCAGCCTTCCCACGGGTTGATCGCCGCGAGGTGCGGGGGCCGCAGCGCCGCAACCCGCCACTGCGTGACCGCCAAATACGAAACGCCCGACAGACCGACCTTGCCGCTGCTCCAGGTCTGAACCCCGGCCCACTCGATCAGGTCATAGAAGTCTTCGGCTTCCTCCGGCGACACGAAGGTGGCATCTCCGCCCGACCACCACAGTCCGCGGATGTCGGCATTGACCACCGCGTAGCCACGCGGTACCCAGTAGGCGGGATCCGGTCCTTCGAAGGTCGCGTACTTCGACACCATCTCCTGGGTGACCCCGCAGCCCGGGTTGGCGTCGAAGATCGGGCGTCCGTTCTGGTGTTTGCCATAGGGCGTCCAGGCAATGATCGGCGCTGCAGGACGTCCGTCGATGGGACGGAAGACGTCCACGAAGATATTGACGCCGTCGCGCAATGGCACCGCGACGTTGCGCTCGATAATCATTCCGGCCTCTTCGGTCTTGGAATAGCCGGCCGGCGGAGCGCCCGGGCGCAGGTTATTGTCGCCGGTTCTCGGATTGAACAACGGCGCACAGAACCGGTATTCGAAAGTCTTCGCGGTCATTCGCATCTCCTCTCGTATGCGCCTCGCAGCGGCTCGCGTGGCACCGCGATTAGAAGCTCTTCTTGACGGACACGAACGCTGTGCGCGGCATACCCGGCTGCCCGTCGACAAGATTGAAGCTCGCCAAGTCGTCGTACTTGTTGATGTAATACACCTTGTTGAGCGCGTTCTGGATCTCGAGCGCCGCTTGCCAGCCCTTGAATGGCGTGTCCCAGGTCAGCCGGGCGGCGAGCAAGCCGTAGGCCGGCTGTTCCGCGAGCGGAGCGTTCGACGGATCGTTGAAGACCTTCGTCTGATAGGTCCAGTCGAGCCGCGGGGTGAAATTACCCAAGCCGGCGACGTTGAAGCCATACTGCGCGCCTAAGTTGAATTTCCACGTTGGGATATAGGGCGGCGCCGTGTCCAGCGTCGGACCGCCGGGAACGTTGGCGGCCGAACCGAGCTCGATGGTGTGGTAGTACAGGTAGCCGAACGCTGCGTTGAACACCAGCTTGCGGATGGGCTCGGCCTGAAACTCACCCTCCGCACCCATGATGCGCACCTTTCCGGCGTTCTGGATGATATCCGCCCCCGCGGCGCCGATGACCGTGATCTGCAAATCCCGGTAGTTGCTGTCGAAGATCGCCGCGTTCACGCGCACCCGATTGTCGAACCATTGGCTTTTTACGCCGAGCTCGAAGGAGGCCAGCGTTTCCGCCTTGAACGGCAATACCTGCGATGCATATACGGGGTGCGGATTGATGCCGCCGCCCTTGAAGCCCGTGGCGTACTGCACGTACGTCATGATGTCGGGCGTCCACTGATACTGCAGCGCGATCTTCGGATCGACCCGCTTGGTCGTCGACGTCGCTGACGGATTGTTCTGGAACCCCGCGAGCGACGGATAGTTGGGATCGATGATCGGCGAAAAAATGATGTCCAGTGGATTGGTGGGCAGTATGAGACGGGAGAAGGTATAGGTCTTGGTTTCATCGGTATAGCGAGCGCCGACTTCCGCGGTGAATTGGTCGGTGATGTGATATTGAGTGTGGATGAAGAACGACTTGTCGATCATCGTGACCGGATCGTTGACGTAGAAGTTCAGCCCGTAGCAGCCGGTGGTGCAAAAGGGACTCGGGTTCGGCGGTACGATTTCATCGGCAGTCAGGAGAATAGGGCTGGCGCCCTGCTTGCTGTAGCCGTCGTAGTAATAAACGCCGGTGACCCAATCGAGCTTATCGCCGAACGCGGTATCGCCGATATTCGCTTCTTCGCTGAACTGATGGTGAATGAAGTCCGGATTCGCGTACATCACATCGGAGAGCGGCGCACCGCCCGCATCGAACCCGAAGTTGCCCGAATAAGCGCGGTAGGCCAGCACATTCTTGAACCGCAGCCCGATCGGCGTCTTCCAGTCCACGGTATTGCTGACCCCCCACGAGTCGATATTGTCCGCCGGGTTGAGGGCGATGCCGGTACTGAGATCCTTGAACGTGGAATAGGTCGAGTACGGGCTGTTGGTGAGAAATCGCGCATCGATCGGGACACCGGTGTAGAAACCCGAGGTTGGATTGAGCAGCACGTTCTTGTTGTAGTCGGCCAGTCCCCCGCCCGGCACGATCGCGAGCGTCTTGTTGGCCTCGGCTTCGCCCGTGTCCTTGAGGGCATCCGCCGAGAACCGCACCTCGAGGTTCTCGTTCGGAGTCCAGCGGATGTTCGCCCGCAGGGTCTCCGCCGTATCGCCGCCCTCATTGCCGATCTTGCAATTCGCCGCATTCGACAACCGCGGCAGGTTTCCGGCCTCGGTCGGATGCTCACACACGAAGTCGTAGCGCGTCACATAGCCGTCGACGGTATTCATGCCGCCCGAAAGCCGGACGGTCAGCGTGTCGGGGATGATGGCGAAGTCGAAGGCCGCTTTCACCTGGGTTCGATTGTAGCTGCCGTAGCCCACCGACAGATATCCCGAATTGTCGCCCTTCGGCTGCTCGGTGAAGAGGCGCACCGCGCCCCCCTCGCTGTTCATACCGAACAAGGTGCCCTGCGGGCCGCGCAGGATCTCCACCCGATCGATATCGCCCAGATCGAACATCGCCCCGAAAGTGGTCCCGAAATAGACATCGTCCATGTACATGCCGACGCCCGGTTCGAAGGACAGGGTGAAATCGTTTTGGCCCACGCCGCGGATGTAGGCCACCGCCGTCTTGCCGCCGCTCGCCCCCGATTGCTGCAACGTCACGTTGGGAGCCACCTTGTCCAGATCGACCAGGTTCGTGAAGCCGTGCGCCTCCAACTGATCGCCGCTGAGCGCCGTGATGGCGATGGGAATCTGCTGCAGATTCTCCGAGCGGTAGCGCGCCGTCACGGTAATTTCCTCGAGCTGGTTGCCGGTGTCGGCAGCGGCCACATCGGCCGCCCGCGCAGCATGGCTCGCGCCCACCGATACGGCAAATGTCAGAGCGGCGGTCATGAACGCGACTCGACGTCCATGCCTACGCGTTGCTGCCGAATCGAGCGTTTCGATATATCGATGAGCTTTCATATGTCCCCCTGCGTGGTTTGCCGCTCGATTCGCTGCTGCGCCGCGATCGAGATCTTATGGGCAGTACGCTAGCGCAACGCTGCACGCGTGACTGCGTGGAAACGGCAATGAAATGACGCAAAACCGGCAGGGATCGCCGAGCTCGCGGCTGCTCTCAAGGGATCAATGGGTATCTAGAGTCGGGATTGCCGGTAGCGGCGTGGACTCACGCCAAAACGCTCGCGAAACGCTCGCGAGAACTGGGCAGCGTCGCCGAATCCCCAATGGTAAGCGATGTCGGTGATGTTGGTGCCCCGCCATGCCGAATTGGCGAGTTCGCGCGTCGCCTCCTCGAGACGCCGGCGGGTAATGTAGCGCGCAATGGTTTCCTCTTCCTGTGAGAAGAGCAGCCGCAAATAGCGCGGCGAGATGCCGAGGGCGGCGGCGATGCGCCGCGGCGTCAGGCCAGGATCGCGCAAGTGCGCTTCGATGTAGGCGCGGATCTGCACACGGCGCGTGCCGGCTGCTGCGGACTGCGACGCGGTAGTGCCGATGGTCGACACATAGGCGGTGGCGAGGACATCCAAGACCCCACGGACCATGGCGGGGCCCAATTCACCGACGGCCCCCGATTGAACTTGGTCGCAGAGGCAATGGAGCATCACCGAAGCCACGCGGTTGACGCCGGCCAAACCCGGCATGGCTCTGCCCAGGTACGTACCCGGCACCGGCAGATAATCGCCAATCACGGATTTCGGCATGCCCATCGAGACCGCCGAGCACACCTCCTCGAATTCGAAGCGATACGGCAGCGATAGATCCACCAGGATGAAGTCGCCGGGCCGCAGCACGGCTCGCTGTCCGTTATGCAGGCTGACGGTGTCCCCCTGCAGGGTTAGAAAAATCTCGAAGCGGTCGCTCGAGGAGTCCGTGACATGCGCTTCGGAGCGGGTGACGCACGCCGCCGAAGAACTCACCTTCGCGAAGGAAAAAGGCCCCGCGAACGAGCGACGCAGTTCGCCTTCGAAGTTGCGGTGGTCGCGCGGTGCGAGGTCGAGGTCGGCATACGTACGGCTGCACAGGTCCTGCCAATACTCGACTCGTTCTTTCTTATGTACAGTCGACGTTGAATAGGCTTCCATGAGCGTATCCTGGGGCCAGCCAGGGGATATTACGCCAATCTTAGTGTAGGCGCGTAGCTCATCGCAGATCAAACACGCTCGATCATGCCCCAGGTGGCGTCAGCATGCCGCAACGATCGGAATGAGAAGGTGTGAATCGGTGGCGCCGCCGGTGTGGATGATGTGCGCGCCGTGATTCACGCTGTCCTCGTGCCGCGTGTACACGGGGTGGCGCGTCTTCGAATACTTTTGCAGGTCCGTTCCCTGCACGATCAGCCGCAGTCTCGATCCCGCCTCGAACAGCGTGCCGGACGGCCAGATTTCAATATCGAGCGGTACCACCTGGCCCGGCTCGAGCTTCAATTCTTGGCGGTGCCGCAGCACCGGCTGATACTCGGTGGATGCGGCGGCATCGAGTTCGCGATGCGAAGCGCGCAGCCACCCGAGCGCCACCGGTCCGTCGTCGAAATACGTGTAATAGGCCATGGGCACGAACTCGCCGCGCGCATCGAATTTGTAGACACCGACGAAGATGTCCATGTCGTCCGCGCTCTCCGCCGCCATGAAGAGCCTCAGCTTCATGTGCCCGGTGAGCTCCGTGGTCTCGACAAATGCGTATTCGAACTCGGCGCGATGCCGGCCGGGGCCGCTGCCGAGAGCATCGTAGCGGCACGCCGCGGCGGCCGCAACCGGCTCGGGACGCAGGGTGCCGGAGCGCGCGTCCAGATGCAGCCGTGCGTACCGCGTGCGCGCGATCGGCCATTCATTCTCGCCGCGCTGTTCGCCGACGTAGTATTTCTCGCGCACCTCGAGCAAGACTTTGGGCCACTCGTCGATGGGCGAATCCATGCCCTTCAGGAACTTGTCGAAAAACGCCTGGAGGCGCGCGACGCTGTGTGGTTCATAGTAATACGACCACTTCTTGCGTCCGTGGATTTCCAACCACTTGTGGCGTGACGCGATTTTCTTGAATCCTTCGAGCGTGCCGCGCTCGTGCAATCCCTGATCGGTCCACGAGGCCACGATGAAAGCCGGCGTGACGATCTGCGAGAACTCGGCCACCTTGGAGACCCAGAACTCATCGAACAGCGGATGCTCCACGGTTTCCTGGACGATGTCCTCGATGGGATGGGTGCTCACGCCCCACGCGTTCGCCACCACCTTCGTCCAAAACGACGTGTCGGGAATGCCGCCGTGGCGTGCAACCTCGCGGTACGTATCGCTCCAGCCTTCCCAGATATTCATGGCGGCCAGATGCGGCGGTTGCAGCGCCGCCGTCTTCCATTGGCTCTGCGACAGGTAGGACACCCCGGTGAGGCCGACTTTTCCCGTGCTCCACGGCTGCACACCGGCCCATTCGATGACGTCGTAGAACGACTCCGCCTCCTCCGGGGACAGGAACGTCGAGGTGCCCTCCGAATACCAGGTGCCGCGGGCATCGACGTTGACGACGACATAGCCCAGCGGGACCCAGTAGAGGGGATCGGCGCCTTCGAAGGTCGCATAGCGCGACAGCATGTCCGCTCGAACCGCCGTGTTGGGGTCCAACTCCAGCGCGCCATACCAATGCTTGCCGTACGGTGTCCAGATGACGATGGGCGGCCCCGGCCGTTCGGTCGCGGGACGAAATACATCGGCATAGAGACGCGCGCCGTCGCGCATGGGCACAGCCACGTTGCGCTCGATGATCATCCCGTGTTCCACGGTCCGACTGAAATCCGGCGGCGGCGCTCCCCGCTCCTTCGGATTGCCGTAGGGCGCGCGCAGCCGATAGTGGTATGGCGTCGATGTCATTGTTGGCTTGCTCCCAAAAGCCAAGCTAGCGCAAGACCCACCGAGATTCTGCGCGGAAGCGGCAATGAAACCTGGAGAAAGCGGCAACGGACGCGGTTGCCGACCGGACCCTCGCCGGGCCCCCCTACGCCGCACGGTGTCGAAGCACGCGAGAAGTGGGTCGCGCAGACGTCGCCGTGGTATGTTTTCGAACACACACTAACAACAATCCGAGTTCTTCATGCTGGCGGTCGAAACGAGTGCGCGCGGCGAGGCATCACCGACGTTCGGACGTTACCAGGTGATCCTGGTGGCGCTCCTCAGCCTGAACTTCGGCATCTTGTTTTTCGATCGCAATGCGCTGAGCTTCGTGATGCCCTTCGTCAAACCCGACCTCGGCCTCAACAACACCCAGGTGGGACTCACCTCATCGGCGCTGTCGCTGGCATGGGCACTGTCCGCGCTGTTCGTCGGCGCGCGCGCGGACCGCAGCGGGCGGCGCAAGGGCTATCTCGTCGCCGCCACCGTGGCGTTTTCCCTGTGCTCGTTTGCCACCGGTCTTGCGAATTCATTTTTCATGCTGGTGGGCTCGCGCCTGTTGATGGGTATGGCCGACGGCGGCATTGCGCCCATCTCGCAGTCCATCACGGCGCTGGCGGTGCCGCCGGAGCGCCGCGGCATTGCCATGGGCGTGATGCAAAACTTCGGATCGAACCTCTTGGGTTCGTTCGCGGCGCCGGTGCTGCTCGTGGGATTCGCGGCTGCCTACGGCTGGCACAAGGCCTTCTACCTCGCAGGCGTGCCGGGGCTGATCTGCGCCCTCCTCCTGTGGCGGTTCATCCGCGAACCGGAGCCGATGGCGCACGCGGCGGCGGTAGAGACTCCCCCGTTGCAGCGTCGCTTGAGGGAGATTTTCGGCCACCGCAATATGCCGCTGTGCGCGGTCATCGCTGTGCTGCTCGTGTCCTATCTCGTGATCTGCTGGACGTTCACGCCGCTCTATTTGACGAAAGTGCGCGGGTTTGCGCCTCGCGAGATGAGTTGGCTCATGGGAACCCTCGGCATTTCCGCCACGGTCGGCAGTTTTGCCGTGTCCGGTCTCTCCGACCGCATCGGCCGCAAGCCCGTCCTGATCGTGGCCTCCTTTCTGGGCCTCATCCTGCCGTTGGGCGCACTGTACTACTCCGGCTCGGTCTGGATATTGGCGACGTTGTTTTTCTTTGGTTGGGCATTGAATGGCACGTTCCCGCTGTTCATGGGCACGATTCCATCGGAGAGCGTCAGCCGCATTCACATGACGACGGCGATTGCGCTGGTGATGGGAGCCGGCGAAGTGTTCGGCGGCGTGTTGTCGCCGGCGCTCGCCGGTTGGGCGGCGGATGTCGCGGGATTGTCGGCGCCGCTATGGATCATGATGGGACTGTGCACGGCATCGGGACTGCTCGCGCTCGCCTTGAAGGAGACGGCGCCCGCGCTCGAGTCAACCCTGCATTGATGCGCTCGCCTGTGAGGGCAAGACGCTCGTGTTTTGCTGGTTGGGTTCTAGGGCAAATCAATTCGGCGGTGGACCCGCGGGTCGCGCACACCGGGCGGCTCAGCCGGCCAGAAGACGGTCCAGTGATTCCGATGCGTCGCGGCCGTATTTCTTGGCGAGTCGGCGCACTAACTCGAGATCAAGCGGCTCGCCGCCGGCGGAGATCGCGCGGGCTGCATCGATCAAGTCCATCGGACCGCCGGCAAAAACCTTCATGGCTATGAAGTCTTCCCGACCGATGAATTTTAGCGCCTGTCCCTGAAAGGGGACCTCGACCAGCCGCAAGAACGCATGGGATTCCATGCCCCGAAGACCAACCAACAAGTCCACGCGGTTATCGTGAGGATCGTGCAATCTCAGCAAGCCGGGAATGGGATCCTCCGAATCTCCGCGCGTCAACTCGGTGCGGAATCCAGCGGCCCTAAAAGCGTGCTCGAGGTGCTCTGCTTCCCGCATTCCGATGGATAGCACGACGTCCGCGTCCATGCTGGCTCGCACTGCGCCGTGAACGGAGGCTGCCAAGGCGCCTATTACTGCGTACTTGACGTTCTCTTTTGCCAAAAGATCGACGACATCCAGAAGTAGAAGTGCCGATTCCCCGGACCGATTCGTTCTCATGATCGCGGCTGCGGAGTACGAGCCCGCATTTTCTGACCAGCCTCGTATAGCTCCATGACCAGTCGGCAATGCGCCAGGAACGCATTCAAGCGCTCCTCCGGGCTTAGCTGCTGCGTCGCTTCCACAAGCGCCCGCTCAGCCTCTTTGGCGAGTTTCGACTCCATGCCGATGAGTCTAGCGGAGCTTCCTAGACGACGTCACCTGCCGCGACTCGGAGCAGCCAAATAGTGCCCAAGTTGCGAAGTTATGCCTCAATAGTTCGGTTCGTAGAGCAACCCATTCGTAATGCGTGGGTCCGGGCGCCGGCGAGCGGGCGTTTGCGATTAGAACGTCCTTCTGCGCGTCATGGTCTCGTCACACCGTCGCCGTATACTCTCGCCCGTCCAGCCCCCGATTCGCCGAATCCGATCACCCTCTAGAACTGAGGACACTGAACATGCACTCGCTACCGTCGGGCATCGACGCATGCACCTTACCCGGCTGGTCCGTTCTGGAAGGAACGCGTCGGGAACTCGAACCCCAGGAGGTTGACGCGCTGGTGCAGGCGCCGCGTCAGCCCCTCGATGATGACGAACTCGTCGAGATGCGCTACCAGCAACTCCTGGCGCGCATGATCTTGGAGGAATTATTCTCCGAGGCTCAGATGGCTAGCCTGCCGGCGCGGCGGCAGCCGAACGACCGCGATTGGCCGTAAGGTATGACTGTGGCGGCGTACGGATAAAGACATCACTCCAGGCGCCCGGCAAGCTGCTTGAGCTTTTTGTCACGGTCCGGCGATTGATCATTGGGCCCGAGGAACTTGACGACCGATTTGCCGCTGTTCGCGTGTTCCGCGATCACTTTGAGTGCGACGAGCGCCGGTGTGGCAAGAATGATGCCCGCGATACCCCAAAACAATCCGCCGAACCACAATGCCAAGAACACCAGCAGAGGATTGACCTCGAGGCGCCGGCCGACCAACAACGGTTGCACGATCTGTCCCTCCAACATCGCCAACAGAACGTAGCTGCCGGCCACTCCGAGTATGTGACCCAGCGTGTCGAAAGACACTACGGCAACGAGCGTAATGACCAGCAGCATCGTCGCGGAGCCTGCATACGGAATGAACGTCAGGAGCGCTGCGAGCGCTCCCCAGAGATAGGGTGTGGGCATGTCCCACGCCATCATGAGGGCGGTGGTTGCGCAGCCCAGCCCCAGGTTGATCAACGCGGTGGTGACATAGAAACGTCCCACTTCCCGCCGCACCTTTTCGATGATGTCGAGTACACGGGATGCGTTCAGATCGTCTGCAAAGGCGGCAGTCATTCTGGCGAGCATCGGCGGTCCGCCGGCAAGTAAGAAAAGAGTGACGATGACGAACGTCAAAAGTCCCGCGAGAAACTCTCCGGTCGCATCCAAGAACAGGGCCGGCGCACTCTCGCCGGCGACGACCGCCGTGGGTGATGCGGCAGGCGTCTGACGACCCGATGAAGTCAAGTTGCCGGCGTTTTTGCGCAGCTCATCGAGTCGATTCATGAACTGCGCGACGGGCCGGACCTTCCGTTTGATGATGGTCATGGTTTGCGGCGCTTTGGCAAACCATTCCTGGGTCGGTTCCCACATCAGATTCACGGTCCCCGCCATCACGGCGAGCACGGTCACCAAGATGAGCATCGCGCTCAAGCTTCGACTGACGCGATATTTATGCAACGCCTCGACCGGCCCTGAGAGGACCAGCGCCAGCAGCAAGGCTAAGGCAATAGGCACGAAAGCGGCATGCGCGACATACAGCAGAAGACCGAATGCGCCCCACGCGAGTAACTTGCCTGCCGTGAGCTGACGTGCCGGCGTTGCGGGCGGCGGTGACGCGTCCAATTTCAATGGGCTTGCGGTCATGATGATCCCTCGCCGATTTTATTGGTCCTGGGCCGCGCGCATCGTACCAGCAACGGCCATATCGGTCAGCGAGAATCATTTGTATACTCGATCTGCCCGCTGCGTTAGGAGTTCAAGATGGACCAGCGAATTCGAACGATTCACGCGCGCGAAATACTGGATTCTCGCGGCAATCCTACGGTTGAAGTCGACGTCACCTTGGCCGGCGGTGCCCGGGGCCGTGCCGCCGTGCCATCGGGCGCCTCGACCGGTATCCATGAAGCCGTCGAACTGCGCGATCACGATCCGCTTCGCTACGCCGGCAAAGGGGTGCAACTCGCCGTCGCCCATGTCAATGGCGCCCTCGCGGCGGCCGTCAGCGACTTGGACGCGCTGGACCAGGGCGCGGTGGATCGCGCCCTGTGCGCGGCGGACGGCACCGCAAATAAAGGCAAGATCGGCGCCAACGCCATTCTTGGCGTGAGCCTCGCCGTCGCGCGGGCAGCGGCGGCGGCGTTGGAGCTGCCACTCTTTCGGTACCTGGGAGGTGCTGCGGCAAACCGCTTGCCGGTGCCGATGTTCAACATCCTCAACGGCGGCGCCCATGCCAACTGGCAGGGCACGGACTTCCAGGAATTCATGATCGCCCCGGTCGGAGCGCCGAATTTTGCAGAGGCCCTGCGCTGGGGAGCGGAGATCTATCATCAACTCAAGAAGGTGCTGAAGGATGCCGGCCTCTCGACCGGCGTCGGCGACGAGGGCGGCTTCGCGCCGGCGCTGAAACGCAACGTGGACGCGGTCGACCTGATCCTGCGCGCGATCGAAGCCGCCGGCTACCGGCCCGGCGACGACGTGGTCCTCGCCCTCGATCCCGCCTCGAGCAGCTTTTTCGAGAACGGGCTGTATCAGTTGCGCACCGAAGGCCGCTCCATCGGCGCGCAAGAGATGGTGGCGCTCTATGTCGAGTGGGTACGTAAATTCCCGATCGCGGTGCTCGAGGACGGTCTCGCCGAAGACGACTGGACGGGTTGGAAGATCCTGAATCGGGAACTCGGCGATAAGATCGAGCTGGTCGGCGACGATCTGTTCGTCACCAACGTCACGCGTATCGCACGCGGCATCGCAGAGAACGCCGCGAATGCGGTACTCATCAAACTCAACCAGATCGGCACGCTGACCGAGACCATCGCGGCGGTTGATTTGGCCTACGGTGCGGGCTGGGGGGCGATGGTCTCGCACCGCAGCGGCGAAACCGTGGACTCGTTCATCGCGGACCTGACCGTGGCGCTTGCGACCGGCCATCTTAAAACGGGTGCGCCTTGTCGCGGCGAGCGCATCGAGAAATATAATCAGCTGCTTCGAATCGAGGAAAGCCTCGGCAAGTCAGCGGTGTATGCCGGACACAACGCCTTCGTGCGGCGGCGGGAGCCGACTTCGCGCTGAATCATTGCAACGAATCCATCGGCTATAGCCCCGCCCTTCGGCAAACGATCAATCGATCTCGACCTTAGGGGCGCTTGTCGCCAAGCTTGGGAGCCGTATCGGCGCCCCACAACTGGCGCTCGCGAATCCAAGGCAGGGGATGTGCCGGGTGCGGACTATCGAACTCCCGCGCCAGCCGGTGACCTTCCCACATTGCTTGCCCCACTTGCATCGGCGCTTTGCAGTCACCGATACGGAAAACCGCTTGGATGTCGTTCGCCGCCCATTCGGCGCGGCGGGTTTTCAGTTCCCGGTAGAGAGCGTCCTCGGACGTGCGCGTCGTGACCAGAATGACCGCATCGATATCCAGTTCGAAGTCGCCGCCATTGTCGCGGCGGGGCACATCGCCGGTTCCAGGCCCTAAAAGATCCGGTCCGAATTTGTAAAGATAGCTCACCGTGACCTTACCGGCCTGAATCCTCGACAGCCAGTGGTTCCGATACGTGCGTATTTTCTTCTCGAACAGCATGCGTTTATTGTTTGGCGCTTCCAGCGTAAAGACCCCATATTCGGCCACTTCCGAAGCGTCGCAGACGTACGTGACTTCCTTGCCCTGGTCAGCCAGCATTTCTGCAAGCGATATGCCGACGAAATGACCCTCGGCATCGAGCACGAGCACGCGCTTGCCGGGTACCGGCTTTCCGGCCATGATCTGCTCAGGCGTCAGGCAGTGGGGTAGCGACACATCCGCACCCGGTATCGGACCGCAGCCCGGCCCCACGCCGTCGCCTCTCCAGTGCGACCCGGTCGCAATGACCACGCGGTCCGCACCATAATTGAGTACGTCGTCCGTGCTCATCCGTCCAATGCCCAGATGCACCTCGACATTCTTGAGCTTACTGAGCTGGAACTGCCGATAGGTTATTACACGGCCCCATTCACTCAGACGCGGCAGGCGCGACACCCATTTCCAGTGCCCCCCCAGTTCGGTTTCCGCGTCACGCAGGTGCACGGTGTAGCCACGCTCTCCCAGCACCCGGGCGCACTCCATTCCCGATGGACCGGCACCGACCACGAGAACGGACCAAGGATTTTTGGTCCTGTCGAACTTTTCCGGGTGCCATCCACGCCGGTACTCTTCGCCGAGCGTCTGGTTTTGCGTGCACATGATCTGGCCGACCTGATTGAACTTCGAGACACAGATGTTGCAGCCGATACATTCCCTGATGTCCTCGAACCGCCCGGTCTCGATCTTATTCGGGAGGAACGGATCCGCGATCGACGGACGGGCGGCTCCGATGAAGTCGAGGGTGTTGGACCGGACGAGAGCGAGCATGTCATCCGGGCTCGTGAATCGTCCGTTGCCGACGACGGGGATATTCGGGCCGAGAATGGATTTTCCCTGCTTGATGAACGGGGTGACCCAACCGGACTTGCGAAAACGAGAGGCACCCGCGTCTTCACCCCATTCCACATAGTTACCAATCTTGAGAGAGACGAGATCGACGACCCCTTCATTGCGGAAAAGCTCCAGGACCCGCAGCCCATCCTCGCTCGACTCCACTCCTGCTGAGCCGTGCAGTGTGTCCATTTCGAACCGCGTGGTAATCGCGCACCGATCGCCGAGTGCTCGCTTGAGCGCCGTTAGGACTTCCAGGTAAAAGCGCGAGCGATTCTCGAATGAGCCGCCGTACTTGTCAGTCCGCTTGTTGTAGCGCGGCTCCAAGAATTGGATGGGCACGGTGTCATCACCGGCAGATACTTCGAGCAAGTCGAATCCAGCCTGTTCCGCCCGTTTGCCGGCTTCGACGTACATGTTGATCACGGCCTTGATGTCGTCCTCGTCCATCTCGTAACCGTAGACCGTGCGGGTGGCAAACATATCCGACTGAAACTGGGAGGGCGAGCGTCCGACCTCACGGGACTCGAGACACGGCGCGTGCCCCCCGCTGTACCATAGCTGGACGCCGGCGAGGCTCTTATGCTTGTGCGCTTCATCGCACAGATGCGCCAGGTTGCGAACATCGCCATCGTCCCAGATGCGTGCCGCCGTATACGGGTACTCATCCGCTTCGGGATGGATGGAGCAATACTCGGTGAAGACGACGCCCCAGCCGCCCTCTGCCTTGGTGCCGCGCAAAGCGGCGTTGGCGCCCGGACGCTCGGAGCCGGGACCCGCGCAATGCGCCGTCTGAAAGAATCGGTTTCTTGCGGTTCTCGGACCGATTTTGACGGCATCAAAGAGGATGTCGTACTTGGAATCGCGCGCCATTGCCGGGGTACTCCTGATTGCTGTTGGGCCCGCACACGCCAACGCGTGCGTTGAACTTGAAGGATTGCAATGCTCGTGCCACGCCCAGGGCGTTTTGGCGGAGGGGCTCGAATCCTCGGAAAATCAGTGGGTTAATGCATCACTGATGCTAACACGCATCACAGGAATCGTCTCGCATCCAGCGGAGAGGCTCGCTTAACGTCGCGGTGTCTACAACTTCACCATGATGTGTCGCGCCACGGTGTAATCCTCGAGTGCGTAAACCGACAGATCCTTGCCGTACCCTGAGCGCTTGAACCCGCCGTGCGGCATTTCGCTGACGAGCATGAAATGCGTGTTGATCCAGGTGCAGCCGTACTGAAGCCGCGATGCGACCTGCATGCCGCGAGAGAGGTTCTGAGTCCAGACCGATGAAGCGAGGCCGTACTCCGAGTCGTTGGCCCAGGCGACCGCGTCGTCGGCGTCCGTAAACCGCGTGATTGATACCACCGGACCAAACACTTCGCGCTGTACGATTTCATCGGCGGGCTTGGCGCCGGCGATGATCGTCGGCTCGTAAAAGAAGCCGCTGCCGGTGCGGACTTTGCCGCCCGTGGTGATTTCGATGTGCGGTTGCGCGGCAGCCCGGGCGACGAAGCCTGCAACTCGCTCGCGCTGCCGCAAGGAAATCAGCGGCCCCATCTCCACGCCGACCTCTTCCTGTGACCCAACCTTCACGGAACGCACTGCGCTGGTAAGATCGGCAACCACGCGGTCGTAGAGCTTCGCGCCGACATACATACGGCACGCCGCCGTACAGTCTTGGCCGGCATTGTAAAAACCGAAGGTGCGGATTCCCGCAACGACCGAATCGACGTCCGCATCGTCGAAGACGATGACGGGCGCTTTGCCGCCCAGTTCGAGGTGTGTTCGTTTCAAGTTTCCGGCGGCAGCGGCGAGTACCTTCTGACCGGTTGACGCATCGCCCGTCAACGAGACCATCCTTACGCGCGGATGGCTCACGAGTTGTGCTCCGACGGAGTCGCCTCGACCACAGACGATATTGACGACGCCGGGGGGAAGCAGCGCAACGAACACTTCCGCCAGTTTCAGAGCCGTGAGCGGCGTGAGTTCCGACGGTTTCAGCACGACAGTGTTGCCCGCTGCGATTGCGGGCGCCAACTTCCATGCCGCCATCAGGAGCGGATAGTTCCATGGAGCGATCGATCCGATCACGCCGATCGGATCGCGGCGAATCATGCTCGTGAAGCCGGCCGCGTACTCGCCCGCGGCCATGCCATGCTGGGTGCGGGCGGCGCCGGCAAAAAAGCGGAACACGTCTGCAATCGCGGGAATTTCATCGCCCAGCACCGCCGCTAATGGCTTACCGGTATTCTTCGACTCGAGCGAGGCGAACGATTGCGCATCTGCTTCGATTCGGTCCGCGACCTTGAGCAGCAGTGCGGCTCGATCCTTCGGGGGTGTCTGCGACCAGCCGGCAAAAGCGCGCTCCGCGGCAGCCACTGCGCTGTCGACTTGCGACTCGGTGGCGGCCGCCACCTCCGCGATTTGCAAACCGGTCGCCGCATCCACAACGGCATCACCGGCGCCGGCACCCTGAACGAATTTCCCGTCGATCAATAATTGTGTCTGCATGCTGCTTCCCAGTTATGGATTGATGAAGGCGCGAATAACCGACAACACACTCAAAACTTATGCGCGATTTACGTCCCCGGCAGTGCGGCAGCGCCGCGCTTGCCGCGCTCGTGGAACACATAGCCCAACAGATTGAGGAGCACCTGCGCCGCGAGAAAGCACGTGCTGCCGCTCGGGTCGTAATCAGGCGCGACCTCGCAAAGATCGACGCCGACGATATCGCCCTGCTTTGCGAGGCCCTGAAGAATTTCCATGACCTCGTAGTAGAGGAAGCCGCCATGGCTCGGTGTTCCGGTTCCGGCGGCGATCGACGGGTCGAAGCCATCGATATCGATCGTCACGTAATAGCGTACCCCCGCAGGGATCGCAGCGAGCACTCGTTCGGGGCCCATTGCCCTTGCCTGACGCACCGACAGAATCTTTGACTTGGTTCGACGCGCGTCCTCATAGCCCTCGCGAGCCGTCGAAGACACGTTGCGGATGCCAAGATGACTGATGCCGAGCACGTAGGGTTTCTCGGCCGCGCGCTTCATCGGGTTACCGTGCCCGTGGCGGACATTGTGCCGGACGTCGACGTAGTCGAGGTGCGCGTCAAACTGCACGATGTAGATCGGCGCCTGGTCGTCAAAGGCGCGAATGCACGGGTCGTTTACCGAGTGGTCACCGCCGAGCACGACCGGCAACGCCCCGGCAGCAAGAATCTTCCGCACCGCATATTCGATGTTTGCGTGGCTCTGCTCGGTGCAAGTATGAATGATGTCCGCATCGCCGATGTCGACCATCCTGACCTGGTCTTTCGGCATGTAAACCACGTCATCCTCGTGGTCATACGCACCATCGTGACCGAAAGAGTACAGCGTCGATGCCTCACGGATGCCGCGCGGGCCAAAACGAGCCCCTGCGCGGTACTGCGTGCCCATGTCGAACGGCGCGCCGAGAACCGCAACGTCGGCGTCGATCTCGTCCCAGTCGAGCACCGGAGGGCTCTTCGCGAAGGTGCAATGACCCACGAAAGGCAGGTTGAGACGCCCGGATTCGTAACTATGTTTGCCCATAAAGCTCCTTCTCGTTGCCCCCCGCGATCGCCCGGCGTACGTACTTCATCGCAAGGCAACTCCGCGTGCTTCGATCCTATCACGCTGGTTTGATTACAAATTTATGTACAAAATAATTGCCTTATGGCGCTTGGCCGCGGTATACAGCCTGAAAGGTATGCCATGAAAAATCGCGAACGGGCCACACGGCTCGAAATCAACACCATTCAGCCGATCCCTTTGGACAGCCGCCACGGCAGGGCGCGGGATCTTTTTACCGTATGGTTCGGCACCAACCTGCATTTGCTGACCATCGTCACGGGCGGACTGGCGGTCACCGTCTTTCGATTGCCCTTCGGAGCGGCCATCGTCGGTATCGTCGTCGGCAGCATGATCGGCGCAATTTTCATGGCGCTGCACGCCGCGCAGGGCCCGACACTCGGCGTACCCCAGATGGTGCAAACGCGGGGGCAATTCGGTTCCGTTGGCTCACTGCTCGTCGTCGGCATCGTCATCATCATGTACGTCGGCTTTTTAGCCTCGAATCTGGTAATGGGCGGCGAAGCTCTCGCCAGTCTCATACCCGGGGCATCCGCTGCACCCGGCATCGTGCTGGGGGCCGTGCTGGGGGTGGTCGCGGCAATCTACGGTCATGACCTCATCCACGCTTACGCTCGCGTCATGGCTTGCCTGTCGGGCATCGTGCTCTTGCTTGCCGCTGCATGGATTATTTGGGTACACGGATTACCCCCGAGCATCCTGACCCGCAACGAGTTTACGTGGTCTGGCTTCCTGGGCACCGTGTCCACCGCGGCGCTCTGGCAACTGTCGTATGCCCCGTACGTTTCAGACTATTCGCGCTACATGCCGCGCGAAACCGGTTCACGGCCCGCATTTTGGGCCAGCTACTGGGGATGCACCTTGGGCTCGGTGCTACCGATGATCCTTGGCGTGATCGTCGGTCTGACGATGACCGGGAAAGGCACCTTGGTAGCGCAGCTGGCGCTGTTGACGGGCGGCATTGCGCCGCTGGTGCTCATCGTTTTTTCCGTCGGCATGGCCGTCAGTAATGCCATGAACCTTTACTGCGGGGCGCTGTGTGTACTGACGTTCGGCCAGACGCTCATTTCCTCATGGTCGCCCGGCGCGACTGCACGGACGCTGACTTGCCTGGGGCTCACCGGTGTCGCACTCGCCGGGGCGCTGCTCAGCAAGGACTCATTCCTTGCCAACTACGAGGATTTCATCCTCTTGCTGCTCTACGTGCTCGTGCCGTGGACGGCCATCAACTTGGTCGACTACTACCTGCTGCGTCACGGCGAATATGACGTTGCAGCATTTTTGAGGCGGGACGGAGGCATCTACGGCCGGTTCAATCTACCGGCTATCGGGTGCTATGTGTTTGGCATCCTGCTGCAGCTGCCCTTCGTTGCAAGTCCGCTTTATACCGGGCCGCTCGCCCGCGCAATCGGCGGCATAGATCTATCGTGGATCATCGGCCTGATCTTTACCTCTCCCGTCTATTACTGGCTCGGCAAGCGTTCGCAGGCACGGCGGGATGTGAGTTTGGCGAGCGTGGCGCAGGCGCCCACGTGACTCGTTGATTATCGGGATTCCTGCTGAACCTAGAGTGAAAAGCACTCCTCCGCCTTCAAGTGGGCTACGGCATAGCTTGAAGCAGCGGCACATGATGATGATTGCTCTCGGCGGTGTCATCGGCGCCGGTCTTTTCGTCGGTAGCGGGGTGGTCATCAAGGCGGCAGGACCCGCGGCTGTCCTTTCTTTCGTGATCACGGGGCTGCTTGTCGTGCTGGTGATGCGCATGCTCGGCGAAATGGCCGTCGCGCTGCCGGCGGTAGGCTCATTTTACGAATACGCCCGCCTGGCTTGGAGCGACCGGCCACGGCTCGGTGAGCTAGCCGGCTTCCTGACCGGCTGGATGTACTGGTATTTCTGGGTCATCGTCGTGGCACTCGAGGCGGTCGCCGGTGCCGGACTGGTTCGCTTCTGGTTGCCGAACGAACCGACGTGGTTCATCAGTTTGGCATTGCTTATGTTACTGACCCTGACGAATCTCATCTCGGTGAGGTCATATGGCGAGTTCGAGTTCTGGTTCGCCTCGATCAAGGTTGCGGCGATCGTCGCCTTCTTGATGCTTGCCGGCGTGTACGTCCTGGGCCTGTGGCCGGGAGTTGCTCCCAGCGTTGCCAACCTCACGGTGCACGGCGGCTTCGCGCCGAACGGCATACTTCCGATCGTGACCGGTGCCGTAGCAGCCACAGGCTTCTACTTTGGCGCCGAGATCGTCACGATCGCAGCGGCGGAAGCGGCCGAGCCCGCGAGAGCGGTCGCCAAGGCGACCAACTCGGTCATTACGCGCGTCCTGTTCTTCTATGTGGGTTCGATTCTCCTGGTTGTGTGCCTGGTGCCTTGGAATTCGGCACGAATCACCACGCCCTACGTCAGCGCTCTTAATGCGATGGGCATTCCCGCCGCGGCGCAGATCATGAACGCGGTGGTCCTCACTGCGGTGCTGTCAGCGCTGAATTCGGGGCTGTATGCGTCGTCGCGGATGCTATTCGCTCTGACCCGGCGCGGCGATGCTCCTGAAGGTCTCGCCAAGCTCAGCCGCAACGGCGTGCCGTCCCGCGCTATTCTGCTGGGGACACTCTTCGGCTATGGCGCCGTGGTCATGTCATACGTCTCGCCGGACACGGTATTCGCTTTTCTTGTCAATTCGTACGGAACGGTGGCGATATTCGTCTACGTGTTGATCGCATTTTCGCAACTGCGGCTGCGCGCACGCTTGGAAAGGGAGGATCCGGCGCGGCTCCGCATGCGAATGTGGGCATATCCGTACCTGACCTATCTGGCGATCGCCGGCATGCTCGGCATCGTCCTGGCGATGGCCTTCATCCCCGACCAGCGAACGCCGCTCATATTCGGCGTCATCAGTCTGGGCATCTTGCTGCTGGGTTTCAGCGCACGCGTCCGGTTCGGCAGAAAGCCCGATATTGCGACGCTTGCGATGGAGCCCCACCAATACGAAGAGTTGTAATGACTCATCAACGACATTTTGTGTTTCCATGAAAGAGACCTTATAAGGGAGTCGGCACGCCGTGAGTCAGTCGTCACAAAAGATGGGGCCTTCAGAGGCCCTGGTTGAAACCCTCGCCATCAACGGCGTCACGCATGTGTTTGGGATCGTCGGCTCCGCCTTTATGGACGCCCTCGATATCTTTCCGGCGGCCGGCATCGAGTTCGTCCCCGTCGCACACGAACAGGGCGCGATTCACATGGCGGACGGTTACGCCCGGGCGTCAGGCCGCCATGGCGTTTGCATTGCGCAGAACGGACCGGGCGTCACGAATTTCGTTACCGGGGTGGCCGCGGCCTACTGGGCGCATTCGCCGGTGGTGTTTATCACGCCAGAGACGGGTTCGATGTCCATGGGGCTCGGCGGGTTTCAAGAGACCGAGCAGCTGCCGATTTTCTCGAAGATCACCAAATATCAGGGACACGTGAACAATCCCAAGCGCATGGCGGAAATCGCTGCGCGCTGCTTTGACCGTGCCATGCTCGAGATGGGTCCGACCCAGCTGAACATTCCGCGGGATTTTCTCTATGGGCAGATCGAAGCGATGATCTCGCCGCCGATGCGGATTGCCCACGGGCCGGGTGATTCCACGGCGCTCGATGTTGCCGCCGCAACGCTCGCCGCCGCGCAGTTTCCCGTAATCCTCGCCGGCGGCGGCGTGATCATGTCGGGCGGCACCACCGAGGCGGTCGCGCTCGCGGAATTGTTGGGAGCGCCCGTTTGCAATAGTTACCTGCACAACGATTCGTTTCCCGCATCGCATGCCCTCGCGGTGGGCCCGCTCGGCTACCAAGGCTCCAAGGCGGCGATGAAGCTCATCGCGCAGGCGGATGTGGTCTTGGCGCTCGGCACGCGCCTTGGGCCTTTTGGCACGTTGCCGCAGCATGGGCTCGATTACTGGCCGAAGCAGGCCAAGATCATTCAGATCGACACGGACCCGCGCATGCTCGGCCTGGTCAAGCCGATCTCCGTCGGTATCCACGGTGATGCGCGCGCCGCCGCGGGAGCGCTGCTTGAGCGTCTCGAGGGTCGCACGCTCGCCGCTTCAGCCAATCGTGCTGAGCGGGCCGCTGGAATCAATGCCGCGAAGCAAGCGTGGGAGACCGAGCTTGACGGTTGGACACACGAGCGCGACCCTTACTCCCTCGAGGTCGCGCGCAACTCCCGGTATATGCATCCGCGTGAGATGTTGAGGGAGCTTGAGAAGGCCATGCCGGCCAATGCGATGGTCTCGACCGATATCGGCAATATCTGCTCGGTCGCCAATTCCTATCTGCGCTTTGATGCGCCGCGCTCCATGTTCGCTGCCATGAGTTTCGGCAATTGCGGTTACGCGTTTCCCGTGATCTGCGGCGCAAAGATGGCTAGCCCCGACCGGCCGGCATTCGCTTACGTCGGCGACGGTGCGTGGGGCATCAGCTTCAATGAATTACTCACTTGCGCCCGCCGGAAGATCGGCGTCACCGTGGTGGTGTTCAATAACGGACAATGGGGCGCGGAGAAGAAAAATCATGTCGATTTCTACTCACGACGCTATCAAGGCGTGAACCTCGACAACCCGAGTTGGGCAGGCGTGGCGCGCGCCTTTGGCTGCGAGGGCGTGACCGTGGATAGGCTTGCCGATGTGGGGCCTGCTCTGCGGGCGGCGGCGCAGGCGCAGAGCGAGGGCCGCACCACCGTGCTCGAGGTGATGGTCACGCAGGAGTTGGGCGATCCGTTCCGCCGCGACGCGCTGTCGAAGCCGGTGCGTTGGCTCGAAAAATACAAGACATTCGTATGATGCTCGTCCCCCTTAAATTCCCGGCCTAGTCCTCCTCCACGGCGTCCGTGAGGACCGCCTTGCGCGCGGCGATGAACTCGAGCATCGCTTCGTCGGCTGCAGGCTCAATGCCCGGATCTTGGTACTCGGCCAGCATCTTCTTCCACACCCCATTGGCGCGCTGCTCCGCGGACAGGCGCCCTTCCATCGACCACTGCTCGTACGATGAGTAATCCGCGATCGTCGATTGGTAGAACGCCGTTTCGAAGTTTGCCTGCGTGTGCGCGCATCCGAGAAAGTGGCTGCCGGGACCCACTTCGCGCAACGCGTCGAGCGCTTGCCCGCGCGCCGACAGGTCCATTCCCTGCGACAGCACCTGCATCATCGCGAGCTGGTCCGCATCCATGACGAACTTCTCGTAGCCGGCGACGAGGCCGCCCTCCAGCCAGCCCGCCGCGTGGGTGACGAGGTTGACCCCGGCGAGCAGCGTCGGCAGCAGCGTGTGCGCGCTTTCGTAGGCGGCCTGGGCATCGGCGATCTTCGAAGAGCACAGCGAGCCGCCGCTGCGGCACGGCACGCCGAGGCGCCGCGCGAGCTGCGCAGTCGCGAAAATCATCTGGGTGGCCTCCGGCGTGCCGAAGGTCGGCGCTCCGGTGCGCATCGAGATCGCGCCGACAAAGGATCCGAGAATCACGGGCGCGCCCGGCCGCACGATCTGGGTAAGCGCCATCCCGGCCAAGGTCTCGGCGAGGATCTCGCTCAGGCAGCCGGCCGCGGTCACCGGCCCCATCGCCCCGGCGAGCACCGCCGGTACGATGATCGTCCCCTGGTTGGCGCCCGCGAACTCGCGTAGTGCCCCGAGCATTCGGCCGTCGAACACCAGCGGCGAATTCGAGTTGATGTTGCCGAGCACCACCGGGTGCGTCTCGAGGTATTCTGCGCCGAACAGCACCCGGGCGAGGCCGAGGGCGTCGCGCGCGTGGCCCGGCGTTTCCGGGGTCGCCTCGCAGCCCTGGTCGCTGTAGCGGAAGAAGGAGTACTGCACGTCGAGGTGTCGTTTGTTCGCGGGGATCTCCATCGGCTCGCACATGCAGCCGCCGGAGAAGTGGATGGCCGGCGCCATGTGCGCGAGCTTGATGAAATTCTGCAGGTCCTCGAGCGTGCCGTAGCGACGCCCGCGATCGAGGTCGTAGACGAACGGCGGCCCGCCCACCGGCGAGAACACGGTCGCGTCGCCGCCGAAGCGCACGTTGCGCGCCGGATTGCGCGCATACAGCGTGAACTCCCGCGGCGCGGTCTTGAGCAGTTGCCGCGCGAGGCCGCGCGGGATGTGGACGCGCTCCCCGGCGACGTCGGCGCCGGCCGCGCGCCACAGGCGCAAAGACTCCGGATCGCGGCGAAACTCGATGCCGATCTCCTCGAGAATCGTCTCGGCGTTGGCCTCGATGATCTCGACCGCTTCGCTGCTCAGCAGCTCGACTACCGGTAGCTTGCGGCGGATGTACGGATACTTGGCGGTCTGCGTGCGGGCGCGCGCCAAGCGAATATCGCGGCCGCGGCGCGGCGCGGTTGGAGTGTCGGTCACGGTGTCCTCGCTATGGATTGCGCCTGTCCCGGCGCGGACTTCCCGCGCCCCGCTCACTATGCCTTGGTCGATGACGCCACACAACCGCTATTGAACGAGCGCACAATTAAACGCCGGGACGGGACCCGCCCCGATGCGTTGGTCCTCCCGACGCGCCATCACTTTCTCGGCGCCTTGGGTTAGACCGGCGCGAGCATTTCGCTCGCACGCACCACCTCGTCGAGTGCGACATAGCGCTCGCGAAACTCCGCGGGCCAGCGCGCGGGGCGCCCGCTCGACAACTCGATGCACGCATATTCGATCTCGGCTCGGGCCAGCGTCTCACCGCCTTCCTCGCGCCGCACCTGGAAGCGTCTCCGAATGCGCAATTTGCCGTCGGCCGGCAGCAGCCAGGTCGCAACACCAATCGTATCGCCCAGCACAGCGGGGCGCAGGTATGCGATCACGCTGCGCAACACGGCCATGCCCCGGTCGAGTTGCAGACATCTCTCGATCGGCAGACCGAGCGCCGCGGAATGCTCCCAGGCGGCGCGGTCGAACCACGTCATGTAGACCGCGTTGTTGACGTGATCATAGGCATCGATGTCCGCCCGGGCGACGGCCAGCAACGTGGCGTAAGGCGCTGGCAGGTCCCAGTCCGCTGATCCGCTCTGGTTCACGGGCAACCCTCACGCGCGGCTGCGGCAAGCGCTGCACGATCGATTCTTCGCATGGTTCTCCCACCTCCGTTTGCCAACTCGCTTGCCGTCTCGAAGTTACCGTAGCGTTCTGCCGCCGCATAGGCCGAATCGCATGCCGCGTGTATCATGCGGACATCGAAAACCAAGATGGAGGGGTGAACGAATGCGCCGATTCGAAGGCCGCGTGGCCGTAGTGAGCGGAGCCGCACAGGGCATGGGCAAGGCGGTCGCGTTGCGACTCGGCACTGAAGGCGCCACGGTCGTCGCCGTCGACATCAACGGCGCCGGCGCGACGGCTACCGCGCAGGCCATAGGCGGTGCTTCGTTCGCCGCGCGCTGCGACATCGGCGACGAAACCTCCGTCGCCCAGCTCTTCGAGACCGTGGCGGGCAAGTTCGGCAAGCTGGATATCCTGATCAATGTGGCGGCCATCGTGCCTTTCGTGAAATGGGACGAGCTCACCTTCACGGAATGGCGCCGGGTGCTTCGCGTCAATCTGGATGGGCTCTATCTCATGTGCAAGGCCGGCTCCGACTTGATGCGCAAAGGGCAATACGGCCGGATCGTCAACTTCAGCTCCAACTCCATTTTCGCCGGCACGCCCAACATGGCGCATTACGTGGCGTCCAAGGGCGGTGTGCTGACGTTCACCCGGGCTCTGGCCACCGAGCTCGGTCCCTATAAGATCACCGCCAATTCGATCTGCCCGGGCCTGATCGATACGGAGGGCGTGCAAACCACGCCTCACAAGGATGCTTTCGATTTCGTCGAAACGCTGCAAGCCATCAAGGGCCGCGGCGTACCTGCTGATGTGGTGCCGGCGGTCGCGTTCCTCGCCTCGGAAGAGGCCCACTGGATCACCGGCCAGGCGCTCAACGTCGATGCGGGTATGGTGCGCTGGTAGGCGCTGTTCGCCGGCAGGCGCTGTCAGGAGTAGAAGTCGGCTCCGGTCCGGTAGCTCGCGAAGCTCTCCAGATCGTGCGAATAAAAGAGTTCGGCGTCGTGCTGCTCGGCCAGCGCCTTCAGGCGCTTCATCGACGCGAGGCTCGCGGTGGGGTCCAAGTGGAAACTGGAAATGCACATCATATCCATGTTTTTCTTGCTGTAGCAGGCGTCGGCAGTGAACAGCATCGGGCGCCGATTCTTCAGTTCGACCATCAAGCTGTAGTGACCGGCCGTGTGGCCCGGCGTCTCGAACAGCCACAGGCCTTTCGCGATCTCTTGATCCCCGGTCAGCGTCTCGAATCGGGGCGTGTACATGTCGAGCACCGGATCGGCTGGCAGTTTTAAACCGCGCTTATCTGCCAAGCTCGGCGCAAAGCTCAGGTCCGAATAACCCAAGTGTTCGAACGGCTGACAGTTGCCGCAGGCCTCCAGTTCCTTCGCGTGGCAGAGCGTGCACGCCTCGCGAAAATGCTTGTTGCCGCCGCAATGATCGAAATGATAGTGCGAGTTGATGACGTAGTTGATGTCGCCGGTTTTCAGGCCGAGCGTGGCAAGTTGTCCTGGGATGGTTTGCGACGCGGCCTGAATCGGCTTCTCGAAGGGCAGCACCCGCATCACGTGGTCGAAATCATAGCCGGTGTCGAAAATATAGCAGCCGTCGGCGTGCTCGATGAGCACGCTGTAACAGGGGAACCGAACCTCACCGGCAGGACCGCGGTTCCAGAACGCGTGAAAGCCGTCGATCACCAGCGTCCCGCCGTCGAGCAGATGTACCTTCGTGTCGGTCATGAATCGGAACTCCTGTGGCCTAAAGGGTTAGGCGCTCGCGCCAATCATCGCTGGGAGCCTGTCATTTCGGCGGCGCCGCCACCGACGTCATCATGGCTCGCACGTCACGCGCATCCCAAACCGTGCCGACCTTCACGTTGCCGCCGATGATCTGGGTGCGCACCGCCTCGATGTCGGACCAGACGCTGTCGGGAATGTACCTGGAATGCAGCAGCCGCACCGAATCATCGCTAAGTTGAATGGTATACGGATGCGTGCCGAACTTGTCGGCCTTGAGATCCTCGATCATGGCCGAATAGACGGGCACCAGATTCCAGACCACCGATGAGAGGAGGTGGCCCTTGTCGAGCGAACTCTTGTCGCCGAGTTCGTCGATGAACCACACCTTGCCGCCGGCGGTCGACTGCGTGGTGTCCACCGCCTGCAGCATGCCGAAGCTGGCGCGGTCACCCTGGCCAAAGACGACGTCGGCACCGGCGCCGATCACGGATTCGGTCACGCGGCGGCCGCCCGCAACGTCGGCATAGGCCGCCGGGCCGATCACCGCGTACAGCACCTTGACGCCCGGGTCCGTCGCCCGCGCTCCTTCCGCGAAGGCGGCCGACTGGCTGTTCCACGGCGGAGACTCGGCCGCCACGACGATGGCCACCACGTGGGTTCGGGTCGTTTTCGCCGCCAGAACGCCGGCGAGGTACGCCCCCTCCCGTCCGGACAAGGTGTAGTCCGCGACGGCGCCGGGCTTGCTGTCCTTGGGACGATCGACGATGGCCACCGGCACATGCTTCTCCGCGCCGATCTCGGGCGCCGCGGTGTTGTAGCCGCTGGCATGCGCGATGATGAGGCTCGCCCCATCGTCCGCGAGTTCACGCAGTTCGGAATGCACGTCGCCATAGCCGAGTCCCGACGCAGGCATGAATTTCAAGTGGTACTTCGCGGCGACGGCCTTGGCCGCCTCGAAGGCCTGCTGATTCCAGCCGAAGTCGGTCGGCTCCTCCGGCAGCATGATCGCGAGCGCTTTTACTTCGGCGGCCGACGCGCAAAACCCCGCGCCGAGCGCCCACGCCGCGGCGAGGGCCAGGGCCGCGCGTGCCCCCGGCAGGGTCCTCCGCCGCATGTCCGCAGCAACTCCTTGGATCAGAATTTGTAACCGAAGCCGAGGATGTACTCGCGCGGCGGGAACCACGTCTGGGTGGTCTCGCCGCCGTACTGATTGGTGAAACGATAGCTCACCTCTTTCCGGTCCGCCAGGTTCTGGACGGCGAACGTCAAATCCAGGTTCTTGCTCGAGAAGGTGTAATCGAAGAAGAGGTTCATCAAGATGTAGCTGGGCGTCGTATAGTAAAACGAGTTGCCGAATACGGTATCCGCGTAATGATCCCGATAGTTGCCCTGCAGTCGTGACAGCAGGCTCGAGCCGTCGCCGAACGTGGACGTTTGGGCCAGGGCCAGCGATGCCGTGTAGGTGGGCAGGTTCGGCGGCGCATTGCCATACACGTCGCGATAGCCTTGGGCCCGCAGCGCCGTCAGAAGCGCCACGCCATTCGGCAGCGCGGGATTCGGTATGCCGAATTCGGCGTCGATGAACGCTGGATAGCCGTATTGTGCCGCGAATGCACTGTTGGCCGCATTGCCGGCCAGATTGTCTATGGTGGAGACATGCGTCGCAATCTTGCCCTTTTCCGCCGTCAAGTTGGCGTTGAGGCGGAAGTGGTATGGCAGCAGCGCGGTGAACTCGCCCTCGATCCCGTAGACGTTGACCTTCGGCAGGTTGTCGACGCCGCCGTCGAAGTTGATGAGGTCCTCGGCGTGATACTGCATGTTCTTGTCGATGTAGTAGAAGCCGGCGAGATTTGCGATGAAAGTCTTGTCGAAGAACGAGTTCTTCGACCCCACTTCGAAGGCGGTGATTGTTTCGGGCGCATAGTTCGCCGGCACCACGGCGGGCGCGGTGCCCGGGTTGCCGCCGCCCGGCTTGAAGCCGGTGGACACGCTGCCGTAGAGGAAATTCTCGGGGGTGACCTGATAATCGAGTCCGGTCTTCCAGGTCAGCTTGTCGGACCCCTGATGCAAATGCACGATGCCGCCGCCGATGGTCGGATCGCCGAAGTAGTTGTCGAGCAGAGTGCTGTTGTGGTCGACCGTATAGCGGAAGCCGGCGGTGGCCCGAAGGTCGTCCGTAATGTGGTAAATGCCCTGACCGAAGCCTGAAACCGAGGTACGCCGGAAGGAATTCGAGCTCTCGAAATACAGCGTGCCGGCCGCGATCTCGGGCGCCACGAGGCTTTCGAGTTCATTGCTGAGAATGTCCGGCGCGCCGGGTTCCTGGGGATTGCGCAGGTACTGATCGTACCCATCGGTGGTTCGGGTATCGAGATAGAACGCGCCCACCACCCAGTCGAGCGGACTGCCCGGCTTCGAACTCAAATCGAATTCCTGCGTGAACGCATAATTCTGGTGCAGCACGAACTGGACGTTTTCGCCGCCGTAGAGCGTCGTCGACAGCGGCACGTCGAGGCCGCCTTCGGAATTCGATCCGCCCTGGTTCATGTATTGCACGCTCGACAGGGACTTGAACGTCATCGAGTTGAAGTTATACGTCGCGATGATCGTGCCGATGGTCTGATCGATGTTGTAGAGACCCGGCCAATCGCTCGATTCCTGGTAGGGATTCGGATTCGGATCGAGGATGTTCTTGCTCTCCGGCTCGTGCTGCACGACTTTTGCATACTCCACCGAGCCTATGATGTTGAAATCGTCATTGGGCTGGAACAGCGCCGACAGGCGCACGTGATAGTTGTGCGTGTCATTGAGATGAAAATCGCCGGGAACCTCGGTGGCCACCACGTAGCCGTCCTGCTTGATGAAATCGCCGGCGAAGCGGATCGCCAAGGTGCTGGAGAGCGGCAGATTGATCGCCGTCCGCAGGTGCATCAGATCGAACGAACCGAATTCCACGTCGCTGTAGCCCTTGACCGCGTCGAGCGTCGGCTGAACGGTGATGACGTTGAGCGTGCCGCCCACCGAATTCTGACCGAAGACCGTCCCCTGAGGCCCGCGCAAGACCTCGAGATGATCCACATCCAGGAAACCGAAGCTCAACGCCACCGGGTTCGGGATGAAGACGCCGTTCTGGTGCAAGGACACCGACGCCGGGGATCCGTCGTCCTGGGGGGAATTGAGGCCGATGCCGCGAATGGAGAGGTCGAAGTTGTAGCCGTCGCTCTCGCCGATGACGAGGCTCGGCACCATGCCGTTCAGGTCCGTGGAGTTCCTGATCCCGTTCTCCTGGAGGACATCCGCCGACAGCGCCGTGATCGCTTCGGGCGCTCGCTGGATCTCTTGGTTTTCCTTCTGACCGACGACGACGATGCCTTCGAGTTGGTCCGACGAGTCAGAGGCGGCCACCCCGACCACGGGCGCGAGCAGAATTACCCCTACGATCCACGATACTCTCTGGTTTCCGGTCCGCTGCATTGAAAGATCCCCTTTAAGTGCTCATCGCATCAATCATCATCGAAATTTTTAATAGGTGAACCAAGTTCTCCCGTTGGTTCAATAGTCTCACTAAGCAAACGCCGTGACAATAACATTCATGGTTTCGCTCATGGGCTATTGGTTCGAGAGAGAGAAGCGCGCCTCGATCGGTGGTTCGGGCACGACGCATCACGCTACCGTCACGGTACCGTCCCATGGACGATCCGGCCGCCCACCATCGTCAAGACAACGTCCGTTTTCCCGACCGTCTTGGGCGGCACGGTAAAGATGTCCTGAGATAGGACGGCGAGATCGGCGAACTTGCCGACCTCGAGGCTCCCGACTTGGCGCTCTGCGAACGAGGCGAAGGCAGAACCCTGCGTGTACGCATCCACCGCCTGCCGCACGGTCACGCGCTGTTCCGGCGTATAGACCTTGCCGGTCGGACGCGCACCCGCCAGCGCGGCTCCGTCCATCGGCAGATCGATGATGTCGGCCGTATCGTCGGAATGCCAGATTGCGCGGGTGATCGCCTCCTGAATGCTGACGAAGGGATTCGGCGGCCAGGAACAGGGCCAGTCGCTGCTGAATCCCATCACCACGCCATTTTTGAGGAATGTCTGCCACTGATCGCTCGGGGTTGGGTCTTTGGGGTCGGCGTTCGTGCCGGACTCGCCGCAACAAAAGCCGGGTGAAGTGACGTTGATCACCGACAGCGCGGCGTAGCGCGGGAAATCGGCGTCGCGAACCGACGAGCTGTGCTCGATCCGCAGCCGCCGGTCTCGCGGTCCGTTGGTGCGCTCCGCCTCCTCGTAGGCATCCAGAACCATGTGGACGGTATCGAATCTCGTGGCATGCGTCATGAGCTGATAGCCGCGTCGATCCAGTTCCACGACGAGAGTCTTGAATTGCTCCGGCCGGTAGACCAGCGGCGCGAGGAGCCCCGTGAATCCGTCCGCGAAGAATTTGACGAGATTCGCCGACACCCATTCGTCGTGATAGGTCGTTCGAGCTTCATCTAGATCGGCGAGAAACTGCGGCGTGAGCTGATGCGGCGTGGCGACGGCACCGAAAGCGGTGCGTGTTCGCACGGTCAACGCACCGCGGTCGCGCAGCGCCGCGTACAATTTGATCTCCGCCAAATCCCCGGTCGCATTGACGACGCTGGTGATCCCGTAGCCGTTCAATTGCCGCGTAGCCACTTGGATCATTGATAACTGCTCTTCCACCGGCAGCGTCGCCCTGACGTACCGCTCCACCGCCTCCATGGCCGCCTCGATCAATACCCCGGTGGGATGGCCACTGGCGTCTCGAATCACGTTGCGTTCTTCCACCGGATCGGGCAGCGGTTGGTCGGTGATTCCCACCACGGCCAGCGCCTTGGAGTTGAGCCACATGGCATGCTCGGAAATGTTGTGAACGATGATGGGCCGATCGCCCCCGGCCTGATCCAGAAGCTCATACGTCGGTGCGAAGGGCGGCGTGGGACTGAAGTCCACGCGCCCGAAGATCAACTTCTGCGCCGGATGGCGGGCGGCGTACTCTCGAATCCGCGCGATCAGCAGTTTGGGCTTGGCCGGCGTAATGCTCGCTTCGGGCGTCGATAAATTGAATCCATGCAACGCCACCGCTCCCAGCCATACGTGAATATGCGCATCCACGATGCCGGGAATCACGGTGCGCCCGTGCAGGTCGATCACCCGCGTCCCGGGTCCCCGCCGAGCGAGCAACTCCGCATCGGTTCCGACCGCGTCGATACGCGAACCGGTCACGGACAGGGCTTCGGCCCACGGCCCCTTCTGCGCCCCGGTATAGATATGCCCGTGCAGCAGCAATAGATCGCTGGCGGACGCCCTCGCGTGGGGACCCAATCCCACCAAGACGCCTAAAACAATGTATTTCCATCCCGCGTGCATAGGTGCCGCACGCGCAAGCCCGATGAACCAGGTCAAGGGGTTTCGCCCGCTTCGTTGGCGACGTCCTCGTCGATGACGGCGAGTGCCGCCGCAACCCCGGCCGCCACGTCGACCGGGTGGCCCAGCGCCCGAACCGCGCCGCCCAGCGCGGTCACGGCGACCACGGCGTACAGGGGCCTCGCGGTCGGGCCCATATGGCCGATGCGGACGAGCTTGCCCAGCGTCTCGCCGCGACCCGAGGAGAACACCACGCCATACCGCGCGCGTGCGGCCGCCCTGAGCGCCGCATCCTCGATGGTCCCGGGGATGCGAACGGCCGTCGTGGTGGGCGACGCCGTCCGCTCGTCGGCGGGCCAGAGGGAGAGGCCCATCGCGAGAACGCCGGCCCGGCACGCCTTGGCGGTGAGCGCGTGGCGGTCCCAGACGCGCTCGGGCCCCTCGGTCAGGTACAGGTCCAGGGCTGCATCCAGACCGTTGATTTCCGCCACCGACGGCGTGTAGGGGAACGGCCGGTCGCGGCGCCAGGCATGCTCCCAGTCGAGAATGCTCAGTACGGAATCGCGCGGCGCGTCCGGATTATCCTTCATCTTCTGCCAGGCGCGCGGCGTCACGCCGACGAGCGACAGGCCGGGCGGGCAGCCCAGGCATTTATTCGGCCCGGTCACGAACAAATCGGCGTGACAGGTATCCGGATCGATATCCATGCCGCCGAACGACGACACCGCGTCGACCAGCAGATAGGCGCCGTGCGCCGCGACGATCCGGCCGATCTCCGTCACCGGGTTGATGGTCCCGGACGGGGTATCGTGGTGGCAGACGGCGACGATCTTGATCTGCGGGCGTGCCTGCAGCAGGGCGGCGACGCGGCCCGGATCGATGACTTCATCGAAGGGCACGCGGATCTCGATGAGTTCGGCGCAGTGGCGCTTCGCCCAATAGCCGAACCCCGCGCCGTAGACGCCCGACACCAGATTGAGCACGACATCCTGGCGCGCGATCAGCGACGCAGCGCCCGCCTCCAGCCCGAGCACCGGCTCGCCCTGAAGAATGACCGGCATATGCCGGGTCCTGAGCGCCGCGCGAAGCTTCTCCACGACCCTTTCGTAAAAGCCGAGAAACGCCGGGTCGTAGTCATAGAGGACCGGACGCGACAACCCGCGCAGCACTTGCGGATAGGCATCCACCGGCCCCGTCGTCAGGGTGAAAATCGGCTCTTGATCTGGTGTGATCGACATCGGCAATCTCCCCTTGCTCAGCGCTCACCGCGCACGTAAGGCAATCCCAACGCCGGCGGCAACATACTATTCCGGGCGAAGAGCACCAGCACCAGCATGACAACGGCGAAGGGCAGCATCTGCACGACGTCCGTCGGTACGTTGATGCCTGCGACCTGCAGGGCCGTCGTCATCGCGACGCTGACGCCGAACAGCGAGGCGCCGATCAATACCCAAAGCGGCCGCCCGCGCGCCAGCATCGCGAGCACGATGCCGATGACGCCGGCGCCGCCCGTCATGAAGGGCACGAACAGACCCGCGCCGACGTTCGCCATGTACGCACCGCCCACCCCGGCGAGAAAACCCGTGGCCAACACGGCCAGCGAGCGCGTGCGGACGACATCGACGCCGGCCGCATCGAGCGCCGCTGGCTTGTTCCCCGCCGCCTCCAGGCTCAGGCCGAGGTACGTCGAGCGGAACATCCACGTCAGCGCAGCCACGAGGATCCAGCTCACGTACACCAGCGGATGGTGGCTGAAGAATCCTTTCCCGAGAATCGGAATTTGACTCAGGATCGGCAGCGCGAGCACCGGCGCCGCGGGCAGGCGCGGATAGGTCCGGCTGAACTGCACGAAGTGCAGCAGCGAGGTCAGGCCCTCGGCGCCCACCGTGAGCGCGATGCCGATGACGATCTGATTCAGCCCGCGGCGTATGCACAGCAGCAAGACGATGAGCGCGACGGCCATGCCCCCGGCCCCGCCGGCGAGAAAGCCCAGCCAGAATGAACCCGTGGAGTACGTGGCGAGGAAGCCCGTATAGGCGCCGAACAGCATCATGCCTTCGAGACCGATGTTCAATACGCCGGCCTTTTCCGAGATCTGCTCGCCGAGACCGGCGAGCAGCAGGGGCAAGCCGGCCGTCACCGCGCCGAACAGCAGCGAGACCAAGAACGGCTCTGTGAATAATGCATTCATGGTTCAGGCGGCGATGCGCTTGCGGCGGGATTGATCCAGGTATTCGACCAGCGCCAGGAACAGCAGCAGCAGCGCCACCAGCACGAGCACGTAGTGCTGCGGCACGCCGACCCGGCGCGCGGCGCTTTCGCCGCCCACCATCAGCGCCGAGAAGAACAGCGTGAAGCCGATGACGGCATACCCGTTGAAACGCGCGAGAAACACCAGCGGCACCACCAGCAAACCGAAGGCCGGATTCCAGTCCGCGCGCACCGTGCCCCAAACCCCCAGGACCTCGACCGCCCCCGCGAGCCCGATCAGCCCGGCGCTCAACGCGAAGGCGACGATCGTCAGACGCTCGACCCGCAGCCCCGCGTGGATCGCCGCCGCCCGATTGGCCCCGAGCACCTGTAACTTCAGTCCGAACGCGGTCCGAGTCATCATCAGATGCACCAGGATGACGGCGAGGATGGCGAGCACCAGTCCGCAGTGAATGGTCGTATCGAACAAGCGCGGCAGCCGCCCGTCGACGGGAAGACTGCGGGTCTGCGGCACCGTGGTATCGGGGTCGCGCAGCACGAGCTTGATCAGGACATTCGCCAAACTCGTACCGAGAAAACTCATCATCAGCGTCGTGATGATTTCGTTGACGCCGTAGCGCGCCTTGAGCATCGCAGGAATCAACGACCAGAGCGCGCCCACTCCGATGCCGACGATCATGCAAACGACGAGCGTCAGACCGCGAGGAATCAGCCCGATCAGCACCGGCGCGAGCGCGGCGCTCGTCACGGCCGCGAGCAGGAACTGGCCGTCGCCGCCCAGATTCCAGATCCCCGCGCGAAACGCGACGATCAGTCCCGCGGCAATGAGCAGCAGCGGCGCCATCCGGGTCAGGGTTTCCTGAAACCCGCCCCAGCGCAGCAAGCTGCGCTGCATCACGTAGCCGTAATAGTCGAGCGGATTCTTGCCCAGCGCCAGCAGAATGAGCCCGCCGACGAGGAGCGCCAGAGCGACCGGAATCAGAACGCGCAGCATCGTGGCCTGCGGACCCGCGCCGATTTCGCTTTCCGTCGTCATGTCGCCGTGGCCCCGGTCATCAGACGCCGGACCTTATTCCCCGCGCCGTCGCCGTTGTCGACGATGCCCGCCAGACGTCCCTGAAACATCACGCCGATGCGGTCGCTGATCTCGAGCAACTCGTCGAGATCGGTGGAGATCACGATGAGCGCGACGCCCCGTGCGGCAGCAGCGACGATCCGGTCGAGAGCAAGGCGCTGGTTATGCAGATCGAGCCCGTACGTGGGTTTGTTGAGAATGGCGACGTTGGCCTCGGCGTCGAGTTCACGCGCGAGCAGCACCTTCTGGATGTTGCCGCCGGAGAGTTTGCCGACCGGCGTGCGCTCCGACGGTGTGCGGATGTCGTTGCGCAGGATCGTCTCGCGGGCGCTGCGGTGGATCAGTTCCCAATCCGTGATCCCGCGCCGCCAATACGGCGGGGCGCCGATCTCCTTGAGCACGAGGTTCGTCGCGACGGAAAAGGTGCCTACGGTGCCCTCGCCCAGCCGGTCGTCGGTAACATAGCGGACACCGCGCTGCCGACGCTCCGGCACGCGCCCCTGAGTGATATCCGACCCGGCCAGATCGATGCGTCCTTGCCGCAAGGAGCGCTGCCCAGCCAGCACCTCGGCGAGGTGTTTCTGACCGTTGCCGTCCACGCCGGCGATCCCGAGTACCTCTCCCGCCCAGAGTTCGAAGCTCACCTCGTGCAGCGGAGTCTCGGCGAAATCTGGTGCGGTCGCCAGAGCGCGCGCCGCAAGCGTCGCTGGCTTGTTGCGATCCACCGTATTGGCGCGGGGCAGCTTGCGTCCGAGGAGAATCGCCAATTCTTCCTCGTGCCCCTGCTCCGGCGTCGCATCGACACCGGGCGCGGCGCCGAACATCATCCGGATCACCGATTCGGTCCTCTGCGCCTCGCTCATCGTCTGCAGCCGCTGCGGATCGATGTCGCCGGCGAGCGTCCCTAAGCGCAGCACCGAGATGCGATCCCCGAATTCGTAGGCCTCGAGGAGCTTGTGAGTGATCAGGATGAGCGCGACGCCCTTGTCCTTCAGCCGGCGCATCATGCGGCCGAGATCGGCCACGCCTTGCGGCGTGAGCATCGACGTCGGCTCGTCGAGCAGCAGCAACTTCTCGTCGCGCCAGAGCGCGCGCATGATTTCCACTTGCTGTTGCTCGCCGAGCGACAATCCGGAAACCCGGGCATCCGGGTCGATGCGGGTGCCGAGCAAGCTCGAGAGTTCCTCGAAGCGGCGCAGGGTGGCGGCGCGCCCGAGCGGTCGCAGCCAAGAGCCGCCCAGCATCAAGTTTTCGATGACCGTGAGACTCGGGACCAGCAGTATGTGCTGGAAGACCGCACCGATGCCGAGATCCATGCTGCGTCGGGGCGAATCGATGACCGCAGGCGCTCCGCCGATGAGGATTTCGCCCTCGTCCGGCTGCTGCATGCCGGCGAGCAGACTCACCAGTGTGGATTTGCCGGCGCCGTTTTCGCCCAGCAACACGTGGATCTCACCGGCATGGAACTCGAGCGACACGTGATCGAGGGCCACGATTCCGGGAAAGCGCTTCGTGACGTGACGCAGCGCCGCCACGGCAAATTGACCGGACCGCGGCGAATCCGCTGACTGTCCTGCTTGGGTTGCGTCTTTGATCATTCGCGTGAGCTTGCGCTGCGCGGCGGACATGCCGCAGCAATTGCCACCGGCTACTTCGGCGGCGCCGCCACCGAGGTCATCAGGGCGCGAACCTTCACGGCATCGAAGATCGGCTCGATCTTCACCTTGCCGTCGATGATTTGTTTGCGCACCGCCTCGACGTCGGACCAGACCGTGTCGGGAATGTACTTCGAGTGCAGCAAGCGCACCGAGTCGTCCACTAACTGAATGGGATAGGAATGCGTGCCGAACTTGTTGGCCTTCAGATCCTCGATCATCGCCGAGAACACGGGCACGAGATTCCAAACCACGGACGAGAGGAGATGGCCCTTGTCGACCGGCGTCTTATCGCCGATGACGTCGATGAACCAGACCTTGCCGCCGCCGGTGGACTTGCGGGTTTCGACCGCCTGCAGCATGCCGAAGCTGGCGCCGTCGCCCTGTCCGAAGATCACGTCGGCACCCGCCCCGATCACCGATTCGGTCACTCGACGGCCCCCGGCGGCGTCGGAATACGCAGCCGGTCCGATGACCGCATAGACGATTCGCAGAGCGGGATCCGTCGCATGCACGCCTTGGGCGAACGCCGCCGACTGGGAGTTCCAAGAGGGTGGCTCGCCCGACACGACGACGCCGACCACTTTGGTCTGCGTCGTCTTGGCCGCCAGAACCCCGGCGAGGTACGCCCCCTGATGGCCGGACAGCGTGTAGTCCGCAACGGCGCCGGGTTTGCTGTCTTTGGGACGATCGACGATGGCTACCGGCACGTGCTTCTCGGCGCCGATTTCGGGCGCCGCGGTGTTGTAGCCGGCGCCATGGGCGATGATCAGACTCGCCCCGTCATCGGCCAGTTCGCGCAGCTCGGAATGCACGTCGCCGTAGCCGAGTCCGGTCGCCGGCAGGAATTTCAAGCCATATTGCGCGGCCACCGCTTTCGCGGCATTGAAGCCCTGCTGGTTCCAACCGTAATCGGTTGGCTCCTCCGGCATCATGATCGCGAGCGCCTTGAGCTCTACGGCCGACGCGCTTGACCCGGCGCCGAGCATCCAGGCGACGGCCCCCAACAGGGCTGTACGCGCCATCAATTTCATCTGATGCGTCATGTCTGCAACGCCTTGCGCACCGCCACCAGCTTGCGCGCCCGCAGGCTCTGAAGTTCCGCGATCTTTTCGGGGGTGTAGTCGTAGATGCCGCTGCCGGTCTTGATACCGAGCTTGTGCTGCGACGTGCGCTCCGCGATGTAGGCAGCAACATCGCTCCGACTGGACAATTCCTTGTTGAGATAGCCGGCGACGGCGGCGTAGATGTCGAGGCCCGCCATGTCGAGCAAGGCCATCGGTCCCACGACGGCCAGCTTGTAGCCGATGCCCCAAGAGACGCAGGCATCGAGGTCCTGCGGTTCGATGACGCCTTGCTCCACGAGATCGAGGCATTCGCGCATCACCGCGTAGAGCACGCGATTCTCGACGAACCCCGGGACATCTTTACGAATGATGATGGGCAAATGGCCGGTGCGCCGGATCATCTCCACCAACCTGCCGACCACCTCGGGCGCCGTCTTCTCGCCCGGGATGACTTCGATCATCGGAATGATGTGGGGCGGGTTCGACCAATGCATGCCGATGACGCGGCTTGGGCTGCGGGTGCCGGCTTGAATGCGCGTGATCGGAATGCCGGAGGTGTCGGACGCGAGGACGCAATCCTCGGCAACCTGCGCTTCGATCTCGCGAAACACCTGAATCTTGAGGGCGAGATCTTCGGGCACCGTCTCGATGACGAGATCGGCGCCCGCAACGCATTGCGGCAAATTGTCGTGAACGACGATGGCGCCGGCGGTGTGATCGGGGACGGCGAGCGCGGACAGCGCCACCGCGGCCGCGGCGAAACCTGGGCCGGCCTTGGCGCGTTTTGCCGGGTCGGCGTCGAACGCCGCGACATTCATGCCGGCGCGCGCCAGAGTCGCGGCAATGCCCGGCCCCATCGTGCCGAGACCGATGACGGCCGCGTTCTTCATCTCGCTCTCCGACCGCAAGCGCGGCTCAGGATTTGGACTTCTGGTAGGCGGCGCGGGCCACCACCTTGTCGCGCCAGGCTCTGACGCCCGGAACCGCCGGCAGCGTGACGGGGAAGGCCAAGCAACGATCGACGATGGGTCCGAGACAAATATCGGCGATCGAAAAATTCGCTCCCGCGATCCAGGGGCGCCCGGCCGTGCCCTTCTCGAGGAGTTCGAGTTGCGCGGCCAACTCCTTGGTGTCGGCAGCGAAGCTGGCGGCGCGTTCTTCCTCCTTCTTCCTGGACTCCTTGAAGACCCCGAGGTAGGGACCATTCAGCGATGCGAGCTGCCAATCCATCCAGCGCTCGACTTGGCTGCGCGCCGCAGGGTCGGTGGGATGGAGCGCAGCGCCGCCGGCCGCCTTGCTGCAGAGGTAGCGCAGAATCGTGTTCGATTCCCATACCACCACGTCGCCATCCACCAGCGTCGGCACTTTGCCGGTGGGATTGAGACTCAGATAGGCCTCGGTCTGGGTGTTGTTGAATTGCCGGCCGTAGTCCTCCCGAGTGTAGGGTTGTCCCAACTCCTCCAGCAGCCAGACGACCTTTTGCACATTGCCCGACGTGCTGCGACCAAGAATTTTCACCATGCTCTTCTCTCCGGCACCGCGGCCTAGCCTTAAATTTATCGGATTCAACCACGCGGCTTGTAGGCAACCGCGTCCATTTCGATCTTGCATTCGATCACTGCACGGGCTTCGACCGTGGTGCGCGAAATTCGGCCGTCCGGGAAGTACTCGGCGAACACCTTGTTGTAGCGCCCGAAATTGCGCCCATCGGCAAGATACACCGTGACTTTGACGACATCGCCCAAGTCCGCACCGTCCAGCTGCAGAATCCGGCGCATGCTCTCGAGGGTCCAGCGCGTTTCTTCCTCGATATTGCCGCTGCACATGTTGCCGTTCTCGTCCTTGGCAACCTGTCCCGAGATGTAAATGAAGTCGCCCGCGCGAACCCCGGGGTGGAACGGCAGAGCCGGGTTTCGCTTGCCGATGGGGATGATCTTGTCGTTCACAGCGGGGCTGCCATCCTAATTGATTTAGAGTACCGAGGTTTCGATGATGTCGACGCCGCGTTGGCGGTCGATCAGGTAGCACAGACCGCGATCGTCGATCGTGACGTCATTCGAGGAGGCGAGCGCGAAACCCTGCGGCGCGTCCGATTCGTAGAACGCCACCTCGCGCGGGGCGAACGGATCGGCGATATCGAGGATCCGCAATCCCTTCGCGAACCACGCGAACGGGATGATGGTCCCCTTGAAGCGCTCGGAGGGCTGATGGCAGCCCATCATCGGCGGCTGCGGTGCGCCGTCGGGATCCACGCCTTCGACCTGGAATGTCGAGATCGGCACGGGACAGCGCTCGTTGGTAATGTCGTAGATCCACGTGAACGCGGGCGCCGACGGCCAGAGCTTGGCGACGTCCTCATCGGCGACCACCATGACCTTGCGGCCCTTGAGTGTCTGCGGAATGGGCAGACACGTATGCGTGGGATGAGGAAACGCCGGCGAGGTATTGCCGCTCGCGATGAGCTTCGGCTTACCCATGTCGGCGATGTCGAGAATGTGGAAGCCGTGATGCCAATAGCTGACATACAGCCGGTCGCCCATGCGCATCGGATGGTGGCAGCGCGGCGCCGGTCCGTCGCCCCAGGGATAGGGTTCGCCGCCCGCCTGCCACTGCCCCGGAATCCACCAGCGCCCGACCTCCTCGGGACGCGCCGGATCCTTCAGGTCGAGGATCATCATGATATTGCCGACGTAGCCTTCGGCGGTGGGCGAAATGTACGCATAGCGGCCATCGAAATCGTAACGATGGACGCCTTTTCCCTGGGTTCGCCACTTACAGAGCAACTGCGGCCGCGCCGGCGTCGAGACGTCGTAGATGCCCAGGCCGCCGCCGAAGGACGCATCGCCGTCCTTGCCCTGGCGTTCGTGATTCACGACCATGATGCCGTTGGCGACCCGCACCTTGTGCGAATGCCAGCCGGCGGGCAGATTGATGCGCGCCAGCACCGTCGGGTTCTTCGGGTCCGACACGTCGACGATGGTCGTCCCCGTCGGCTCGCGCATATGGCCGATGTAGAGCGTCCTGCCGTCGACCCAGACTTGTCCGCCGCCGGGACAGTCGATATGCGCCACCAGCCGCGTGTTTTTGGACCGTGCCATTATCCTTGAACCTTACCTTGGGCTTCGTCCGCCGGGGCGCCCGACGTCAAGTGAGCCGGATGATGTCGCCGTTTTCATTCTTGCCATGCTTCTGATAGAAGGACAACGCCTTGAGGGTGGGTTCATCGCTCGCCACGAACAGAATCGCCGGTTGCTTGTCGGAGCCATTGACGTGCTCGCACCACGTTCCGCCGGGAACGACGAAGGTGTCGTAAGGCTCCCAGTCCACGCGCTTATCGCCGATGATGCTGTAGCCGCCGCCCTCGAACGGCGAAACAACCAGGTTCGCGCTCTGTTTCAACGGCAGCGTGCGCTCCCCGGGACGCAGCATCTGCATGAAAAAGGTCATGGTCTTGTAGACCGACTGGCCGGTCGTGGGATTGACATACTCGACCATCAGCGCCTCGTGGCGGTCGCCGTCCCAGCCGCGGCATTTCTCGAGAAATTCGCGCATCACGTCGTAGCGGTACACGTACATGGGCGACGCGGCGCCGGCGCCCCGATGGTGCGAGACGAAGCGCGGCAAAAAGCCGCCCTGGCCGTAGACACGCTGGGAGTAGTTCGGCGGAAAACGCTCCGTCTGCATCGCCCGGCGAATGCGCTTGCCCTCCTCCTCCTCCGTGTAGTCATGTTCGAAATACAGCGAATTCAGGGTCTCGGCCAAGGGTAGATCGAGGACGCTCAGATTGATCGCCGGCTCATCGCTCTGGTTGCCGTGGTTGTGCCAGGTGTCGTGCGGCGTCAGCACCAGATCGCCCGGCCCGAACACGATGTTCTCGCCTTCGACGCCGGTGAAGTTCATCGTGCCGGTCAACCCCAGACGGATGGCGTTGGGCGAATGGCGGTGCGGCGGCATGATCTCGCGCGGATCGTTGACGCGATACGCGACGTACAGCGTCGATGCGGTGGCTCGTTGCGGAGCCAAGCCCGGATTGACGAGGACGAGGGAGCGCCGCTCCGAGGTCTCGGTCTTGATGAGCGCCGCCGAACGGTGCAGCAAGGGCTCGATTTGCCGCTGGTACTTCCAGATGAAGGGTACCGCCTTGCGGCCTTGCATCACCTGGCGATCCTCGTCGTGAGCGACGCTGCGGTCGACGACCCAGTAGGGCGCCATGTTGTTGGCGTATACGTCGCGGTGCAGCGCATCGAGCGAAGCCTGCAGCTCGCCGGTCTCGTTCAGCTTTTTTTCAACGCTCATCGGGTGCCTCGCTTGAACCAAGTTCGAAAGTGGTTCCACCGTTGTACGAGGCCGGAGTCTGACTTGAACCAACAGCGCCGTCAACCGCAGCCGGTGCACCGAATCCATTGCTGCGACGCCTGTGGTATCTTATTGCAGGTAAGGATATCGGCGACGAGATATGTATCAAGGCGATCAAGCTCTGAGCAAAGTGCGCGACTTCATCGAGACGCGAAATTTCGCCGTCGATGGACGCATTCCGCCGGAAAGGACACTCGCGGCTGAGCTGGGGGTGGGGCGCCGTTCGCTGCGGCGGGCGCTCGATGTGCTCGAACAAGAGGGCCGAATTCACCGTCACCAGGGACGCGGCACCTTCATCGATCCGCGCCGCCCGGCATCCGCCGATGCCGTCATCTCGGCGCCGAATTCCATCGAGCGCGGGGCGACCCGGCTCTCCTTGAGCGCCGCTCTCGACAACGTTCTCGATCAGACCAATCCCCTCGAGGTGATCGAAGTGCGGTTGGCCACCGAACCGGTCATGGCGCGCCTGGCGGCCTTGAGAGCATCGCAATCCGAGATCAAGCGCCTCCAGACTCTGGCGGCCAAAACCCGCACGGCGAGCGACGCCGAAACCTACGAGCGCGCCGATTCGCTCTTCCACCGAACCATTGCGGAGGCGGCACGCAACACGCTGTTCTTGGCGTTCTTCGATACGATGCGCGCCAGTCAGCGCGACGTCGGCTGGCGCCGCTTGGGCGAAAACGCCCATTGCTACAAGCGCCAATCGGTGTATGCCGGCTTCCACGAGTCGATCGCCGCCGCCATTGCCGCACGCAACGGTCATGAGGCGTTCGCGCAGATGCAGCGCCATCTCGGCGACGTGCGGCAGTACATCCAAGAACAGGCTTTCCCCCCGTCGGATCCGACGCAGTAGACTTCCGCGCATTGGTTCGGAAGAATGCCGGCCTCGTTCCAATAACGAACCAATTCTATGGCCAAGCTCGATGAGTTCGATTACATCGTCGTGGGCGCCGGTTCCGCCGGCTGCGTCCTCGCCAACCGCCTAAGCGCGGACCCGGACGTTTCCGTCCTGTTGCTGGAGGCCGGCGGATGGGACCGCGACCCCTGGATCCACATCCCTTTGGGGTGGGGCAAGATCCTGCAGAAGCGTCTGCACGACTGGAACTACTTCTGCGAGCCTGAGGAGAACGTCGGCGGCCGGCGGGTCGAATGCGCGCGCGGCAAGGTGGTCGGCGGCTGCTCCTCGACCAATGCCATGGCCTACGTGCGCGGCAATCGCGGCGACTACGATCGCTGGGCCGCCGCCGGCGCCGGCGGCTGGTCGTATGGCGACGTGCTGCCCTATTTCCGCAAACTGGAACGCTGGGAAGGCGGCCCCTGCGCCTATCGCGGCGGCGACGGACCCTTGAGCGTCCAGACCTGCCGGTACCAGGACCCGTTGATCGATGCGTTCGCCCAGGCCGGCCGGACGGCCGGGCATGCTTGGACCGACGATTACAACGGTGCGGAGCAGCTCGGCTTTTCGCGGCTGCAGATGACGATCGGCAAGGGCCGGCGGTGCAGCTCCGCGACGGCGTATCTGCGTCCCGCCCTGAAGCGGCCGAATTTGACGGTCAAGGTGTTGGCGCTCACCACCCAGATCGTGATCGATGCCGGCCGGGCAGTCGGCGTCGAGTATCGGCAGCACGGCGCGACGCGAACGGCGCGGGCCCGCCGCGAGATCCTCCTGGCGGGCGGCGTCATCAATACGCCGCAGCTGCTGATGCTTTCGGGCGTGGGCGATCCCGATGAATTGCAGCGGCAGGGCATTCCCGTCAAGGCCCCGGTCATCGGCGTCGGGCGCAATCTGCAGGATCACGTCTCCGTGATATTGATGTATCACCGCAAGGAGCCCGGCCCGTTTCTGTCGATGATGCGCTACGACCGCATTGCCCGCGAACTCGGCAAGGCGTATGTCTTCGGCAGGGGGTTCGCGGCCGATGTACCCGGCGGCGGCGTCGCCTTCCTCAAGAGCCGCGCTGATCTGGCACTGCCCGATGTTCAGCTGCTGCTGACGGCCGCGCCCTTGGGCGCGTGGCCCTACCTGCGCCCTTTCAAGGCACCCTTCACCGACGGCTTCGCCAGCCGGATCGTGATATTGCATCCGGAAAGCCGCGGCCGAGTGGCGCTGCAGTCACGGGACCCGGCTGCGCATCCGCGAATTCTGCAGCGCTTTCTCGCCACCGATGCCGATTGGCGCGCCGTGCGCGCCGGCGTGCACATGGCCCGCGAGCTCGCTGCACAACCGTCGATGCAGCGCTTCGTCGCTCGCGAATTTTCCCCGGGAAGCGACCAGCGGTCGGATGCGGACATCGACGCGCATATTCGCAAAACTGCGATCACCGTCCATCACCCGGCGGGCACGTGCAAGATGGGCAGCGCGGCGGACGAATTCGCCGTGGTCGACACCCACCTCAAGGTCCGCGGCATCGATGCGCTGCGCGTGGTGGACGCCTCGGTGATGCCCGACCTCGTGAGCGGCAACATCAATGCGGCGGTCATCATGATCGCCGAGAAAGCCGCCGACCTGATTCGCGGGGGTCAGAATTTATAACCGAAGCCGCCGATGTACTCGCGCGGCGGGTAGTAGCCCTGCGTGGTCTCGCCGCCACCCTTCTCGCGGTCATTGCATCGCCCGTCGTCGACAGCTTAAC
>JBKQSA010000046.1:0-11100 GCA_052143815.1 Steroidobacteraceae bacterium | reverse complement strand
GTATACGGCGCTTGCCAAGTGGGCGCGCGGCAAAGGCTTCGCGCAATTGCGCGTCGACGGGTCCATGCTGCCGACGGCCAAGTGGCCCAGACTCGTTCGTTTCATCGAACACAACATCGAGCTGCCCGTCGCCACGTTGACGGTGAGCGCCGCCCGCGAGCCGGAACTTCGCAGAGCCCTCGACGCCGCCCTGGAGCACGGCCGGGGCGTGGTTCATGTCGCCTCACCCAATACCGGCGGGGCGACGAACGCCGGCGACGGCGCGGTTTTTTCGACAAAACGAGCCTGCCCCAACTGCGGTACCGGCTTTCCCGAACTCGATCCCCGATTGTTTTCATTCAATTCACGGCACGGGTGGTGCACCAGCTGTTTCGGCACCGGCTTGCAGATGGCGGAATTCGACGCGGAACAAAGCGGCGAAGAATCGAAATGGCGCGAAGCCGATGACTCGGCGGAAGCCGTCTGTCCGAACTGCTCCGGCGAGCGATTGAATCCTGTCGCGCGCCGCGTGCTGTTTCGCGGGATGTCGATCGCCGCTCTGACCGCGATGCCCGTACAGGAATTCGACGCTGCATTATCGAAGATCAAATTGGCCGGCCGCGAGCGCGATATTGCGCGCGATCTGCTCGCCGAACTCGGCACGCGCACGGAATTTCTTTGCGACGTCGGTCTCGGCTATTTGCAGCTGAATCGCGCAGCGCCCACGCTCTCCGGCGGCGAAGCGCAGCGGATTCGACTGGCCGCTCAACTCGGTTCGAATTTGCAAGGCGTGTGCTATGTGCTCGACGAGCCCACGATCGGCCTACATCCGCGCGACAATGTCGCACTGCTCAACACCTTGGACCGGCTTCGGGCCAAGGGCAATACGTTGGTCGTGGTAGAACATGACGAGGACACGATTCGCCGCGCCGATCACGTGATCGATCTCGGACCGGGCGCGGGCAAGCGCGGCGGCCGTTTGGTGGCCGAAGGCACGGCAACCGAACTGGCCCGTCTTGGGAATTCTGCTACCGGCCGTTGCCTCGCGACGCCGTATCGGCATTCCCGCTCTCGGCGCCGCCCGATCGAACGCGACACGCCGTCGATTCAGGTCACCGGCGCCACGCTGCACAACTTGCGGGGGGTCGACGCACGCATTCCGCTGGGTCGATTGAGCGTCATCACCGGTGTATCGGGATCGGGCAAATCATCGCTCGCGCGCGACGTGTTGCTTGAAAACCTGAAGCGCTTGTTGTCGCGCCCGGGGCGGTCGGATCGTTCGCACACGCGGGAGCTGACCGTGAGAGGCTGCGAGTCGATCACCGGCTGGCAAACGATCAGCCGCGTGCTCGAGGTGGATCAGACGCCGATCGGAAAAACCCCGCGCTCATGTGCGGCCACTTACATTGGGTTTTGGGATTCGATCCGCCGCGCCTATGCCGAAACCACCGACGCCCGTATCCGCGGATTCACGGCGAGCCGCTTCTCGTTCAATACCGCCGGCGGCCGCTGCGAGGCCTGCGAAGGCCAGGGCGTGCAACGCATCGAGATGAGCTTCCTGCCGGACGTGCAAGTCCTATGCGATGTCTGCGGCGGCCGGCGATTCAATCACGATACGCTGTCGATTTCATTCAAGGGAAAGAGCATCGGCGAGATGCTTGCCATGAGCGTCGAAGACGCCGTCGAATTCTTCGCCGCTCAGCGCAGCGTGCAGCATCCCTTGAAGCTATTGGCCGATGTTGGCTTGGGCTACTTGAGCTTGGGCCAACCCAGTCCGACGCTCTCCGGCGGCGAGAGCCAGAGAATCAAGCTGGTTGCCGAACTCGCCAAGGTGCGCACCGACGAGCTTGGAGTCGATATCGCCCGCCGCGAGCGCCAGCACACTCTGTATGTGCTCGACGAACCGACCGTCGGCCTACACATGGCCGACGTCGAAAAGCTCGTCAAAGTGCTGCAGCGATTGGTGGATGCTGGCAACAGCGTCGTCGTCATCGAGCACAATCTCGACATCATGGCCGAAGCGGATTGGATCATCGATCTGGGCCCGGAGGGCGGCGCGGGCGGCGGTCGCATCGTCGCCCAGGGCATGCCTGAAGCGATCACGCGCAAGCCCAATAAAAGCCACACGGCCCGCATTCTCGGCGAGTTCCTCGCGAAACGAGGAATTGCCTGACCCCGGCGTAGCCGACGCCCGATTACGGCACAATGTGCAACCCGTCGACAACCAGCTCAACTTTCCGATGACCGTCATGACTCCGATCACAGCCACGCTCCCGCGTATCGCAGGAACCGCGCTCGCAACCTTCATCGTAGGGTTTCCCGCAATCTGGGGTGGGCTCGCGCTGTGGTTCCAGATATCCGGCGGTAAGGCCGTCAAGGCGCTGAGCGTGATCTTCTGGGGCGCGTTCAGCCTGACGACGCTGATCGCGCTGTGGCAAGGCCATTTCGTCATCGGCTTGCTCGCCTTTGCCGTGAGTCTGGCCGCGCTGCTGATTTGGTGGACGCGACTGCGCCCGACGGACGATGGCGATTGGGCCGACGATGTGGCACGGATCGCGAGGGGTGCGGTTGACGGAAATCGCGTCACCCTGCACAACGTGCGTAATTTCGATTGGCGCAGCAACACCGACTATACGCCGCGATGGGAGACACGCACCTACGATCTCGATCGCTTGGGAACGGTCGACATGATCATGTCGTATTGGCGCGGTCCGGCCATCGCGCATATGCTGATCTCGTTCGGCTTCGACGACGGGTCACACGTGGTTTTTTCGGTGGAGGTTCGCCGCCGGAAAATTCAACAATTCTCCGAGATCGGCGGGTTCTTCAAGGAATTCGAGCTCAGCATCATCGCGGCCGACGAGCTCGACGTCATTCGGCTTCGTACCAACGTCCGCGGCGAGCGAGTCCATCTGTATCGATTGCAACTGCCGATCGCCGCAATGCGCTCGCTTTTTTTGAGTTACATCGGCGAGGCCAACGATCTAGAGATTGCGCCGCGTTTCTATAACACGATCACGGTGAACTGCACGACGCTCGTCTACCAAATGATGAAGCGAATCGTCGGCCGCCTGCCGCTCAGTTACCGGCTGTTGTTCTCCGGTTACATGCCGGAATACGTGTATGGCGTCCGCGGGCTGGACCGGCGCTACTCGCTGGAAGAACTCCGCACTCGCGGATTCATAACAGACCGCGCCAGGCACTGCGATCGCGGCGCGGGCTTTTCGGCGGACATCAGAAGGGGCATTCCGGGAATCGATTAATTGCCGCTGTACCCACGGCACCGGATTCCGTCCGGCCTTGAATCAATACACAGACCGCGACGAACGTCGCTCCCTGCGCCAAATGATCGAGGGCAACCTGCCATAATTCAGGCCGAGCGCAATGATCGTTCCGGCCTCGAACGGCACGCCCATCGCCAGTACGTCGCCGGGCGCAACTACGGCGGGTCCCAGCGGACAGGTATAGTCAGCGAATGCCGCGCACACCCGCTCCCCTAGCCCGATCAGCACAGTAAGTTGCCAAGGCTTCCTCGTTCCTTGCTTGGGTTGATATGGCTTGCCCTCGCCGTCTCCTGGGGCGTCGGCATGCTCGGCCGCGGCTACTGGACTCCGGACGAGCCTCGTGAGGCGGATCTCGCGTGGCGAATGAGCTGGCAGCCCTCCAAAGCGGTTCCGTTGCTTGCCGGCGACCCGTTTTGCGAGAAACCGCCCCTCACGTATTGGGTGGCGGGCGCCGCCATCGACGCCTGGGGCCCCGATGCGTGGGTGGCCCGATTACCCAATTTGCTGTACGCGCTCCTGACGGCGCTCGCCGTGGGCATGATCGGCCGCCGCAGCGCGGGACCCATTGCGGGCTTGGTGGCTGCGGCCGCGATCAGCACTTTCCTACTCTCATACCAGGTTGCAATCTGGCTAGCGACCGATGCACCGTTGCTCGCCGCGGTGGCTGTGGCATTGTTGGGACTGTATGTCGGTTTCTATGCCAACGGCACCGGCGAGCGCTTGCGCGGCTATTCCCTGATGCACATTGCGCTGGCCGTCGGCTTCTTGAGTAAGAGCGCCGCTGCCTGGATGGTGCCCGTCTTGACCCTCATTACCCTGGTGGTCTGGGAGAGGCGCTGGCGCGAATTGTTGCGCTGGGAGCTATACGTGGGTTTGCTCCTGCAGGCGGCACTCGTTCTCGCCTGGGTGTGGGCGGTTTATGTGGGGCCTGACGGACCGGTCCACCTCAAAGTGTTCTTTTGGAACAACCTGGTGGGCCGCTTCGCCCACGTCGATGCACCGGAAGAGTTGCAATACGCCGCCGCGCATCGCAATTCTCCCGGTAAGTATCTCATCGAACTACCGGTCTACTTGTGGCCCTGGACGCTATTGGTCGTGGCTGCCGCTCGACGGGCGTGGCGGCACAGGATCACATCCACGGAGCGGCAGCGTCCCGTGCGATTCGCGCTCGCGACCTTCGCACCGACTTTGGGCGTGCTCTCGGTGGCGGCGACGGCGCGCAACATCTATTTGGCGCCGGCGCTTCCCGGCGCCGCGTTGCTGCTGGGCTGGTGGGCAAGCGAGCTCTCAACGACACAGGACCACTGGGACGTTCGCGCGATGCGCGGGACATCGTTCCTGCTGCTGCTCGCAGTGATCGTGTTAACGGCTGCGGTGACCATCCTGGGCGTGGATTCGTGGGACGTCCTAAACGCACGCATCCTCTACGTGGCGGTGTCCGTGCTTGGCCTGGCGAGCGCCCTTGCGTGCGCGCTGCTCGCCTGGCACGCTACGGGTCGAGGGCTGTTGCTGCGCGCGTCATTCGCTCTGCTGCTCGCGTATAGCGCGCTGCTGGTAGGTCCCGCGTCGCAAATCTATCGCCGCGTCGACGCCTGGCAGGACTTAGGCTCAATCGGCCGGGCCATCGGGCGCGATACCGACGGTCGGCCCGTGATTCTCTTCGCGCCGGACGAGACCACCCGCGCCTTCATCGACATGTACACCCGCACGTCGGTCGGACTGATACCCGGCCCGGTCACGGCACAGTCGGCCGAACGCTTGAGGGCCCAGCTCGCGTCCAATCCGCAAAGCCTGGTCGTCATTCAGTTACCAGGGCGCAACTACAGTCGCACATTCCGGGAGCTGGCCGCGCGGCTCGGCGCTGGGAAGCGAATTGGCCCGCCGCTCGTCGACGACGCGGAGACGCCGGCCTGGGCCTCCGGATTGCAGCTACGGATCGCACATCGCTATGCGCTGCCAAACGGTCGCCGCTATGCCCTGCTCGCAGGGGGGCCAGCCACTGCGTCGCGATAGACCTGCTCGTACTTGAGCGCCTGGCGGCCCCAGGAAAAATCCTGCGCCATGCCATTGCGCATCAACCGACGCCACTTCTCTTGATCGGTAAACCAGTCGAGCGCCGTGCCGACTGCCCACCTGACTGCTGGGACATCATAGTCGTTGAATACGCATCCGGTACCCTCACCCGTCGCGGAATTGAAGTGTTGCACCGAATCGGCGAGACCACCGGTTTTACGCACGATGGGAATGGTGCCGTAGCGAAGGCTGAACATCTGATTCAGGCCGCAGGGCTCATAGCGAGACGGCATGAGAAACATATCGCTGCCCGCCTCGATCAAGTGCGCCAACGCTTCGTCGAACCCTGCGTGAAACACGACCCGTCCCGGGAAGCGCCGCGCCAGATCGTCGAAAAACGTCACATATCGGTCATCACCGCTGCCCAAGATCAGGAATCTGAACTCCCGTTGTTGGAGCAGCGTCGGCAAGGCGTCGAACAACAAATCGATGCCTTTTTGTTCCGCCAGGCGGGTCACCATACTGATGAGCGGCGTATGCGGCTCACGGTTCAGACCGGTGGTTGCCAATAGGCGTTGTTTGTTGGTGAGCTTGCCGCGCAAATCCTTGGGCCCGAAATGTACTGTTAAATGCGGGTCGTGCCGCGGATCCCAATCGCGGTAATCAACTCCGTTCAGAATTCCGACGACGCCGTTGCTCCGTTCGCGGAGTGTCTGCTGCATTCCCATGCCAAGTGGCGTCTCGCAGATTTCGTGCGCGTAGGTAGGGCTGACCGTTGTCACTACATCCGCAAATTTTATCCCACTTTTCAGAGGGTTAATGATACCCGCACCACGATCGCCGGCATCCAAACGGTCTTCGAAGGCACCCAGTCCAAGGTCGGCGATTGCCGTAGCGGGCATGATGCCCTGATAGCCGATGTTATGAATCGTCAATACCGAGCGCACCTTGGTCAATCCGGGTACCGACTGATATACCGTCTTCAAGAGAAGCGGCAGGAAGGCCGTGTGCCAATCGTTGCAATGAAATACATCCGGTACGAATCCCAGATGCTGGCAGCTCTCGAAGGCTGCGCGCGTAAACAAGAGAAAGCGCCTGTGCTCATCGGAATCAAAGGTATAGAAAGTCGGACGATCGAACATCTGCGGGCAATCGATGAAATACATCGCGATCTGCGTACCCGGAAAGCGCGCTGTCAGCACCGAAAAGGCATAGGGGGTGGTGCCGATGGTAAGCGTAACATCTTGCAGGCTGGACACCGGTCGTAGTTCAGGGCGGGCGCGTCGCACCGAAGCGTACAACGGCATGAATGCGCGCACGTCGTGGCCCAGTTGCTTGAGTTCTTGAAGCAAGGCTCCCGCCACATCCGCCAGCCCGCCGGTTTTCGCATACGGCGCGATTTCGGAGCTCAACATGCACAGCTTCAGTGGGATCATGGCCTCAAGTCTAGCAAACGCTATTTCGCCATCGCCAAAAAACCTGGTGCGATCTCCTCGCTAGTGTGGCACGCTGCGAATGACTTGGTGGGCTCGCTCGATACATTTAACGATAACATCAGGACTGTATGCGACACGCTGCTCGTATTAACACCGGACGCTACGTCAGCCGATTGACAAGCGGCACACTGGCGGTGGTCATGGCGGGAGGTCGCGGCGAGCGCCTCCAGGCGCTCACAGAGCATCGCTGCAAACCGGCAACGCCATTCGGCGGTAAATTTCGGATCATCGATTTCGTACTCTCGAATTGCGTCAATTCCGGGATACGGCAAATCGCGGTCCTGACTCAGTACAAAGCTCAGTCGCTCATACAGCACATTCAGCGCGGCTGGAGCTACTTGCGCGGCGAACTCGGCGAGTTCGTGGAACTGATCCCCGCTCAGCAGCAGATCGGCACCTATTGGTATCGAGGCACCGCGGATTCGGTGTATCAAAATCTGGAATTCATCCGCTCCCACCATCCCACCCATGTGCTGATTCTTGCGGGCGATCATATTTACAAGATGGACTATGGTCCGATGATTGCTTATCACGAACAATGCGAAGCCGACATCACGGTGGGCGTGGTTGACGTACCCATCGAACGCGCCAACGAATTCGGCATCCTGACCACCGATGACACAAACCGTGTCGTAAAATTCGCGGAAAAGCCGCAGCATCCTGATCCCCTCATCGGCCATAAGCATCTCGCACGGGCGTCCATGGGCATCTACGTGATTGCCATGGACAGGCTCGAGAAATTACTGTCGGAAGACGCCGCCATCGAAAGCACGAGTCACGATTTCGGGAAGAACATCATTCCGCCTGCGATCGACCGGCTGCGGGTATTCGCCTACCCGTTCGAAGACGTGGAAACCCGCGCGCAGAACTACTGGCGAGATGTGGGCAACGTAGACGCGCTGTACGAGGCGAACATGGAACTGGTGTCGCTCGATCCGGAACTCAACATTTACGACCATCAATGGCCGATTTGGACCTACCAGGCTCAGCAACCGCCCGCGAAGTTCGTACTGGACGACGATGGCCGGCGCGGGATGGCGGTCGATTCCATGGTCGCCGGCGGCTGCATCATCTCGGGTGCGTATGTAAAACAGTCGCTTCTGTCGTCTGATGTGCGCATCGAAGACGGCAGCACCATCTTGAGTTCGGTGTTGCTGCCGAGCGTGACCATCGGCCGCCACGTGAAGATTACCCGTTGCATTCTGGACGAGAACTGCGTGGTCCCCGACGACATGGTCATCGGGGACGATCCAGTGGAAGATGCGAAGCGCTTCTGCGTCACCAAACGCGGCGTCGTACTGGTGACGCAGGATATGCTGCGCCCCCTCCTCTAGGAGCCTTCAGCCCGCAGCACCAGCGTATCCCACGCCGCCAAGACGTCGCCCGTTTCGATACCCAGCATGTTGGGCTCGCCGCCGACTCGACCCGTCAGCACCTTCACATCGGCTCCGGCCGCACCCCAAGGGCGGTACAGCGATGTCGACGCTTTGCCGAACAGCACGACCTGCGGGCACCCGACGGCGGCGCCGGCATGCGCGGGTCCGGAGTCCACGGTGATGAGACCCCGGGCGCGCGCCAACAGCGCCACCAGTCGTGGAATCGGCAAATCATTTGCCGCGTTGTACAGCCGATCGATGCCCGCCAGCGCAGCGATTTCCCGGTTCAGGCGATACTCCGGACCGGCGCCCAAAAGCACGATCGCATGCTTGACGTGGCGCGCTCGCACGTGCCGCAACACGGCCGCCCAACGCTCATTCGGCCAATACTTGCTGTTCACCGCCAAGCGCCGCAAACCGCGGCGCATGGTGCGTTTGTTCCCGACCTGTATGGCAATGAGCGGAACGGATGACAACTCCCGCTCGCGCAACCAGCGTTCCAGATCTGCCCGCTGCTGGTCGCTGACTTCGAGATAACAACCGCCGGGCGCGGCAGCGAACTCGTCGGTCACCGTCGTTGCGACCCTTACCTCAGCAGCCGGCAAAATACGCGCCAGCCGCCGCCACTGTTGGGTGACATGTTCGCCGGGCAACAAGGGATGCTCTTTGACGTCCACGATGAAATCGTCGGGAACGCCCGCCCGCGTCAGCAGGGATCGCGCCGCGTCGTTACCATCGCAATACCACGTAGGACCCACGCCGCGTGACCGCAATCGCCGCACCACTCGTTGCTGGTCGACAGCGAACCAATAAGGCGTTTTGCGGCTACGGACGGTCAGAATCTCGCCGACGCCCGATTGCCCACGCAGCAACGGGTCGCTCCAAGGGCCTGACGTGAGGACGTCGACGTCGCAGCCGAACGTTTTGGCCAAATCGCGGATCAGCGTGGTCACCAACACCATGTCGCCGAACGCGCCACATCGCACGACCAGCGGACGTTCGCACCGTCCCGTGCCGCCTGTCACCGGCGTCACGCAGTAGGCACCGGCTCGGAGGATGCATCGGCGACTCCCATCCGGATTTCTCGCCAGCCGCCGAAGCGGTAATAGCCGGTCGCCATAATCAGAAAGGTCATCGATGCGATTGGGAAACTCCACCAGATCGCCTCGGCCTGCCAGCGGTCCAGCACCACCCACACCGCATTGACCGAGCCGTCGACCGATTGCAAAACGTTACCGAAAAGGATGGGCAGCGCAAAGGCGAGCAGGGCACGCGGAATCGAACCCTCAGTCAATGAGAACTTGGTTTGCACTACCTCTCCGAGTTGCAGGCCCCCGCGGCGGACAGCCGTAAGCGGGTACGCGGCGACGAGGTGTCAGTATAATTGAACCATGAACCCTGGGAGCCTGCCTGGCGCATTGGAGGGTCTCGCGCTGCAGGCGCGCGACCTCCTTCGCTCGCTCTGCGCACCGGCACTGGCACCGTTTCTCGCCGACTGGCCGGATCCCGTTGCTGGCGCTGTATGTGTGGCGCAGCGAGCGCTTAAACCAAAAGGCCCGGCTAGAACCGGTGCCCAGCACGTGATGGAAATCGCAGCAGCATGGCTGGCCGCCGCTACTGGAGTGCTGATAATGGCACTGGCGGGGATGGCGAGCGCCGACAACGTCGGGGCAAATGCGGTCCCCGACGCTCTTCAGGTTCCATCTGAACAAGTCCTGGCGATAGCGGCCCGGGGCGTCGGGGTGCAGATCTACGAGTGCACTTCGGCGAAGGGCGATCCGACGCACTTTTCGTGGACCTTGAAAGCACCCGAAGCCGTTTTGCGGCTGGCGCCGGGCGCGAACTTGGGTAAGCACTACGCCGGCCCAACCTGGGAAGCGACCGACGGCAGTAAGGTGACTGGGGATGTCGTCGTGAAACTCGACGCTCCGAACGCCGACGCAATTCCGTGGCTATTGCTCCGCGCCAAGTCCACGTCGGGAGCCGGGATATTCAGCGCAATTAGATCGATTCAACGCGTGCACACCGTCGGTGGCAAAGCCCCAGCCGCCGGCTGCGATCAGACACAATCCGGCAAGGAAGCGCGCGTCCCCTATTCGGCGGAGTACCGCTTCTTCACAGCGCGGCCTTGAGTAGCCGCCGCCCCACGTTCATGAGTTAGCCGCCGGCTAAGGCCCGGCTAAGGCGATGAAATTGGCGGTATATTAAGGACTATGCATGCCTATCCCCGAATCACCCTATTGAGTGTCGTGCTCCTGGCCGCGATCGCGCCGATGGCGTGTTACTCGGCGGACGCGACGTCGCCGATCGGCGTGTGGAAGACTTTCGATGACAAGACGGGTAAAGCGCGCGCGATCGTGCGGATCTACGAACAGGACGGAAAGCTGTTTGGCCGAATCGAACAATCGTTCACGCCGGGGGGGCGAACATCGGGTCTGCGTGCCCTGCTCCGACGAGCGCAAGGATCAACCGATCATTGGTCTCATCATCATTCGAAACATGAAACCGGACGGCAACGAGTACGACGGCGGCGACATCCTTGATCCCGACTCGGGGTCTGTTTATCGCTGCAAAATGCACGTTGAACGAGACGGAAGCCGGCTCGCTCTTCGAGGGTACATCGGGTTCTCCTTGCTGGGGCGCTCGCAGACCTGGGAGCGGCAAGGCTGACCGTGCGCTGAAGGCACGGAAGCAACGATATGCTGCACGTAAGAACCTAGGAGCCTGTCTGAGTATTCCCCGTGGCCGCGACCGCGTCAGATTTCGCTTCAGCCGAGGCGGAGCCGACGTGGTTGGGTCAACACCCAATGAGGAGGCGACAACGGTGGATGAAGCGAAATCTGGCCGGTCCCGAAGGGTTGGCTTGGTGAGGGGCGTCTGCGGCGTTGCACGGCTTGGACGTAGCGCCCACTACGTCCTGCACCGTGCGCCTTGCATCCGCTCCCTCACCAA
>JBKQSA010000045.1:0-60372 GCA_052143815.1 Steroidobacteraceae bacterium | reverse complement strand
GTGACGGATGCTTCCGTCCGGAAGCTGCTGGGCGACCTGGCGGAGGTGGAGCGGAAGCATTCTGCCCTTGCCCAATCCCTCGAGATCCAGCACCTCACGCCGGAGACACGCGCACAGGAGGACGCTGCGCAACGCCGCCTCTTCCTGCTCCAAATCGTCCAACCTGGCTTGGCGGGCTTGATGGATGGATCGGTCTCCACTCTTGCCCCGCTCTTCGCCGCTGCTTTCGCCACGCACCAGAGTTGGGACGCTTTTCTGGTGGGCCTTGCCGCTTCCGTGGGGGCGGGGATTTCCATGGGTTTCGCCGAGGCCCTCTCTGACGACGGGTCGCTGACCGGGCGCGGCCACCCTTGGGTGCGGGGCATTGTATGCGGAATGATGACAACCGCTGGTGGGATTGGACACACGCTGCCCTTTCTTATTTCCAATTTTAAAATCGCCATCAGCGCCGCAGTTGCCATCGTGGCTGTGGAGCTCGCGGCCATCAGCTTCGTCCGTCATCGTTACATGGATACTCCCTTTCTCAGCGCCGCGTTTCAGGTGGTCGTGGGAGGAGTGCTGGTGTTCCTCGCCGGAATCCTGATCGGGAGCTCGTGAGGAGGTTCGACGGGAAGCCCTGAACGAGTGCGAAACCTCTGAACCTGTCATCCTGAGCGCAGCGAAGGATCGCTGCAGTTGTTCAATCGTTGAATTACGAACCAACTACGGAGATCCTTCGCTGCGCTCAGGATGACATCCGTCCGCTCACCCCATGTTTCGGGGGAGTGGCGGGTATGAAACGATCTTTGTTGGAGTGAAATCATGTGGATTGTCAGGCTTGCTCTGCGCCGTCCTTATACTTTCGTCGTGATGTCGATCCTCATCGCTATTCTAGGTGTCGTCTCGATCCTCACCATGCCCACCGATATCTTTCCGAACATTGATATCCCGGTCGTGAGCGTGATCTGGAGCTATTCCGGTGTCTCCGCTGACGACATGGAGAAGCGCATCGTGACCATCTGCGAGCGCGCCATGACCACCACCGTCAACGACATCGAGCACATCGAGTCGCAGTCCTATTACGGCCTCTCCGTTATCAAGGTCTTTCTCCAGCCCAAAGCGAAACCAGAGATGGCCATCGCCCAGATTACCTCTCTCACTCAATCCATTCTTCGCGTCATGCCGCCCGGCATCTTCCCTCCCGGTGTAATCAAATACGACGCCTCGAGCGTCCCCATCCTGCAACTGGGCCTTAGCAGCAACACGCTGACGGAGCAGCAGCTTTTCGACTACGGCACGAATTTTATCCGCACTCAACTTGCCACGGTGCAGGGCGCCTCGATCCCGCTCCCCTATGGCGGGAAATACCGGGAGATCATGGTCGACCTGGACCCCGACGCGCTTTATGCGAACCACCTCTCCGCAACGGATGTTTCTAATGCCGTTAATCTGCAAAGCCTGATCCTGCCGGCGGGCACCGCCAAAGTGGGCGATCGCGAATACCTGGTGATGCTCAACAGCAGTCCGACCGTCGTCTCGGCTCTGAATGACTTGCCCATCAAGAGCGAGCATGGAGCGACGGTTTACATTAAAGATATTGGCCACGTTCGGGACGGGTTCGCGGTGCAGACCAACATTGTGCGTGAGGACGGCCGGCGCGGGGCGCTGCTCACCGTCATTAAGAATGGCAACGCCTCCACCCTCGATATCGTCAGCAGGGTCAGGACAACGCTGCCCCGTATCCTTTCCTCCTTGCCTCCTGAATTGAAAGTTAAGCAACTCTTCGATCAATCCCTGTTTGTGCGAGCTGCGGTGAACGGCGTGGTGCGTGAAGCGGGCATTGCGGCTTTGCTCACGGGGTTGATGATCCTGCTTTTCATCGGGAGCTGGCGCAGTACCGTCGTGGTGTGCATCTCGATCCCGCTTTCGATCCTGACCTCGCTGGTGATTCTGGGCTTTCTAGGCAAGACCATCTAGACGCCGTAGCCCTGCGCATAGTCGACGCCGAGACTGCGCAGCATGTTGATGATCTCCAGGTTCTCGGCAAACTCGGCGATGGTCTGTTTGCCCGTCAAATGACCGATCTCGTTAATGGATCGGACCATTTCGCGGTCAATGGGATCGTGCAGGATCTCTTTGACGAAGCTGCCGTCGATCTTCAAGAAGTCGACCGGGAAGTGCTTCAGATAACCGAAGGACGACAGGCCGGTGCCGAAGTCGTCGAGCGCGAACTTGCAGCCCAACTCTTTGAGCGCCTGAATGAAGCGGTTGGCCTGGGAGAAACTCGCAATGGCGGCGGTTTCGGTGATCTCGAAGCAGATCTTGGTGGCATCCAAGCCGCTGCGGTGAAATTGATCGATCACGTAGGGCAAGAATTTGTCGTCGCCCAAGCTCTGGCCCGATAGATTGATCGAACACATGGCGAGCTTCTCGCGCTCGTCGGCCTCGGACACCAGCCACCGGAAGGCGTTTTCGATGACCCAGCGATCGATCTGCGGGGTTATGCCGTAGCGCTCGGCGGCCGTGATGAAGTTATCCGGCGAGACGAGTTTGCCCGCCTCGTCGCGCATGCGCAGCAACAGTTCGTAATGCGCGCCGGTCTCCGGCACCTGCAGCGGCAGAATGGTTTGGCGGAACAGCTCGAAGCGCCCCTCCTCCAGCGCATTGTTGATGCGCGCCGCCCACTGCATCTCGCGCCGGCGGCGCATCAAGTCGATATCGTTCTCTTCGAAGCTGTGCACCCGGTTGCGGCCGGCCTCCTTCGCCGCCTGGCAGGCGCTGTCGGCGGCCGAGAGCACCGAGGCTACGTCGGCGTTCTCGGCCGAAATGGGCACGACACCGATGCTGGCGCCCAGCCGGAACGTGCGCTCTTCCCACGTGAATTTGAAGTTGCGCACCGATTCGCGCAGCGACTCGGCAGTGCGCATGGCTTCGTCCAACGAACAGCTCTCGAGCAATATCCCGAACTCGTCGCCGCCCAAGCGCGCCAGGGTATCGCGCCAGCGGACTTTGGATTTGAGCAACGCCCCGACCTGACCCAGCAAGGCATCGCCGGCGCTGTGCCCGCAGGTGTCGTTGACGATCTTGAACTGGTCCAGATCGAGACAGCACAGGGCATACGAGGTTTCGTGCGCCTTGGCACTCTTCAGGGCGCGTTCCATGCGGTTCTCGAATTCACGGCGATTCACCAATCCGGTGAGCACGTCATGACTCGCGTGATAGCTCAAACGCCGGTTCAGCTCACGCGCTTCGCTCACATCATGGAACACCAGCACGCCGCCCGACACCGCACCGCTGCCGTCGCGAATGGGGGATGCCGTGCTTTCGACGTAGATTTCGTTGCCATCGCGGCGAATCAGCAACATCGGCCGCACCGACTTGATGGAGCGCGTGCGGCGGATGGCCACCGCCAGCGGGTTTTCCAGCGGTTCGCACGTTTCCTCGTGGAATGCGCGGAAGATCTCCTCGATGGCCCGGCCTTGGGCGTCCTCGAGACGCCATCCGGTGAGCGCCTCGGCGACCGGGTTCAAATAGTCGATCACGCCCTTGGCGTCGGTGGTGATGACGCCGTCGCCGATGCTCTGCAGAGTGATCTGCGCGCTCTCCTTCTCACGGAACAGCGCTTCCTCGTAGAGCTTGCGCTCGGTGATATCGAGTTCGACGCCGACCAGCCGCAGTAATCGCCCCTTGTCATCGACGCGGGCCTTGGCGCGGCTGATGACCCAGCGCCACTCGCCGCTGGCGTGGCGCATCCGATGCAAACTCTCGAAGAGCGGCGTTTTGCCCGCCACATGATCGCGAATCGCCGCCTGTACGCGCGACATGTCGTCTGAGTGCACGAGCGTTCGCCAATCCGGCGCCTGCCCCACGTCGCTTTCGTCGTACCCCAGCATCGCCTTCCAGCGCGGCGATAGATACACCCGATTGTTGAGGGTATCGAAGTCCCAGAGGCCATCGTTCGCGCTGTAGAGGGCAAGTTCGTTGCGCTCTTCCAAATCGCGCAGATGCCGTTGAATCTCGATCCGTTCGAGTCCCGTCGCGAGACTGCTGCCGACGAGCTTCATCAGAAGATGCAGTTGCACGTCCCAGTTCTCGCAGGGCATGGCGCCTGCGATGCCTAAAATGCCGGCGGGACGTCCCTCGATGTAATAGCCGATCATCAGCACCGAGCCGATGCCCAGTTCGCACCAGCGGCCGGCATCGACGGTCTGATCGGGCCGGGGCTTGGCGGTATCGCGAAATTCCGAAATGCGCAACGGCGCCAGCCGCGAACGCAGCCAGGGCAACGCTTCCATGCTCTGGCCGCGCAATTGCTCGGGATTGCCGGTGGCCAGCATGCCGCGAGCGACTTGCACGTCGGCAAAGGTCTCGAGGTCGACATCCAAGCTGATATGAAAGGCCGTATCGGCACGCGTCGCCTCGCGCAGCAGCTCCAGGTTCGCGAATATGCAGCCGGGGGCGGTGGCCTCGGTCATGTTTTGAAAATCGACCGCGATCTTGGTGCAGATGACGTCGAGACCCACCGCCGGGCGAACACCGTGCCTCGGCCACGTGGCGGGCGACAGAATGTCCGAGGCGGTCAAATCGCGATGTCGGGGATCGTTGGGTGCTATCGCCATGCGCCTTCAAGAGTCCCGAAAAAAAGATTGCGGTTGCGGATCAATAGTTTGCCATCGATATGCGTTGAAAACCGAATGCGTTACACAGTTCCGGGGATTCGGCAACTAGCACATACCGCCGGATTCTCGCACAACGTGTAAGGATTACAAGCTAACTGATTGTATTAGTAAGCTTAAAGGAGAAATATCATTCCAGAGCCTTTTTGGCATCGGCGTACAGGGATTTCAGCCGCGCCTCCATCTCCGCCTGGTACCTCTCGAGCCCGGCGGCATCCAGACCCTTGGCGACGTACACCGGCTCGCCGACAGCGATGGCGATCCGCGCCAGCGGCTTCGGGATCACGAACTTGTCCCACTTGATCTTCCAGGCGCGCGATGCCGCGTAGGCCATGGGAATGATGGGCCGCTGCGATAGCTGGGCGAGCAGGATGGCGCCGGGTTTGAATTTCCAGGGGGGGCCACGCGGCCCATCCGGCGTAATGACGGGCGACACGTTGTCGCGCGACAGTGCCTGATAGTAATCGCGCAGCGCCCGCGCCCCGGTGTGCGAGGAGGAGCCTCGGATCACTTCCCCACCCATGCGGCGCACGAGCATGGCGGCGAGTTCGCCGTCCACCGAGGGGCTGATCAAGAAACCGAGCTTGACGCCGGCCGGACGCAGCGTGAGCAGCTGTTTGATGCAGAAGAGCTGGTGCTGATGCCAGTACACCGGGATGAACGACGGCGCCCGTGCGAGAGACTGCGTGATGTGCTCGCTGCCGACGACGCTCACCACCTTGGCCCAGCGCCACACGAGGTGCAACAACCCCACGCCGACCGGCACCAGCAATTGGTACCAGAACCGCCGGCCGGCGGTCAGCCGGCGGCCCGAGCGCGTCTGTTGTTCGTAAATCGTATTGCGAAGGCCGCCACCATCAGGTTTTTTTTGCACGACCGGTATTGTCGGGAACGCCAAGGTCGCACGCAAGCTGCGGGGTTGCCGGTGGTCGAGAAGGCCGCCCGCGCCGGGCCGCGCAAGGCCGGGCCGCGCGGGCCCGGGCTACGTTACAATAACGCATGCAAACCATGGCCCTACCTCCAGGCCCCGCCGAAGGCTTCGACCTCGGCGGGAGCGAAGCCACATTGGCGTTCATGCGCGACTGTTTTGCGCGTTTCGGCAACGTGTACCGAGTCTTTGCGCCAAGCCGCGGCGTTTATAACTACGTCATCAATCACCCGAGCGACGTCAAGCGGGTGTTGTTGACGAACCATCGCAACTACACCAAGGGCGAGGGCATGGATCGGGTCAAGATCCTGCTCGGCAACGGCATCATGACCAGCGAGGGCGATTTTTGGCGGCGCCAGCGGCGCATGATGCAGCCGTGCTTCCATCGCCGCGTGCTCGATCAATTCAAGCAGCTGATCCATGACGTCAATGCCAAATTCGCGGAACGTTGGGCCGCGAAGGCCGCCGCGGGCGAACTCATCAATCTCACGGACGACGTCAGCGAGCTCATCCTGGAAATCGTCCTCAATTCGATTTTCGGTACCGATCTTACGCGCTTGGAGCGGCAGGTCGGCGGCAATCCGTTCGAAGTGGTGGCCAAGGAACAGAACCGGGACCTGAAATTTGCGTTTCGTTTTCGCTCCCTGACCAAGTTGGTGAACGAACTGATCGAGCGCCGGCGTCGCCAACCCGAAGAGCACTTCGACTTCTTGAGCATGCTCATGGCCGCGCGCGATCGCGAGAACGACGCGCCGATGAGCCAAAAGGAAATGATCGACGAGGTGATGACGCTGATCGTCGCCGGCCATGAAACCACCGCGGCGGCGTTGACGTGGGCCTGGTACCTCATCAGCCAACATCCGGAAACCGCCGCACGGCTCGAAGCGGAAGCGGATCGCGTCACGGCCGAGACCTTGGGCCTGGACGCGGCCGAACGCTTGAGCTTCACGCACCAAGTGCTGCAGGAGGCGATGCGTCTGTACCCCCCTGGGTGGCTTTTCACCCGGCGCACCGTCGAGGCGGATGAACTCGGCGGCTTCTCCGTCGGACCGCGCACCGATGTGTTCATCAGTCCGTACCTGCTGCATCGGCACCCGGAATTCTGGAGCGAACCTGAGGAATTCAGACCCGAGCGGTTTGCCGGCGCCGACGCCGAAGAACGGCACAAGTTCGCCTACATTCCCTTCTCCGTCGGACCTCGCCATTGCATCGGCGAGAATTTGGCCATGTTCGAGATGCTGGTGCACGTGCAGACCATGTCGCGGCGCTTTCACTTGACCCGCGCCGGCAACGAGCCCATCGAACTCGAGGCTCAAATCAACTTACGTCCGCGCACCAACCTCCTGATGACGGTAACGACACGATGATGCCAACGACTTTTGTAGAGATCCTGGAAAGCAATCGCAACGTCGAGCGCGCGGTCACGTTCATCGACGGCGAGAACTCCGAACGTCGCGTGAGCTACGGCGACGCCCATGCGCGGGCGCTGGGCATTCTGTACCACCTGCAAGCCATGGGCGCGCAGCGCGGCGAGAAGATGATCATCTACCTTAACAACAACGAGCAATTTCTCGATGGCTTCTGGGCCGCGCTGTGCGGCGGGATCATTCCGGTGCCGCTCGCCGTCGGCATCAGCGATGAGCACCGCCACAAGCTGCTGCGCGTGGCGCGCAAGCTCGGCAAGCCGCTGCTCTACACGGATGCCAAGAATTTGGAGCGCTTGGCGGCGCTCGCCGACGCGGTGGGCGAGACGGCTCTGTTCGGCGAACTCAACTCGCGCAGTTTCCTGGTCGAATCCATTACCGACATTTCGCGCCCGGGCAAGCTGTTCCGCCCTGCCCCGGACGATCTGGCGTTCATTCAATTTTCCTCAGGATCGACCAGCGAACCGAAGGGCGTCATGCTGACGCACGGCAATCTCATCGCGAATATGCAGGGCGCGACCGCCGTGGGCAAGTACACCGATCAGGACGTCGGCTTGAGCTGGATGCCGCTCACGCATGACATGGGCTTGATCGGCTTCTATCTCATTCAATTCGCGAACCAGGTGCACATCAACTTGATGCCCACGGACCTGTTCGTGCGGCGGCCGGTGTTGTGGCTGCAGTTGGCGTCCAAGAAGCGCGTCACCCTGACGTGTTCGCCCAATTTCGGATATCGGCACCTGCTCAAGGTGCTGGGCAACCGCAAACTGGAGAACGTCGACTTATCGAGCATTCGCTCCCTGTACAACGGCGCGGAGCCGATCTCCGTCGAGCTGTGCAACGAATTCATGCAGGCACTGGCCTACACCGGACTCAAGCGCAGCGCGATGTTTCCGGTGTACGGCTTGGCGGAGGCTTGCTTGGCGGTCACCTTTCCCCCGCTGGGCGCGGACTATCGATGGATACGCGTCAACCGGCACAAACTCGGGGTGGGCTCGGCAATCGAACTGAACCCGCCGAAGAATAGCGATGTACTGGAATTGATCTGCCTCGGGCAAGCCGTGCCCAACACGACGCTGCGTATCGCCGACGACACTCGGGCGCCATTGCCGGACGGACGGGTGGGCCACATTTTGATCAGTGGTCCCTCGGTGACCCACGGCTATTTCGGCGATCCCGAGGAGACCGCACGCATCATCGACGCCGAAGGGTGGGTGGACACCGGCGATCTCGGGGTCATCCACGAAGGCGCCCTGTACATCACCGGACGAGCCAAGGAAATCATCTTCATCAACGGCATGAACTACTACCCGTACGATCTGGAGAACATCGCAATCCGCGCACCCGGCCTCGATCTGAACAAGGTGGTGGCGGCGGGCGTCGCGAAACCGGGCACTCAGGGTGAAGAGTTGGTGGTTTTCGTACTGCATCGAGGCGCCCTCAGCGACTTCCTGCCGACCGCTGCGGCGGTCAGCCGTCTCATCAACGAACACACCGGCTTGGAAGTGGCGCACGTCATTCCGGTCAAACGCATTCCCAAGACCACCAGCGGCAAGATCCAGCGGCATTTTCTGGAACAAGCCCACATCGACGGCGAATTCGACGCCGAGCTGGCCGAACTTAAGGCTCTGCGCGAAGCCGCCGCCGGCGGCGCGCAGGTCAGCGGTTCAGATCTCGAGAACCGGCTGCAGTCGATCTGCGAAAACGCCCTGCCGGGCAAGCGCATCGAGCTGCACGACAACTTGTTCGAGATCGGCGCCAGCTCGCTCAAGCTCATCGAAATCCACGAAAATATCGACCGCGACTTTCCGGGGCTCATCGATCTGATGGAGCTGTTCGACTATCCGACGATCGCCGAGCTGGCCAAGCACCTGGAGGGAAAACTACTGGCGAAGGGCGGCTGAGCGCACGCCGCGCCACGGCTTCAGCCACGCCGGGCACTGGCGCTACAGAGAGGCGTCGTTGGGCTCACGCATATTCCGCCGTCAGTCGGCACCGTACAAGGGTTTCTGCAAGCGCCAGCGGCGGTACGACCACAACCAATCAGCGGGGCTCTTGAGCACATCGAATTCACAGGCGCGCGCGTAGCGTTCCGTCATCGCATTCGGTTCCAGAATCTCGCGGCCGTCCCACAACTGCTGCAGCTCGACTTCGTAATAGCCGCGCCTCACCCGCCGCATGACCACGTAGATGATCGGCAGGCGCGTCGCGCGCGCGATCTGCTCGGCGCCGATGTAAAAGGCGGTGTCTTGGCCCAGGAACTGGGTCCAATAGCGCTTGTCCGTGGACACCGGCGCCTGATCGGCGTTCATTGCAAGGGCGCGAATGACGCCGCGGCGGCGCAGGAAATCAGCGAGCAATTCTTTGGCCGGAATGAGGCGCGCACCGAAGCGCGTGCGCACGCCCAGCATCAGACGCTCCGCCCACTGATCGTGCAGCGGCTTGTACGCCGCGTCGAGCGGGTACCCCAATTGCAAAACCACGCCTTGCAGCAGCCATTCCCAATTGCAGAGGTGCGAAGTCACCAACATGACGGACTTGCCCGCATCCAGATAGCCCCGGGCCACGCTCATATTGAGAATACGGACGTGCGCCGTCATGTCCGACGCGCTCATCGCGAGGGATTTGAGCACCTCCACGAGGACGTCGCAGAAATTCCTGAGAAATCGCTTATGAATCGCGGCGCGCTCCGCCGCGCTCATCGCGGGAAACACCTTCGCGAGTTGGCCGCTGATGACTTGGTGCCGGTGCCGAACTACGTAATAAGCCAGAAAATAGAGAAATGTGGAGAATGCATACAGCGCCCACATGGGCAGGCGCGACAGGAATTTGATCATCTTGGGATTCTACTACACGGGACCCCCGGAGCCGGCCCGCCGGGGCGAGCGCTTTGCGTCGCACCATACGCACGCACGAACACGGCGCCGCGCGAGCCGCGAAGCTCCGCCAACCTCAATTGACGCGTTCAGAGCGCGCGCATACGATTCCTGGCGTATTCGGGATGTGCGACGCAGCTTCCATGACAGACGATCAATCCGGTCTTGTCTCGCAGCTTTTGCACCATTGGACTGAGGGCGACGAAAAGGCGCTGGCCGAGCTATTGCCTCTGGTCTACAACGAACTGCGCCGAGTCGCCCGCTTTCACTTGCAACGCGAACGTGCCGATCACACGCTGCAAAGCACGGCATTGGTTCACGAAGCGTATTTGCGACTGTTGGGCAGCCAGCCGCCGGAGCTGCGCAACCGTCCGCATTTCATTGCCGTCGCCTCGCGGCTCATCCGGCAGATCTTGGTGGACTACGCCCGCGAACGCGGCGCCGCCAAACGCGACGGGGGTTGCCGCATCCCGGTCGAGTATCTGGAGGCGCTGCCGATCGGCGGGGACGCGGAACTGTTGGCGTTGGACGATGCGCTGAACGACCTGTACCGCACGGATGAGCGGCAGGCGAAAATCGTCGACATGAAGTTTTTCGGGGGCCTGTCATCTCCGGAGATCTCCGAGGTGCTGGGGCTGTCGCGCGCCACCGTCGACCGCGATTGGGCGACGGCGCGCGCGTGGCTGCATCGGCAGATCAGCCGGACTGGATCCTCGTGAGCGATGGGCACTGGGAACGTGTCAAAGATGTGTTGCATCAAGCCATGCAACTCACCCCGGAGCAACGTGTCAGGTTCCTCGATGAGGCCTGTCCCAGCGATGATCCGTGTCGCGCCGAGATTGATTCGCTGCTGCTCGCCGACGCCGAGGCGCGCTCGAGTTTCATGCAATCGGCGCTCGCCGGCGAGAGCGGTGAATGGGACGACCTGGCTGCCGCAGGAGGCTTGTTAGCGGGCGATTTATTCGAGCAACGTTTTCAGCTCATCGACAAATTGGGCGAAGGCGGCATGGGCCAGGTGTGGTTGGCCAAGCAGATCGCGCCCGTGCGGCGCCAAGTCGCGCTCAAGCTCATCAAGGCGGGAATGTACGACGAGTCGGTGGTGCAGCGGTTTCGCTCCGAGCGCCAATCGCTCGCGATGATGGATCACCCGGCCATCGCCAAGGTGTTCGAAGCCGGCGCCACCGTGCAGGGCCAACCGTACTTCGTCATGGAGTACGTGCCGGGGGTGTCCATCACCAAGTACTGCGACCAGCAGCGGCTCGCGCTTCGGGCGCGCCTGGAGCTGTTCATCCAGGCATGCGACGGCGTCCAGCATGCCCATCAGAAGGCCATCGTCCACCGGGATCTGAAGCCGGCGAATATCCTGGTGCTGAGCGTGGACGGCAAGCCGGCGCCGCGCATCATCGATTTCGGGCTCGCCAAGGCCACCACCCCCCAGCTCATCGGTGAGAATGAGTTTACGCGGCTGGGACAATTTCTCGGGACGCCCGGCTACATGAGTCCGGAACAGGCGGATCCGGACGTCCAAGACATCGACACTCGCACCGACGTGTATTCCCTCGGGGTCGTTCTCTATGTGCTGTTGACCGGCTATCAGCCGTTCGATGTCACGCTCGGCAAGCGGCCGCCGCTCGACGTACTGCTGCGAAAATTGCGCGAGGAAGAACCGCCGCTGCCAAGCACCAAGCTGGCGCTGGATCGGGATTCATCGATCGCGATCGCCAACGCGCGCGGCACGGAGCCGAAGCCGTTGATGCAGCTGCTGCGCGGCGATCTTGACTGGATCACGATGAAGGCGCTGGAGCGGGATCGTGCGCAGCGCTATGGCACCCCCTTGGAACTCGCCGCCGATCTGAAGCGCCACTTGAACGACGAACCCGTCGCGGCCCGCCCGGCCGGCGCCGTCTATCGAGCGCGAAAATACGTCCGGCGGCACCGCATCGCCATCGGCATTGCCACGGGATTGATCGTACTGCTGACCACGTTCTCGGTGCTGCAGGGGTTCGAACTGCGGCGCACCACCCAAGAGCGGGACCGCGCCAACCAAGAGCGGGATCGCGCGAACCGCGAACGCGATCGCGCCACCCGCATCACTGATTTCATGACCAGCATGTTCAAGGTGTCGGACCCCAGCGAAGCGCGCGGCAACAGCGTCACTGCCCGCGAGATCCTCGACAAGGCATCGAGCGACATGGGAGGTCTTGCTCGAGATGCCGAAGTTCAGTCGCAAATGCTGGACGTAATGGCGAGCACTTATCTGAATCTCGGGCTGTACTCGCGCGCGCACGAACTGTCCAAGCGCGCGCTGGACGCTCGCAATACCCTGCACGGCGCCAAGGATCCCAGCTCCCTCGAGTCCATGACCCAACTGGGGTGGATTCTGGACCGCGAGGGGCACGACACCGAGGCGGAGAAGCTCGAACGCCAAGCCCTTACGGACGAACGACGTGTCTTGGGTCCCGAGGCGCCGCTCACCCTCGAAACCATGGATCATTTGGCGGTCATCGAGGAAGACGTAGGTCGCAATAGCGACGCCGAAAACCTGGCGCGGCAGGTGATGCAGAGCGCGGCGCGGGCTTTGGGCCCGGAGAACAGCCTCACGCTGCTGGCCACCAACCACTTCGCTCGCGCGCTCTGGCTCCAGGCGCGGTATGACGAGGCTGAAGCGCAATATCGCAAGCTGCTCGAGGTGGATCGGCGCGTCTTGGGGCCCGACCATCCGCAAACGCTCGCCGCCATGATGAGTCTCGCCGTGGCCGTCGATGCGCAGCATCGCGTGGCGGAAGCCGAGCGGCTCTACCGGGAGGTGTGGACGGCGCAGCAGCGCGTGCTCGGGCCCGAACATCAGTACACCGTATTGACCATGGAGAATCTCGCCGCGTTGCTGAGCGACGCAGGACGTCTCGCCGAATGCGAGAGGCTCGATCGGCAGGTGCTGGCGATCCGCTTGCGCACCTTGGGCGCCGAGCATCCCGAGACCTTGACTGCCAAGCAGAACCTGGCGGATGTGCTGTTGAAGGAAGGTCACGTCGAAGAAGCCGACACGCTGCAACGCGACACGCTGGCCGTGCAACAGCGGGTATTGGGTCCGCAAAATCCCAGCACGCTGCTTTCCCAATCGAACCTTGCCGCTATCTTGCTTCGCGAATACCGCTACGCCGAAGCGGAAAGGCTCGCGTCCGACACCTGGAACGTCCAGCAGCGCACGCTGGGACCGGGACATCCGGATACCGTGGACAGCCTGCGGCATTTGGGCATCGCCATGGCCCGCCGCCACCGCTATGCCGAGGCCAGCCAGCTATTTCGCACCGCAATCGACACGCTGAACAACGGTGCCAATCAGGGAAACCGCTGGTCCGTGTGGTACGCCTACGCGTGCGTCGCCGCCGCCGCGAATCGCATCGACGACGCACTGCGATATCTTCGCGAGGCGGTGGCTCTCGGCTACAACGATGCCGCGGAGCTGATGGCTGATGAGGATCTAAAAGAGCTGCACGACGACGCTCGATTCCTGGAACTGATCGGCACGCTCAAACTCGCGTCAACGCGCACCCGCAACGCGCGTTGAGCTTCACTGTCCGGTCACGAAACTTTTTTTCAGTCGATGAGGCGTTTCGCGCACGGAATCCGCGTTATAGATCAATGACACCATTGTAATAGGGAGAGTTGCGATGAAGCGGCACATGCTTTCACTGGTCGGCGGTCTATTGGCTTTCCTGATGGGATATTGCGTGGCGTCGGCGGCCGACGTGCCGGACGCGTTCAGCAGCGAGGGGCCGGCACTCACCGCGTTCAACGACCGCAGCTTTCTGGCTTGGGCGGGAGACTCGGGTGTTTCAGCCCACCCCGTTTGGTACTCGAGTCTCGACGGCAGTTGGACCACTCCGGCGCAAATACCGAACGCGCTGACCACCTCGGCACCCGCGCTGGGAGTCGCCGATCAGCGGCTGTACCTGGCGACGACCCCGCCCGCAGCCGACGACAAAATTCAGGTTTACGTGTGGGACGGCAGCGCATTCGAGGCCGACGGCGCCACGCTGTGCGACGCCCAGACCTGCGCTCACACGCGCGCCGCCCCGGCGCTGCTCGGCGACGGCGCGACGCTGTATGCGGCGTGGAGCACGCCCACCGGCACCATTCGGTACGCCATGATGGTGAATGGCGTGTGGGACATTGCACCGTTGGCCATTCCGAACGCCACGACCAGTCCGACCACGGGCCCCACCCTGGCGCTCTACGGGCATGAGCTGCATGTGGCCTGGGTTGAACCGTCCGGTGAAACCGTCGCGGTCGCCGCGGCCACGCTTCCGCTGACGAGCAGCTCCTGGTCGAATCAGCACGCCAAGATTCCGGTGAAGACCAAGGTGGCGCCGGCGCTGGGGGTGTTCACGGTTGCCACACCGGGCTCTTCGGTTGCGCCGAGCGCAGCACTGTTCGTGTCGTGGACCACGCCGGAGTCGACCATCAGCTTCGCTCGCTGGGACAGTTCAACGCTCGAGTGGATGCCCGCCGACTCGCCGATCGCGCTGCCTGCGGGAGCGTTGACCAGCTTCGCTCCGGCGTTGCACGGCTCGACCTTCAAGTCGCCCACTCAAGAGTGTTACTACACGAACGGTCTGGCGTATACCACCGAGGACAAGCCCCGCCGCAAGGTCAACGAACGCTCGGCCAGAACTCCCTGTCCATAAGCCGCGCGAAGTAACCGCCAAGGCGTGAGTCTGTAACTAGAGATTAGCGGTCGAACGGTACCGGAAATGTGCACGTGACGAGTGTCCCGCCGGTCGGGGCGGTTTCTCATTTCTCACTGCGCCGACGGTTCGCGCTTGGTGAAAAATTTCGCAACCCGTTGCCGCGCATCCGGCGCCAGCCCTTCATTCTTGAACATCTCCAATCCGTGAGCCTCGTGCAAGCTCAAACCGTCGATTTCGATCAGCGCGCGTTTGTTCACCTGGTTCGCGTACCACGAGTTGTTCAAGATGTCGGCGGATAGCGCGACAAGTTCCGCGTCGAACCGATCATCCGGGAAACAGAAATTGGCGAGGTGCATGGCTTCGGCCTGTCGCCCCGAGTAGCTTCGGCAGGTGAACATCATTTCGCTCGCCTTGGCGGTGCCGATACGGTGCGCCAAGCGCAGACTCAAGCCCCAAACGGGCGTCAGGCCCCAGCGCGCATAGACGTCGGAGAACTGCGCCGATTCGGACGCGACGATCAGGTCGGCGGCCAACGCGAGTTCCATGCCCCCCGTTGAGCAGTAGCCCTGGACGGCGGAAATCACGGGCTGCGGCAGATTCGCAATTTTTTGGATGACTTCCGAATGGAAATGAGGCTTGGCACGGGCTTTCACGTGCTCGAGAACCTCGTGCATATCGTAGCCCGCCGAGAAATGGGCGCCGGCGCCGCGCAAGATGACGAGGCCGATCTTCTTGGTCTCGCGCGCAAGGGCGTCCGCGTGTTCGTCCAGCCCTTCGAACATATCCTTCGACAGTGCGTTCAATTTCTCCGGGCGGTTCAGCGTCAGCGTCGCCACGCCGCCGCTATTCTCCCGTCGGACTAAATTGCTCATAGTGAGGCTCCACGGTACGGTTCCACCATCCGCCGCCGAGCGCCTGAAACAGGCCGGCCGTGTCGGAATAACGATTCGCTTCGGCCTGGACCAAGGCCAATTCCGCGAGGTTGTAAGCTTGCTCTGCGTTCAGCACCGCGATCAGACTGATCGTTCCCAATTCGCGTTGGTGTTGAGCGAGATCAAGGGTCTTTTTAGCGGCGCGTTCGGCGTCGGCACTGGCCCGCAGGGCATCGCCGTCCGCCTGCAGCGCACGCAGGCTATCAGCCACATTCTGGCAGGCCAGTATGACAGCGCCGCGATATTGTGCCGCCGCTTGATCGAGGGCTGCGTCCGCAGCACGTTTCTTGTGCAAGAGCGCCCCGGTATCGAACAACGTCTGGGTCAGCGACGCACCCACATTCCAAAATCCCGTATAGGGGGAAAACAGCTGCTGCAATTTCAACGCACTCGATCCCATATCGCCGTTGATCGCAAACTGCGGCAACATGTTGGCGATCGCCACACCGACCGCCGCGGACGCCGCATGCAGATTCTCTTCGGCCTGGCGAACATCGGGACGCTGTTCAACGAGTTTCGAGGGCAGGCTGACGGGAAGATCCGTCGGTAGCGTGAGTTCATCCAGGCGGAAGGTTTCCACCGGCTCGTCCGACGGCAGCCGTCCGAGCAATGCGGTCAAGGCGTCGCGCGTTTGACCCAGTTGTTTTTGCAGCGGCGGCAGCGTCTGCGCCGTTTGCGCTTCCAACGATTGCTGGGCGAGAACGTCCAAATCGCTGGCGGTGCCGAGCACGTGTTGCTGCTGAACTTTATCGGTCAACTGGTGTTGCAACTCGAGAAGCCGTTCGGTTGCCGCGATCAGGCCCCGCAGCGATGCCTCTTGCACGGCGGCCACCACCACGTTGCTGCTCAAGGTCAAGTAGGTGGCCTCGAGCTGGAAGCGGCTGTTGTCGACCTGCGTCTTGGCTAATTCGACCGCGCGCCGCGTGCCGCCGAAAACATCGGGTAGATAACTGACGCTCAGCTGGGCCGTGTAGAGATTGTAGTAGGGGTTCGTTTGCGGAAGACTGGTTGGATTGGCGATGGTACCGAGGGCGTTCTTGGCTCGAGCGCCGCTGAAGTTCCCCTGGATGACGGGAAAGAAGCTGGTCCATTGTGCCGAATACAACTCATGCGCTTGCCGCAGCGCCGCTTGCGCGGCACCGACATCCGGATTGGCCTGCAACGCTTGCTCTACCAAATGGTTGAGCCGCGGCGACTTGAACAAGGTCCACCACTGGCTGGGGATGTCCATGCCGGCGACGAAGCGTTGCGCGCTGCCGCCCGTGCTCCCGGCCGACGCGATATCCCCCTGCATGGGGGCGCTGCCGTAGCTGGTGGCGGCAGGCACTGTCGGGCGCTTGAAATTGGGCCCCACCGCGCAGGCGGTGAGGCTTGCGGCGAGCGCGCCGACCACAAGGCGAGAGGACCTCATCGGCCCCACCGGGCTTGTCCATGGCGCTGCTCGGCCCAATGCTCGATGACGTGGTACATCGAAGGGATGACGAACAGGGTCAGTATGGTACAAATCGCCAATCCGCCGACCACCACGGTCGCAATCCCGCGCTGCACGTCGCTACCGACCCCCGTGTGGATGGCCGCCGGCAGCATGCCCAAGGTCGCCACGGTGGCGGTCATCAACACCGGCCGCAAGCGTTCGGTCGCGCCTTGCATAATCGCCTCATGCAATTCCAACCCGGATTTTCGCATGCGGTTGAGGTTCGACACCATGATGATGCCGTTCTGCACGGCCACGCCAAACAGAGCGATGAAGCCGACGCCGCTCGCGACATTCAGGTTCTGACCGGTGAGGTGCAGCGAAATCAGTCCGCCCAGAGTCGCCAGCGGCACCACGCCTATAATCAGCAGCGCCTGCCGGAAGGATTTGATTCCGATGGTGAGAAAGATCAGCATCATCCCCATCACCAAGGCCAGTATCACCAGCAGCCGCGCTTCCGCACGCCGCTGGTTCTCGAACTGTCCGCCCCATTCCAGCCTGATCTTATTCCTGTCGAAATGGACCTGCGCCGCTATTTTTTTCTGTGCTTCCTCCAGATACGAGGTCAGATCGCGGTCGCGGTTGTCGATCCGGATCGTGAGGTTGCGTTGGCCGTTCTCGCGCGTGACGGTGCTCTCTCCCGAGCGAACCCGGATGTCGGCAAGCTGGGACAGCGGCACTTGCACGCCGCTCGAGGTATTCACCAAGAGGTTCCCGAGCGCCTCTGGCGAATTACGCGTGTCCTGTGTGTAGCGGACCGTCAGAGGATACGTCCTTTCACCGACGTAGACCGTCGAGACCGGCGCCTGACCGACCCCCGTCTGGATGACGTTCTGCACGTCGGTCATGTTCACGCCGTAGCGGGCGGCCTTTTCACGGTCCAGCTTGATCTCCATTTGCGGGATCGGCGGCTCCTGGAAGATTGAGGCGCTCGACGTCCCCTGGATGGAGTAAAGGACGCCCACGATCTGATTGCCGATGCCGCGGAGTTGATCCAGGTCGTCGCCGTAAATCTTCGCGACCAGCGGGCTGTGAGCACCACCGATCATGTCGTTGACACCGTCGATGATGGGCTGGCTGATGCCGATCGAATAACCCGGAAGGTCCTTGGCGAGACCCGTTGCCAGACGGTCGACGAACTGTCTCTTCGACTCGCCGCCCGGCCAGGTGTCGTAGGGCCTGAGTCCGACCGGCGCTTCGATATGAGACATGGTCCACGGATCGGTCCCGTCATCATTGCGGCCGGTTTGCGTGACCACGTAGGACACTTCGGGATACCTCAAGATCGCCCGGCGCAGATCGCTCGCCATGTCGCTCGCCTTGTTCAAGGCGAGGCCCGTGGGCAATTGGACCTGTAACCACAGCGCGCCTTCGTCCAGATCCGGCAGGAAATCGCGGCCAACGGTGGCCCCCAGACCGACAACCGCCAGCAGCGCAAAAATCACGATGCCATAAATGATCTGCGGCTGAGCGAGGCAGGTGGCGAGCAGCCGGTCGTACCACACCGTCAAGCGTTCCAGCCACCGGTTGTGGTAGACCCGACCGGGTTTGCGGAATGCCACATAGGCCAAGCCCGGCACCAGTGCCAGCGTGGTCAACAAGGCACCGAACAGTGCGTAGCCCATCGTATAGGCCATCGGCGTAAAGAGTCTGGCTTCGGCTCGCTCGAACGAGAACAGCGGCAGATACGCCGTGATGATGATGAGGCTGGCAAAGAAGATCGGACGGGTCACCTGCAACGTCGCAGCCTTGACCTCGCTTTCGCTCAGTTCTTCAGTCGGCATCGCCTCACGCCGGCGCAGCACCGCCTCCATCACGACGATGGCCCCATCGACCAGAATGCCGAAATCGATCGCCCCGAGTGAGAGCAGATTGGCCGACACATGGGTGAGCTTGAGCAGCGAGAACACCGATACGAGGGCGAGCGGTATGCTCACCGCCACGACGAAAGCACTGCGCGGGCTGCCGAGAAATAAAATCAGAATCAGAAAAACCAGCGTGATGCCTTCGAGGATCGTTCGGCCAACCTTGTGAACCGTCGCCCGGACCAGATCGTCGCGATCGATATAGGGCACGATCCGCACCCCGGCACTCGCCAATTTGGCGTTGAGTTCGATCACCTTGGCGTGAATGCCGTTCAGAGTTTGCGACGGATTCTGATACTTCAGCATCAGCACGATGCCTTCGATCGTGTCGGGATTTTGATCCTTCCCCAGGATGCCTTCACGCTCCTGATGACTGAGCGTGGTGCGGCCGAGGTCGCGCACCAGGACCGGAGTGCCGCCGACCTGGGTCACGACGATCGAGCCGATCTCCGCCAGCGTGTGAATCAGCCCGACCCCGCGGATGACATAGCTCTGATCCCCGCGGGACACCCGCCCACCGCCCGCATTGGTATTGTTGTTGTTGATCGCATTGATGACGTCCGTAATGCCCAGGGCGTAGTGCTCGAGCTGTTTGGGATCAAGATCGAGCTGATATTCGGTCGTGAAGCCGCCGAAATTGGCGTCGTCCACGACACCGGGCACCGACTTCAAGGCCGGGATCACCGTCCAGCGCTGGATCTCGGAGAGCTCCTGAAGGTTTTTCGCATCGGACTCGAGGGTATAGCGATAGATCTCACCGCCGGGACCTGCGACCGGATCAAGCGATGGCGCCGCCCCGGGCGGCAGCACCGCTTGATTGATGCGTTCGATCAAGCGCTGCCGCGCCCAATAATCCTCGTAGCCATCGCGAAACAGGACGGTAATCAGCGACAAGCCGAAAGTGCTCGAGGAACGCATGAGCAACAATCCGGGGGTTCCGTTGATTTGCCGCTCGAGCGGCACCGTGATCAGCTGTTCCACTTCCTCGGCGGCGAGGCCGGGAATCTGGGTCGTGACCTGCGCTGCGACATCGCCGAGTTCCGGGTACGCCTCGACCGACAACGTTTCCCAGGCATAAATGCCATATCCGGCCAGCAATACCGCCAGAATGATGATGGCGACGCGCCGATGCAGGCAGAAGCCTACAAATTGATCAATCATTGAGCAAGATTCCGCCTTTCACGACGACCTGCTCACCGGCTTTCACGCCGGCACGAATGGCGACCATCGACCCCTCTTCGAGCTGCGGATCGACCGTGCGGCGCTCGAAGGTCCACGGCGCAGTCGCGACGAACACGCTGGTTCGGTCGTTATTCATGAGTAACGCCGAACTCGGCAGCACCACTTGCGACTGCGCGGGGCCGGCGAGGACGACGGTCGCAAACATATTGGGCTTGAGCGCATAGTCGCGGTTTGCAAAGGCAATGCGGATTTTGTTGCGGCGTGAATCCGTCTCGATCACGTCGGAGACGAACAAGACTTTGCCGTGCAGCACTCGATCAGGATAGGCGACGAGACTGACTTCGGCATCTTGGTTCTTGGAGACTGCCGCCACGTCCTTCTCGGGAACCAGCGCCGTCACCCAAACGGTGCTGAGGTCAGCGATGGTCATCATGGGTTGGGTGGGATCGTTGATCATGTTGCCCGGGGCAACCGCGAGCGTCGTCACGCTGCCAGCCACCGGCGCGGTCACCGTCAACAGGCGGGAGGAGGGTCTCTTCTCAAGCGACACACCGAGCATTGTCAGGCGCGCCTGCGTGCGGGCATATTCAGCGGCGGCCTGCGCGTGATCGCTCTTGGCCTGATCGAGATCCCGGTCCGATGCGACGCCCAGTTTGTTTTGCGCCTCTTGGCGACCCAGATTCTTTTCGGTCAGCTTGAGAACGTCGGCGGCTTTGTCGTCATCATCGTAGGCTTGCCCCAGATCCGGCGAATCGATCACCGCCAGCACCTGACCTCGCGTCACACGGTCACCCAATGCGACTTTGAGCGCGATCAGCCGGCCGCTCAGTGGAGTCAGCACGACGGCGGTGCGCGCAGGATCCGATTCGACGACCGCGGGCAGCAACACCTTGGCACTGACCACCTGCACCGACGCCGGCATCACGCTCAGCCGACCGCGCAGTGCCGAGTCCTCGGGCACGAGGATCTTGTCCCCTTGGCGCGTCATGAGATCCGGCTCCCCGGCGCCCTTTTCGGGTCCACCCAGCAAGCCAAATCCGTGGGTAAAGACGCCAACCAGAAACAACAGCCCGAGGCCAATGCCGCCCCAAAGAAAAGCGCGACCCCGTGATGAAGGCTCATGGTCGTGTATCGGCATGACTTATCCCTAAAAGACTTATCCGAAAAGCGTGGCGCGGTGAGTTCGATATACACGCGGGATATGGCCATCGCCCTACCGCAGGAATTACCCAAAATCAGCGAAAAAGCACGGGATTTACCGCGGTCGACATTTTCCTCGCGAAGCGCATCGTACTACATCCAAGGCCCGCGTAAAGGTTGCGGCGTGGATCGGCGTGGGCCTTCGCAGCCGGGTGCCAGAATAAGTGCGAGCAGTTGTGTTTTGTCGCCAAGTTCGCCGACGGCAACCGAGGCGGCGGAGATCGTAAACGCTTCCCCAGGACCAGGCATGCGTCAAAGGTCTCGCCAGACCGGCTGGTTGAACGCGCCATGGTCAAACGACCAAGTACGTTGACGCGTTCCCTCCACGATGAAGGGCGGCTACTCCCCAATGAACACTATTAGCCAACGAACATTCTGCGATGGCCCACCAAAGCAACTTTTGCGCGACACCCAAGAACGTGCCGGGATAAGGCCCGCGCCTCGTTCGGCTTGTATAGGGTGGGCGGGTATGCCATAATATTGGACATGAGTCATACCATTCGCAATCAACAGAAGTTACTGGCGCGCGTCCGTCGAATCCGCGGACAGGTTGAGGGCATTGAACGCGCCCTAGCTACCGAGGCGAGGTGTGAACAGGTCATGCATCTAATCGCGGGCGTACGCGGCGCCATGGCCGGCCTGATGGCCGAAGTCGTCCAAGACCATGTGCGCTCACATCTAGTCGACGCTGGAAAACATCCGGGCGCGCTCAATACCGAGGCGGCGGAGCAACTGCTGGACGTCGTCCGCACCTATTTGAAGTGAGGTCTGCCATGACAGTCGACGCAAGGGCCGCCGGGCCAACATTTCATCAGCACGTCTTCCTCGGCGAGGGCCACGAGCGGAGTGAGCGCAAGACCTGGGCAGTTATCTGGCTTTGCGGCGCGATGATGTGTGCCGAGATTGTCGGCGGTCTCCTGTTTGGATCGATCGCGCTCGTGGCGGACGGTCTGCACATGAGTACCCATGCCGGCGCGCTGCTCCTTGCGGCGCTTGCCTACACTTACGCCCGCCGGCACGCCAAGGATACGAACTTCACCTTCGGCACCGGCAAACTCGGCGATCTTGCCGGTTTCACCAGCGCGATTGTTCTGGCCATGATCGCGGTCTTGATCGGTTACGAATCCGTGACCCGCATTCTGGCGCCTGTCCAGATTCATTTCGCGGAAGCAATCCCGATTGCCTGTGTCGGCCTGGCCGTCAATATCGCGAGCGCGTGGCTGCTGAGCGGCGGTGGCCATCATCACGCTCACAGCCATGGTGACGCGCACGGCGATCACGGCCACGACGAGGCGCACCAGATCACGACGCCTTCCGGCGATCTCATCCTTGAAGTTTTCGAGGATGGGGTGCCGCCGCGGTTTCGCCTGCGCGCGGCGAATGGGCCGGATCCATCCGCCGACACGACGCGCATCACGACGGTACGGCCTGACGGCACAACGCAGGAATTCACCATGGCCGCGCGGGGTGATTTTCTCGAGTCGGTTGCGGCGATTCCGGAGCCGCACGCATTTACCGCGCATCTCAGGATTGGCACCGATGCTTACACAGCCGTGTTCGAGGAACATGCGCACCGACACGGTGCGACAGGGCATGACAACAATATGCGCGCTGCGGTCATCCACGTGATCGCGGACGCGGCCGTTTCAGTCCTGGTGATTGTTGGGCTGCTCCTCGCTCGTGCATTCGGGTGGCTCTGGATGGACCCATTAGCCGGTATTATCGGGGCATGCGTGATCGCCAGTTGGTCCTATGGACTCATTCGCGACACCAGCGCCATCCTGCTCGATAGGATTCCTGACAGCCGGTTAGCCAACGATCTCCGGCAGACGATCGAGAGCGACGGCAGCACGCTTGCCGACCTGCATCTCTGGCGCCTCGGTCCTGGTCATTTGGCGGCCATTTTATCGGTGTGCCCGAAGGAGCGCCGCAGCTCTGACTATTACCGGGCAAAATTGGCGCGTTTCAGCTCACTCTCGCACCTCACCATCGAGATTCAGGAATCATAGTTGCGTGTTGACGCGATCCGTCATGGCGTCGTGCTCTGCGCGAAGCGAAACCCAGCATGCAGCAGGATTTTTATGGACGCTTGGTTGTCGCAGTGCGTTGCCGATCAAGCAGCGTTCAGCGACTGTCAACACATTGATCTTTTAGACGCTCTCCCTGATGGTTGATCTCGGTTTGAGCATTTAAGGGACGGCAAAGAATATCCCAGCAGTCAGGGCCACCGATTTCTTGTCGCCATTGCCAAGGGCCACGCCATAGCTTGGCTCCAAGTACCAACCGAGCCGCTTGCTGCGCCAGAAGAAGAAGTCGATCACTGCCTCGGCGCCCCACACGCTCGACCGCACGCCGGGCTGTGTTGTATGCGCCCACGTTGGACCCAAACCTGGCATCACTTCGATTGTGCTGGAGAGCCGGAAGGGCTTCTTGAACGGTAGCTCAAGCTCCCAATTCGTAGCACCCTGGCTCCTATAGGTCGAAGCTCCGAGTTCGACCTCAAGCCAATTCTCCACTGGTTCGATTTCGATCCCGACCGTCGGGCCGAGGTGCGAGGTCCGCTCGGATATTTCCCGCTCACCCGTGGCTCCGAACTCGAGAACGGCAACGTGATCCTTTTCCTCAGTGTCCTCAGCAATGGCGCGCACTGAGGCCAATGGGAGTAGCCCGCCGAGCGCGATCACGACCGTGACGAACCGCGCCGGCGAGGGATGTTCGCGCATGCAGAAAGCCGTAGATAGACCCACCAACGTCATTCGATATCGGACCCTAGGAATTCGATCCGAGAAACTGCCCCTGACCCCTTACCGCTCGCGCTTCTGGGAGGGCTTTTCGGGCGACGATGACAGCTTTAAAGTTGCAAACGACATCAATGGCGGCGCAGCAATGGCGGCGCAGAGAATGTCAATAATCTAGGATGCCGACACCTATTTTTGCCATTCCTTACAGTCGGTGCCTGTTGGCTCTGCTTTGTTCATGAAGCCGGTTGACGATGTCATCAATGCTGGCACCTCTATTTGCCATAAAGATGGCAGTAATATCAGCGGTATCGAGGTCGGTTGCATTTGAAATTTTCTTGATAGCTTCTTGGGTGGCCTTCTTAAGCTGCGCCACATCGACCTCTTCAATAATGTGCAACACTTCTTGCACTGAAAGTCTAGTTAACTTCCCTACCGACTCGAAGGCTTCTTCAACGAACTTGCCGAGTTTTTTTTTAATTTCTTGGTCGGCAGCCTCTTCTTCGGCAGGACTAAGGTGGGTTTGGTGAGATTTGTAGGATTGCATGATTTGTCTCCACTTTTAATGAATGATAATCATTTCTCTTCCCTCAGGTACGTTAGCATGTTTGTGTCCCTGCGGCGACCCAAACTCCTCCAGCTGTGGCCGCCGGGGGGCCTCAGGCAATACAGGAAAAATTACCAACGGCGCCGGTAACTTGGCCACTTTCCGCGTTCGTATACTTGGCATTTTAGGTGCCGTAGATCGACGTTTCGTTAAGCTTGCGCCTTCCGGCTAACGTGCCGCCGCGCTGCGGACATTACTCGCGCAGTCTTCCTGCACGTAAATCACCGCGACTGATTGGCGGTTGCTGCGACTAATCCGAGAAGCTTATTGACACGCTCTGGATGAGACACGATGAATTCCTGCGTAGCCTCCGCCAGCCGCACCGGCGACGGTAGCTAGGGTCTTGCCGCTGCCGCCGCCGACCTTTTCCTGTCGGGGAATCTTGACCGTTCGAATCAACGGTTTGGCGCTGAGAACCTTGGCCGAATGGCCGTCTCATACATGTGATAACAAGCAACTGCACTACGGGCGGTCACTACGACGGCTCCGGCAATCGCGCCAGTCAAAAAGGATACTTTCAACGACAGCAGTTCCTCATTATTTTCTTCGCGGTTTTTTTTATCGCGATCGTCATGAGGAGTACATAGCCGTCGGCTGTATTCGCCACCGGACACCTCTAACGGATTTCGCCGGCGTATTTGGTGGGATTATGCATCGAAATTTATTCGATTTGAATGCTCCGCAAATATTCGGTCAGGCGTGCAATGAGATCATCGGTGCGGCGCTGCGGATCCGGATACCCGGCATTCTGACTTTCTAGATAGAACTGGAAACCCCACACCGGCATTTCCCGCGATCCATGGGGCGGCAGAGTCGTGCGGCCGTCGATGATCTTACGGATCTGCTCGGCCGGAAAAACGCCGCCATGACGGTGAGCGATGCGTGTGAGGTCGGGCACCTCGATCTTAAGACTTTTGGCCACGGTCCCATCGCCACGCGCGTAGTCGCCATGGCAGCTGGAGCAAAAGCGCTTGTATAGCTGAGCACCCGTGTAACTGGAGAAATCCTGCGCACGGGCCGGGACGGATGCCAGGACGAGCAGAATCATGGCAACGATGATCGCCAAGAACCTATGTCGGACATGAGCAATCATTTGAGCCTCCAATGATCCACGCTAGCATCGTCGATGGGTTGCTCAAGTCAATCCGTATTCCTACGCATTACCCCATCCCTATCTCGCACTCCGTTCGCGTCTAAGGCCTCAAGCATCGAACCGCTCGGCCAGCACACCATGGCGCAGGCCGCGATCGCTCACGGTGAGGGTCTCCTTGCCCAGCTTCTCCATGACCGTCCGGACGATGCACGCACCCGCGAGGATGACCTCCGCCCGTTTCGACTGGAGACCGATAATGGTGCGGCGGTCATCGGCATCCCGCGCCCGGTAGAGGTCGATCTGGCGATCGACCTCGGCGCGGTCGAGCACGGTGCCTTGGACGACCGTCGGATCATAGTGGGCGAGCCCGTGCTGGACCGCGGTGATGTTGGTCACCGCGCCACCCATCCCCACCAGCGCGGCGGGAACCGGGCGTCCCTCGATACGCGACAGGTCGGCCGAAATTGCCGCCATCGCCTCTTGCAGCACGGCGGGTGACACGGCGCCGTCAAGCTTGTAGCGCTCGGTGTAACGCACGGCGCCGACGTCGACGCTGAAGCGCTCGTCCACGCATGAGTCGTGCCCGAATGTGAACTGCGTACTGCCGCCGCCGGCGTCGAACACCACGAGCGAGCCCGCGGTCATCCCGAGTCCGGACCTGGCCGCCAGGTAGGCAAGTCGGCCTTCCTCTTCGCCCGAAATCACTTCGATGCGCAAGCCGGTGCGCGCCTCGATGACGGCGATGACCTCATTGCGGTTGGACGCAATTCGCAAGCCGGCGGTGCCCACCGCGGCGATTGCCAGCACGCCGAGCCGCTTCGCTTGATCGGCCATGCTAGCGATCGCAGCGGCCGTTCGCTCGAGCGCGGCGTCGACGATCACGCGATGCTGTTCGAGTCCTTCACCGAGGCGGGTCAGCTCCGCGCGGTCGACGACGGTGCGCCACCTTCCATCAAGGGTGCGCTCGCCGATGTGGAGCTTGACCGAATTGGTACCGACGTCGATCACCGCGTAGCGCGCCGGTTCATCATCGATCAGGGCCGTCAGGCCACGTGGATAGCTGGTGTTCGTGTAGCCGCCCAGGCCGAGCTCTTCGACAGCACGGATGACCCTGGCCGCATCCTCCGACTCGACGGCGATCGTGCGGGTGGATTTGCCATTGGCAACCACGTCGCAGAGTTCAGCCATGCAGCCGCCGACCGTGTAGCGGGTCCGCCCCTTGTGGACCTTCACCTCGCGAATCGCACAACCCAGCGCGGCGAACTCTTTGATGAGCTCGTCGAGCGTGTAGCTCGCGCGGGACAGGGAAGGCACCGGGAGCCGGAGCGCCTCGAACACCTTCGCCGCTTCGGTCGCCGGCAACGGAAACCCCGCCTTCATGACCGGCGTCCATTGCTCGAGGCCGTCTGCATTGACCTGCCTCAGCACCTTGATGTCCATCAGCGCGTCGCGGACCTTCACATTGCCGCCTGCGCCGGAAAGCAGATAGATCTCGTCGCTTTCCTGCACCCCACCCGGTGTCAGCGCCGCCAACCGCGTCTCCGCCTCCCCGAAGCGTCGACCAAACGACCGCCACTCCCAGCGTGGGATGATTTCAGCCATGGTTCATCATGCGCTCGCGAAAAAGTATTGGGAACTATGGGCCGACCGGACCGAGAGCGACTTCCATTCGCGCTCCGAACGCGGGTAACGCCTCCATGAAGGCGGCGAGGACCACGTAGACGCGCATATCGTCTTAACTCATCGTCCGGCAGACGCCCGTGAGCCGGGAACACAAAACTACTGCGCCGTGGACTGCAGCTCGCGCATCTTCATGCGCTCGGCGGGAATGCGCCACTCGGCGTGATCAAGATCGACGGTCCTGATGCGTTGACGCGGATGACACCGGAGGAGTATCGATTTTCGAATTATGAGAATGTCATTCGGCGAATTGTCGCTGGCCCTTCCTGAGCACCACCCTTTGGGTCAGCGCGATCGTCGAGGGCTCCTTCGACAAATCAATATGAATTGCATTTCTCAACATATACGTGATTTTGATCGCTTGACGCGCGTTGAAAGGTCGGGCGATATATAAGCAACTCGGCCCCCTGCTCCAGCCCGAAATCATCAAAAGACTTCGCTGAACCAAATCGAACTGAGCGACGAATTGCCCCCACCCGAGAAACATGGCGGTCGCCGACGAGCACGTCGGGACCCCGGCCTGTAGCAGTATTATTGACATCACTATCCCGGGCGCCGGTGGCCGACGATCGACTCGCCACCGCTCGACGTTCAACCACTGTTCGCTGCTCGGCGCCGATTGCCGGCTCAACCGGCAAAGTTGCCAGTTGGCCGACAGCGCCAATTGGCGGTCCAACTTCCAGCAAACGTCGGCAGGCGACAAGTCTTGACCCCAAGCCGTCCGTGGCCGCAGGCCGCTTACGGGAAGCACAGTTCACCGCAATTGTCGCCGCCGCGATTGCGAGTCGCCTCAGTCATTCAATCCGTTTCGCTAGTGCAAGTGCGGACACCGGCTATCAGCCATTCGGTATCGAATAGAACCCGTTAGAATCCACGTCGCGGGAGTTAACAACTAGCCGTGTATCCTCAATGGGCGTTCCCTTGCACCTAGTGATCGCCTCTAGCGTGGCAAAGCGCGGCGAGACTACCTCCTTGCCAGCGTGGCGGTCCCACCACGTAAATCGGTAGACCGCGGCCTCAGTCGCGGCTCTGATCTTCATCGGTTCTATTCCCTTGGCCTGGCGCACCCATGGAATTCATGGAGGGATGTTCGTGCGCTCATCGATTGAGGGCAACGTTGCCCATACAAAACCGCTGCGTCTATCGCAGTCCGCATCATGCTATGTCAAATTTAACTTGATAGCTTAAGCGCGTCGCTTAAACCTGCAATGCAGCGCGGTTGACTGCCATCGACCTCTGCAGCCCGTCACGACCGGCGGCTCTCGGGAACGCCAATTCCGGCGCGGTTGGCTGGTGTCAACATCAGAATTCGACACATTAGCGCACGACAAAGAAATAGGAACTTGCCCTCTACCAGCATTGGCATGCCATAGCAGCCGACGGAATACCGCGCAGTAAAAGATCCAGCAACGCATGTTCTGGGGCACCATCGAAGCGAGTAAATCCCCGCACCTTCTCGAATTTTTCTTTTCATTCGCTGCGGCCGCCCAAACACGGCGCCGATGCCTGGGCGATTGCGCGTAAGCATGCCAGTTTTGATAAGATCGAACCGACCCATACGTCCTTCTTCAATAGCCAACGATTCGCGACGATTTCTTCACGAAGGTTTGCACTATGGTTAATTCAAGATCGAAGATGGAACGTGGGTTTGAGCGTGTGCTGTTTTCCAGCCGGTGGCTTATGGCTCCCTTTTATCTGGGCATGGTCTTGGCACTCGCCCTTATTCTTTTCGTGTTTGTACGCGAGCTTGTAATGGAGCTTGCACATATTCCGAATGTGGACGCCGAGGCCGGACTTCTTCTTGCTCTGTCTCTAATCGACTTATCACTGACCGGCAATCTGCTGCTGATTGTGATGTTCTCGGGATATGAGAACTTTGTTTCTAAGATCCACATCGCTGATCACGAGGATCGCCCAAGTTGGATGGGGACGGTGGATTTTTCGGGGGTCAAATTAAAGCTAATTGCATCAATTGTTGCGATCAGCGGAGTAGCGCTGCTGCGCTCTTTTCTGACCCTTGGTGACTTGGGCACTCCAATCGACAGTCATCGCATCGGTTGGATGGTCGCGATTCATCTGACTTTTGTCGTATCCGGGGTTCTACTGGCGGTAATGGATTGGATTACATCAAAGACCCATGAACACGTGGCGGCGAGCATCGGACAGACCGGATAAGAGCCAAGGATTGCGTGGCCGGCTCAACGCGCATGTTCAGTCTCGCATGCATTTGATTTGGCACGATGGCAATCGTGCGTCCCGTAAGCGCAAGCGCCCGGTGACCGCTTCGAGGCAGGAAGTTTGGCGCGGTCACCGGCCCGTTTTGGCCGACAACGAGCGCTGATCAGCTCAGGCGTTTGCTCGCAAGCGCCTACCTGCGAGCGATCGGGTCGCGGTGACGATCGACCCAATAGCCCCACGCCACGAGGAGCCACATCGCTTGCGCTGACCAGGTGACGGCGAGGACGCTCGGTGGGGGCGGCCCGAGCACGTTCGCCAATTCCACGATCGAAAGGAATAGCAGTAGCATCCATAAGCCGATTGATCCGACGCGATCACGCGCGACGGTCGATTTGAGGTAGGCGACGGCGCCTATCACATACAACAGAAATTCGACCGCAAGGGTTCCAGGAACCGAGTTCCACAGCCCGAGGCCAAGGCGGGAGCTAAGTCCGGGAGCCAGAGGCATGTCCGGGCGATGCACGACAACATCGAGCACCCAGTGGCTCACGACGAGCGCGAACAACACGAGGGCCGCGCGCCAGCTCGAACGGGCCACAGTGCGGTAGATAAGCCCTAGGAGTACGCCCCAGACGATGAGGGCTAGCAGGCTATGAGAGTAGGGGTAGTGCTCGAAATCAAGGGGTGTTACGGCAGTGATGCCGGGCCGGATCTTGAACGATTCCACCCCCGCCAGCACCAGCGTCGGCCAAAGCAAATCGGCAAACTGGCAGGCGAGAAATAGGGCGCCCAGCGAGACACTCGGCGCGATGCGTTTGGACGCCAGTCCGAGCCCGTAATGGCCGATGAACACATATGCCTCCTACTGCCTATAGGGAGCTTACTTATTTCTCTACGCAACGGTTTCCTGTATGCATATCAATCTCCGAAACTATATAGCGCCGAATGCGCGGCTAAGTGCAGCGACCCGAGAGGTGCGTGGGTGTAAATAAACGTTTTGAACTGAGCCCTGGTATTTGAGATCTGAACTTTATCAGCTCAATCGCGCGCATTTGGAGATCTTATGCAGCATCGTCCTCTCGGTAAAAGCGGCCTCACGGTCGCGGAAATCGGTCTCGGCTGCATGGGCATGTCGGAATTCTACGGCCCCGCCGATGACGTGACATCGCGCGCCACTTTGCAGCGGGCCTATGAACGCGGCGTTACTTTGTATGATACGGCCGACATGTATGGCGCGGGCCACAACGAGATGCTGCTCAGCCCGTTTCTACGGGACCATCCTGACGTCACGATCGCTACCAAATTCGGAATCGTTCGCGAACCGGGCCGGTATGAGCGCCGCGTCGACAACAGCCCCGCCTATATTGCTCAGGCCTGCGACGCCTCGTTGAAGCGACTCGGCGTCAAGGTCATCGATCTCTACTACGCGCATCGCATTGATCTCAGTCAACCGATCGAGGAAACGGTGGGGGCCATGGCCGCTCTCGTGAAAATCGGGAAAGTGCGCGCGATCGGGCTGTGCGAAGTGTCCGCTACGACTCTGCGCCGTGCTCATGCCGTTTATCCGATCGCAGCGGTGCAGAGCGAATACAGCCTCTGGACGCGCGATCCGGAGGCGGCGGTCCTCCCAACGTGCCGCGAACTCGGTATTGCCTTCGTCGCCTATTCGCCGCTCGGCCGCGGCATGTTGACGGGTACCATCAGCCGCGAAACGCGCCTCGCGGAAAACGACTTCCGGCGCTTATCACCGCGCTTCCAGGGCGAAAACCTCGACACTAATCTGGCGCTGGTCGAGACGCTGAAGACGCTCGCCGGCGAAAAGCACTGCACCCCGGGCCAACTCGCGATCGCGTGGCTACTGAATCAGGGAAACGACATTATCCCGATTCCGGGGACACGACGAATCAAGTATCTCGAGGAAAACGTCGGGGCCGCGAACGTTGTTTTGTCGGCTGCCGATCTTGCCGCTATAAACGCCGCCTTGCCGGTGGGGGCCGCAGCAGGCGAGCGTTATCCCAAAGCGGGTATGGTCGGGCTTAACGCATAATTAAAACTCTCGCCGACCAATCTGTGTCACGGGCTCGCGCCATCCGCGGCGCGCGCCTTGACATGAGTATAGTTCAGCTGGCGAACGACGGCGAACAGGAAGAGCATTTGATGGCATGGAGGCCCGGTATTGGCCGAAAGTTTCCCGATGCGGTCAATTCCAGGCGTCGATCCGCAGCTGCTGGATGCGACCGGTAGGTATCAGGTTGTTATAGCGACTATGGCGTATCAGCTGGCGGCATCTAGCGCTTGCGCCTTCAAGTACCCCGGCCGAGCAACAACGCGTTTCACGTAATCCTCGATGGCGGCGGATTTTGGCATCATCGGACTCTGTGCGAACACGGCGAATGTCGTGCCGTACAAGACGTCCGCGGCACTGAAGTGATCTCCCAGCATGTAAGGGCCGGCAGAGAGTACCTTGATTAGCACGGGCATTGCTTCTTCGACTGGTACCCAGCCCGCCGTCCCGCGCGGCACGTCCACATTCATGAATTTTGACATGAACGCGGGTTCCAACACCCCCGTGTAGTAGGAAAGCCAAGAAAGATAGGCCCCCCGACCCGGTTCGCCCACCTGCGGACCCAGACGGTTTTTAGGAAATTTGTCCGTTAGGTAAAGTGCGATGGCAGGAGACTCAAACACGATCGTGCCGTCGTCTGAAATGGCCGGCACCTTGCCGTGCGGATGCGGGTTGGCCGGGTCGATGGCACCGCCATCGCGGGTTCGCGTGGTCACCAGTCGGAGTTGATACGGCGCATCGAGCTCTTCAAGCAAGAATATGAAGCGCGTCGAGCGTGTCTTGGGTCGGTGGAACAAGGTAATCATTGGCAGCTATCCTTTGCGGTCCCGCGTTTGCGAAGTATAGAACAGCAATGGTTATGCGGAGTACTTCTGCGAAGGTTGGGAAGTGCGGGCGAAGAATTGCCGTTGACCCATTGCAGCTCATCGCGAGCGGCTGCTTACGGGCGCCTCGCGAGCGATAGCATCACCGCAGCTGCACAGCCGAACGTACGTAATTTCCCCGATACCGACCGATTATCAAAGCGCGTCTAATTCTTTAGCCTCGGCATGCGCCTGCGACTTGGGTAGGAGACCTCGGATGGAGCAAGTAATCAGGACGAAGATCCTTGCGCTCTTGGATCAGCACCGCAACATGACACTTGCGACGCTGAGACCGGACGGTTGGCCTCAGGCGACCACGGTGGGTTATGCGAACGATGGTCTTACGCTCTATTTTCTCTGCGGCCTCGATAGCCAGAAGGCGACGAATCTCGCGCGAGACAATCGCGTATCGCTGACCATTGACGACGATACCCCGGAGGTAATGGAGATCACCGGACTGTCCATGGCAGCACGCGCCCAGCCCGTGGTCGATCGAGCGGAGGCGGAGAATGCGTTGCGTCTGCTGATGCTGAAGTACCCGGAGCAGAAATCCCTGCCGTCGTCGCTGCCGATGCCGACTCCAGAGAATGTCCGCATATTTCGCCTAACCCCCACCGTCATCTCTGTATTGGATTACTCCAAGGGGTTTGGGCACACGGATCTTGTCACTTGCTAGCTTGCGGCTACGGTCGACTAGAGTGGCGACCCGACAGATTTGGTCGCCGGTACACGACTTCGTTGAGGAGCGGAAAGGTCGCAAAACAGATCTGCGCTGCAAGACCGATCGCACCGGCCGGTGATCGCAGATCGGTAAGGTACTCGCCGATTGATCTGTGAAACAGACTGATCGAAAGCGCAACCTCCAGGATCATTAGTGTGACGAACGCAACGGCACCCACGAGGATGCGCGGGCGAATTTCGGCGCCGACCGCGAGGCGCGTCATCCAAATTCTCGATACGTACCAGCTTGCCGTCAGAATGATGGGCGTCTCGACCGAAACGGCTATTGTTGAGCCTACGCGTGGAGCAAGCAGCAGAACGCGGGCCGTTCCGAGCAGGAAGCCGATCGCAAATACAGTAACCGCGTAGGCGACTCCGGCCTTGGCACTCAACGCAAGCAGTTTGCCCACACGTTCCGTCCTCAACTCCCAGTCACGGCATCCTACGCCGAGTGGCGAATGTCCGGACTGCAGAATCCTAGCTGGCTAAGCGTGTGACTTTGCCGACAAAACTGCGAATCTTGAATGCGAAGATCACAATCAGCAGTCCGAACACGATGGCGTAGGCGCCGATCAGCCACAGCACGGCAAGGGCACCCGCTTCCGGCTGCACTATGAGCGCCACTCCGAACGCCAGCGAGGCCAGACCCGCGAGGATGAGCAACCACTCATCTTTTATCAGCTGCCGCAAGCGAACTGCAGCCACGATCTCGAGCACGCCTGTGGCGATCGCCCAGATCGCAATGTAAAAAAGAAGCGCGAGCGCCGTGATACCGGGCTTAACGAAAGCCAGAATGCCCACTGCGATTCCAAGCAGTCCCCAGAGAAGCAGAACCCACCAGGACTCAATGTCCTTGCTTGCCTGCGCCGCCACCCACAGACCGAGGGTCCCCTCCACCAGGGCGTACGCGCCGAAGAGATACACCAGCACCTGAAGTGAAATTTGCGGCTTCGCGAAAATCAAAATGCCAAATCCGATGGCCACAATGCCGCGCAGGAGCATCAGCCACCAATTACGGGAGAGAATGGAACCTAAGTTCGCAAGGACGTTCATGTTCATAGGCCGCTCCTTAGAATTGTTCTACGCCAAGCGTGAAGCAAGGCGCCCGAACCGCATATGCATCCAACGGAATCAGTATAGCGCCACCTACTCACCAGCGGCCAGTTCGCACGCTGACCGTCAGTATTCAGCGCACTTGGTCTGGTCTTAGGTCTTGAGGGGTTGCGGGAATGACGCGTCCTGGCCGATGCTGAGAGCTAAGAACGACCCTCTGCCGACTGTCGTGAGCGGCTGCTTTAAGAAAGCGCGATCAATACTACTCCGGCTTTTGCAGTCCGTAGTTGTCAAAGGTAGGCGCGGGCTTGGGTTCACAAATAACCGTGATATCGGCAACTTGCCTGCGGCATGTCTGTATGCCTGAGGGATCGACCGAGTAGCGAATGACGAGATTATGATCGTCAATCCAGTTGATTGAGTTTGCTCCCATATAATCGTCACTAGCCTACCGCAGGCCGCGAACGGCAGCTTATCGGCAGGAAATTCTGGGTTGCCACTGACGGATCATGGCCGAGCGGATTTCGAACGACTCCTGACGGACGAGGTGACCGGCCGTTCCCTCCTCAAAGCACCGAATTTTCCAGTGCCAGGTCGGGAGGCGTCCGGCAACTGGTGGTCTTGACCATATCCGTCAGTTGCGAGTGTCCGGTCTGCGGCATCAGAATGCAGTATCAATCAGCGTGGCGAGGCCACGAGCTGACCTTATCAGATCTGTTAGTCTCAGATTTAGGTGTCCAGCGCTATGAAGAAAATCGACCTTTCCATCGTGCCCGCGCAGGCCGGCAGCACCTATCCGCGCCCCTTCGACGAGCCCTGCAGAGCTCAATCCTGCCAACGGCTGGCGCGTTATGCGGGGCTGACTCAATTCGGCGTCAACGTGACGGTCATCGAGGCGGGAGCTTGGTCCAGTCAGCGTCACTGGCACAGCCACGAGGACGAGTTCGTCTGGGTGCTCGATGGCGAGCTGACGCTGGTCACCGACGCCGGCGAAGAAACATTGCGCGCCGGGGACTGCGCGGCGTTCAGAAGTCACGATCCCGATGGCCATCACCTGCTAAATAAATCTGGCCGGCCAGCCAGGGTACTCGAAATTGGCACAACCGACCCGAAAGACCGTTGCACATACCCGGACATCGATATGATCGCCGATGATAGGGGGTACACCCACCGCGATGGAACGCCGTATCCATTGAAGAAATAAGGGGCGGCGCGAAGGCGCGAGTTTGTGGCAGGTCGCGACGCCGCAGCGAACGTTCGCAAACGACTGTTTTGGCCCCTCTGACAAGCCGAATGGTAGGTCTTGACTGGGAACGGCCCCGATTGCCGGCTCCATAGCGGGCGTTTGGGCCCCAGTTCCTGCGCCGGCCGTCCAACCGGTACTCCTGACCCCCGGTGCAGTCACTCGCGAACGACCGCAATGTGGCGAGTCCGCGCGCTAGCCGGTGGCTCATCCTATCTGGTTGAGCGGCCACATCTCGACCACCCCGTGTGCTACGGCACAGGGGTTTGCGATACCAAATTCACGGCCGGAGAGGACGGCCGCATTCAGGCCATGCTCGATCTGACAGGTTTGGTCTATACCGGTAGCAACCACATCGCCAGCGCCGCTGCGATGGACAAAGACCTTAGCAAGAGACTATTCCGATCGGTTGATGTCCCGACGCCGAATTGGTTGATGGCTCCCTCGACGGCGGATGCTGTTGAACGCGCATTTGGCTGGCCTGTGGTCGTTTAGAAGCCAACTCCTTGCCCGGTATGACGGCGACGAGTCTGTTGCCGCAAGCGGCCAAAGCGGCTGGGATCGAGTTTCCAGCGCTCTTGGACAGAATCTGCCGGGGAGCGCTAAAGGGGCGGTAGCGCATACCACTACGAATCTGGTGACTTCAGCGGTAGGTTCGACCGTCACCGTTGTAGGACGCGTCGTGACCCGTTCTTGACACTCGTGACCGGCAGCTTGCCGGCATCACGATTCGGCACTTCCCCATCTGTGGCCAAATAATCCTTGGCGCGCCCGTTGAATTGCATCAGCAAAAAGCCTCCCGCCATTATCCGAGATGCTCGGTCGATTCCGTGCCATGGAGTGACTCCTCTAGAGATCCTCGTCCGTCAGAACGATGGGGGCTCCGTGCGGCGTACGCTCCGCAGCGTGGCGCCACGCCTCTTGGAAGCGACTGAGCTCCTGATTCGACGCGACGCCCTTGGCGGCGACCAGCGCTTCCAGCGCCTTCAGCCAGTGAAGATAGTAGGTCTCACCATGGTTCGGCTCGTCGCGATGCGCGGCGGAGTGGATCTCCCGCGATAGGGCGTTCGACCATTCAGGCCACGTGAACACGCCGCGCTCATGGAGCGACACTGTCATTGCAAACGCATGCGCTTGCCACGGCTGCTCGAACACCGGTCCCTCGGCATCGCGAGGCAGCCCGGGCAATGCGTCGAGAGGCGACTGGGCTGCGTTCACGCGGGCTCGATATAGGGTTGCCAGGCGTCGCAGGACACGCGGTGCCCCGGAGCGGCCTCGGTCCCCCACAATTCCCGCGCCTCAAACACCACGGTGTAGAGCCATTGAGGGTCTTCGCCTAGGCCTTGGGCATGGGAATCGGCAAACACATGCGGGCCGAGGATGCGTTCGATGATGCCCGTCCTGCCACGAAGATAGGCGGGCAGCCGCGTATGGTGCTCGACCGGCGTCGCGCGCGTGACGACGCGTTGGCCAAGCCGGTAGCGCGCGGGGCCGGTCGGCATGCGCTCCGTCGGCGAGCCTTTTGCAAGCCGTGCAGCAACCTGATCCGCCGTCAAGATCCGGCTAACCGGCTTGGGCAGGTGCCGAGCACGGCCGGCGGCGAGTTCTTCGGCTGTCACAAGACCTTTCGCGGCGAGCAGCCCTTCGAGCCCGCCCAGCCAGATCTCGTAGTAGCTGAGATCGAGATAGTCCGGCAGTGTCTCGCGTGCGGCGCGAGACATGTCGAGATTCCAGCAGCCGGTCGCGCCCATCGCCAGACTCAGTGCCAGAACCCGCGACTCCCAGGCGGCATGGAACACGGAGTCCTCCGCTTCTTGCACCACCGGGCCAAAGTCTGGCCGGCCGCCCAGATCGGCATGGGTCGTGTAGCGCACGTCATACCTCCGCAGGCGTCCGCGCCAGACCGGTGCCGATCATCGAGTCACGGGTCACCAGAGCGCTCAGGGCCTCTTCGTCCAGGCCATCGGTTCCTGCCGGACGTTCGGGAATCACGAGGTAGCGGACTTCGGCGGTCGAGTCCCAGATGCGGATCTCCGTGTCTGCGGGCAGTGTCACACCGAACTCGAGGAGCACGCCGCGCGGATCCCTGACGACGCGCGACCGATAGGGTGCACTCTTGTACCAGACCGGCGGCAGTCCCAACACCGGCCAGGGGTAGCAACTGCAAAGCGTGCACACCACGACGTTGTGCCGCCCGGGTGTGTTCTCCACCGCGATCATGTGCTCGCCTTGCCGGCCGCAGTAGCCAAGCTCCGCAATGGCGCTGGTGGCATCGCGCAGCAGCCGATCGCGATAGGCCCTATCAACCCACGCGCGCGCGACGACACGAGCGCCGTTGCGCGGGCCGATTTTCGTCTGGTACGTGTCGATCAACACGTCGAGTGCCGCCGGATCGATATAGCCCTTCTGGGTCAGCACAGTCTCAAGCGCCCGAACGCGCCGCTCGATCTCGCTCAGTTCGCTGTGATCGGCATGGCCATGATCGTGTCCCATGCATCAATAGTAGTCCTGGGGCGGGTGTGGCGCTATTTGCGGCGGCGCACCCCCGAGCAATAGTCAGTCCTGCTCCCGCGCGGGCGCGCGATAGCCGATGTCGCGCCGATATTGGACCAAGCTCCAACGGCTTCACTCCCAGGTCCACGATGGTCAATGCAATAGAAGTCAAATTGGTTCCGACGGCGTAGTCCTTAGCGGCAGCCGTTGCGCGCAAGCCTACGGCGTGATGTAGTTCCAATTTGTACCGTTTCCCGGTTTCGGAAATTCCCCAGGGATGTTCGGAGGATTTCATGGCCGCAATCGAAGCGATTGAAGCGTCACGCAGGATCGGCACGGATGAAGCAGCCAGGACACGACTCGTCCTCGTCGCGGCATCGTTGGGAACGGTCTTCGAGTGGTACGACTTTTTCCTCTACGGCAGCCTCGCCGTCTTCTTTGGCGCCCTGTTCTTTCCACCCGGCAATGAAACCGCGGCATTTCTCGCCAGTCTCGCCACGTTTGGAGCGGGCTTCGCCGTGCGCCCCTTCGGCGCGCTGGTGTTCGGGGGTCTGGGGGACCGCATCGGCCGCAAGCGCTGCTTCATGATCACGATGGTGATGATGGGTCTGTCGACCCTACTCGTCGGATTGCTGCCGACCTATGCGCAGGTGGGTGTATGGGCGCCCGTACTTTTAGTGTTCCTGCGACTGACGCAAGGTCTGGCGGTAGGCGGCGAATACGGCAGCGCAGCCACATACGTGGCGGAGCACGCCCGGCCGCTCCATCGCGGCTACTATACCAGCTGGCTTCAGACTACCTCGACGATCGGCCTGCTGCTTTCCTTACTGGTCATTCTCGCCTGTCGTTTGACATTGGGTGATGAAGCATTCAAGGCTTGGGGCTGGCGCATCCCGTTTCTGACATCAATATTGCTGCTCGCTGTATCGGTCTACATCCGCCTCAAGCTCGAAGAGTCGCCGGTTTATCAACAAATGAAGTTGGATGGGCGCACCTCAAAATCGCCGATCAGGGAGAGCTTCGGTTCCTGGAGCAATATAAAAGGCGTGCTTGTGCTGCTGTTCGGCATCACGTCCGGCATGACGGTGATTTGGTATGGTGCGCAGTTTTACGCACTGTTTTTCATGCAAAATACACTGCAAGTCGATTACAAGACGAGCTACGCAATCATCGCCATCGGCTTAGCCCTTGGAACTCCTCTCATCGTTCTCTGCGGCGCGCTGTCCGATCGAATGGGGCGCAGACCGGTCATGATCGCCGGGCTGCTATTAGGCGCGCTGACGTTTATTCCGTGCTTCCACGCACTCGCCAATTTCGCCAACCCCGGTTTGGCGGACTTCGTCGAACGAAACCCGATTCAGATCAGCGCGGACAACTGCACGTTCTCGTTGTTCGCGGCCCCGGCATCTTCCTGTGATAAGGCACGCAAGTTCTTCAGCCGAAATGGACTTTCATACACCTCGATTCCCGCGGCCGGCGGCGGCGGCGGCGTGGTGACCCGCATCGGCGCAATGACGCTGATCGGATTCGATGAGTCTGCTTACAAGAAGGCGCTTGAAGGATCGGGCTTCAAGGGCATTGCAGGGAACGTGAACTTTGCTGGCTCAATCGCCGTCGTGGTCTGGCTGATGGCGTTGGTCGGTATGGTGTACGGGCCGATGGCTGCATTTATGGTCGAGATGTTCCCTGCGAAAATCCGCACCACCTCGCTGTCGCTGCCATACCATCTTGGTGTCGGCATTCTCGGCGGCTTCCTACCCTTCGTTGCCTCTGCATTGGTGATATACGCGGGCAACATCTATGCAGGTCTTTGGTATCCGGTCGGGCTCGCTTTGGCCACAGCGCTCGTTGCGCTGATTGTCTTGCCAGAAACTAAGGATCGCGCTATTGACTGACGGAAACTGCAAGCGATCGGCTTATGAAGGGAACGATGCCGACACATTGAGGTGAAATCAGCCGACAAAGCCAATCAGAACCGGCTGACCCAGTCGGCAATCGCATCGTGAATGGCAGCTACCGGGCGGGTCGTTGGTGGACGGATCGCGGACTGCCTGCGAACATCGCACGCGAACAGGGGAGATCCACACAACTTAAGCGCTGAACCTGAAGCAAGGGGAATTGCCATGAACAAGACGCTGCTCGTCGCCGCTGCGGTTACCTTATTCGCGACATCGACGCCGATCTGCGCCCTGACCGGCGACAATTAGAACTGCCGGTTTTCGAGCCTCATCAGAGGTCTGGTTTACGCTGCCCCATCAACGAAGGGGGTGGCGTGGTTACAGACGAACAGGTGAGGTTACTCATGTCATTGTTAAAACAAGGATTATCCCAGGTGACCGCGGCGGCAAAAGCCGGGATGAGCGAGCGGACGGCGCGCAAATACGTGCGATCCGGTGGGACCCCCTCGGAGGCGAAGGCGCCGCACACGTGGCGAACGCGGTCGGATCCATTTGCCGATGTGTGGTCGGAGATCGAGGCGTTGTTGAAGCAGGATGGCGGATTGCAAGCCAAAACCGTGTGGGAGGAGATGAACCGGCGCGATGCCGGGCGGTTCAGCGCCGGGCAGCTGCGCACGCTGCAGCGGCGGTTCTTGGCGTGGCGTTTGAAGGCGGGGCCGAACTGCGAAGTGTTCTTTCCGCAAACGCATGTGCCCGGAGAACAAGGGCAATCGGATTTTACCGACATGCGCGAGCTCGAAGTCGTGATCGCCGGGGAGCCGTTCGCGCATTTGCTGTATCACTTCGTGTTGACGTACTCGAACTGGGAGTCGGTGTCGATCTGCCCGAGCGAGAGCTTTGAGGCATTGAGCGCCGGCATGCAAACGGCCTTTTGGCGTCTCGGCGGCGTGCCGATCGAGCACCGCACCGACAACTTGTCGGCGGCAACCCACGAGCTGGCGGATAGCCGCGGCCGGGATTTTACCGAGCGCTACCGCGAACTGATTGATCATTACGGTCTGCGTGCCTCGCGCAACTTCCCCGGCAATGCGCATGAGAACGGCGATGTCGAGTCGGCGAACGGTCGGCTGAAGAACTGCATCGACCAGCGACTGCGGCTGCGCGGATCGCGGGCGTTCGCCTCACGCGAGGCGTACGAAGGCTTCCTCGACAGTTGCGTGCAGTCACGCAACGCGACCCGAACCGCACGGATCGAGGAAGAACGGGGGCATCTGCGGCCGCTGCCGGTGCGCCCATTGCCGTCGTATCGAGAGTCCTACGCCACGGTATCGCGCGCCAGCGCGGTGCGTGTGCTGAAGCACTCCTACTCGGTGTCCTCGCGCCTGATCGGACATCGGCTGCGGGTGCGGCTGCACGCCGACATCGTGGAGCTGCATCACCGCGGCGAGCGCGTCGCGCTCATGGATCGACTGATCGGCAAAAAGCCACATCGGATCGATTATCGGCACATCATCCACTCCCTGGTACGAAAGCCCGGTGCGTTCCGGCGCTACGTGTTCCGCGAGGCCCTGTTCCCGAGCCTGGAGTTCCGCCGCACTTATGATGCACTCGTGGTCGAGGGCGCCGACCAGGCGGACCTCGATTACGTGCGGATCTTGCATCTGGCGGCGAGCGACGGAGAGGAACGCGTACGCGCGGTGTTGGCCTCGTTGTTGGCCGCCGCGATCGCGCCCACCTACGAAACGGTGCGCGCCGAGGTGCGCGGTCCGCGAGCCGAGGAAAGTCGGCCGTATCTGAACTTTACGCCGCCCGATCTTGCCGTCTATGACCGGCTCCTGGGCGAAAGCACCGCGGCGGTGTGCGCATGAGCGGCGCGACGATCGCACGGGATGAAACACTGGAGTTGCGTCTGAAGGCGCTGCGGCTCCCCTCGTTCCTCGAGCAATATATCGAGCTGGCGGAGCGCGCGGCCGCCGAGGGCTGGAGCCACGTTCGCTATCTCGCCGAACTGGTCACCCAGGAAGCCGAGGATCGCGCCGACCGGCGCATCACCCGCTTGCTGCATGACGCGAAGTTGCCGCGCGATAAGTCAGTGGCGACCCTCGATCTGAACCGCTACGAGGCACCGCTGCGCGGGAAGATCCGCGAACTGCTGCGCGGCGAGTTCCTCGCCGGCGCAACCAACGTGTGTCTCATCGGCCGACCCGGGACGGGAAAATCGCACGTCATGGCGGCCCTGGCCCGGGCTCTGGTCGAAGCCGGACACCCGGTTCTATTTACCCCAGTGGCGCAGCTCGTTGAGCGCCTTCTCGAGGCGAAGAAGAACCTGCGCCTCGCCCGCGAGCTAAAACGGCTCGACAACTTTGAGTGCATCGCCCTCGATGACATCGGCTACGTTCAGCACGACCGGACGGAAATGGAAGTGCTGTTCGCGCTGCTGGCCGAACGCTATGAACGCAAGAGCGTGATGATCACCTCGAACCTGGTGTTCTCGAAATGGGACCAGATCTTCAAAGATCCGATGACCACCGCAGCGGCCATCGATCGGGTTGTGCACCACGCCGTCGTCTTGGAGTTCCTCGGTCCGAGTCTACGCTCCGAAGTCGCCGAAGAACGCGCCCGTGCGGCGTCAACCAAACGCAACCCGGCGCCACCGGCGGAGGCATGACCAAGATGCGACAACCGGCTCAAACGCGGGATGCTGAGGTGGCGGGTGGCAACAGAACGCCGCTCCTGGACGATCTGCGGCGTTCGATCAACGGTGCAATGCTCAGAAAAACTCGGAAACGGAGCTTCTGACGCCCTTGGCGTCAGACTGCGCGATGGCGGACCAATGATGAAGGCTCAAGACCGGCAAGAATGAAAGTCGCCAGCGGAAGAAATAATTGACGCCGGCCAGCGCCCAGCAGATGACGACCAAGCAACAACTCGTCGGGACGTCGAAGGTCGTTACTCTCAAGGCCACGAGCGGCGGTAAGGTGAGTAATCCACTCGGGGAGCATCTGCGCTAAGCGGCGGCCATTTCGGCACCCTCACGGACCGGAGTTGGCCTATTCTGTTGAAAAACTCCATGTGCAGAGGTAGCCAGAAAATGAAAAGGCTTTAGAAAAGGCTGAATTTTGAACGAGCCGAGACCGACGGGGACGCTACGCACGCTTCCGCTCGCTTGTCGCCTTCGAGGTAATACTCCCAAACAACACAGCGGTGATCGCCAATGATTTCATGCCGATTAGTTGGGCGAAGATCCAGGGGCTGCCTTTCTTCCACGAGCTTTTGCGCTTGCACGTCAAGGACCGGCTGCATCATGGCCCGTTGCGCAGGCATCAACTTTTCCATGTTTTCCTCGGACCGTTTGCGGACTGCCGCGTCATTGGCGGCTAGCTTCGCCATCGCGGCCTTATCAAGGATCTTATACGTCTGGTCGGTGGGGTTAAGCATATAGAGCGCGCCATCTCGGAGGATGAGGGGATAAGTCCGGTCATCGGCGAATTGCACCCGGAGCTTTCCGTCCTCGAAAGAAGCGCGCATGGTCAGCGGCGGTTGTTGCTACTTAACGATGGGAGTGTCGATGATCGCGATACCGAATACATTTTTGATTTTTGGGTCCTCCGCATCGAATACCATGCGTCTTCCGTCCGGAGACCAGGCTGGATGTGTCGCGTTCAACTTGTAATCGGTAACCTGAGTCAAACCCCTACCATCTCGGCCAATGACAAACACAGCGTAGCGGCCCTCGTCGCTACCACGGTCGGATTCGAATGCTAGACGCGCGCCGTCAGGCGACCAAGCCGGAGATCGACCCTGCACGGGAATGGCTTCGAGTGTGCTGAGAACGCCGCCCTCGCTAACCAACCAGATCACATTTTGCTCCTGATCGTAAGGCTGGCCGGCGTTGCGCTGGCCTGCGAACGCAATCCACTTCCCATCGGGAGAAACGCTCGGCTTACCGGTCAATACTTTCGCCTGATCCGTGATAGTCACCGCTCCGCCGCCTGCGAGGTCGAAGCGCTTAATAACCAGATTACGACCATCCATCGCCGCCAGCCGACTGCCATCGGGATACCACGATGGATAGAACATTTGGTCCGATAAACCCGACGCATTCAGGGCATGCGCAGCTGTACCGTCGCCGTTGACGATCCATATCGCTGCAATGCCTGGCGCGGATATGCCGGTAAAAGCTATCAGGTTGTTATTGGGCGACCAGCTTGCGCGCGTCGCGGAGATCAAAGCCTGCGACCGCATCAGCTTTTCTGTTGGGCCTCCAGAGACAGGAACACGAACTAGTTCCCAATTGTGTCCATCGGCCATACGGCTGAACAGCACCCACATTCCATCCGGCGAAAAGCAGGGCCAAAGGTCTCGCCCGTTAGTGATGCCGGTGAGGAAATGTGGTTTGACACCAGCCAACATTGGCCAGGTGCGAGGCATCGGATGTCCTCGGCGAAGCAAAAGCGGTCCAACGCCCTGAGCTATGACCGTGCGAATCCTCAAGGGCAGTAAATATTGCGACACCGGCAGCACGCCGAGCAAAAATAGCAGCGCCGCGCCGCCCCACAGAAACTTCGACTTCATGAGAGTGATGCGTCTCGTTTTAAGGGCGAAGTATTCCGATTAGGGCCAGAAATGGAAAGTTCGCGTCGTCAATTTGGCTCTCCGCCTGGCCAGCCTACCGTAAGCTACGAGCGACCGCTTAGTGGCAATCAGTTCAGTGCGTTCACCGGCCGGTTATGGCCAGGGCCTTTGCGCGCCTGCGGCGGCTCGCGCGGTACGAACGCGTCCCAAGGCTTTCAATGAACCGATAGAACCTGAACTCCAGTGGCACTGGCGAGATCCAGCGACCGTATCGCGTGTGCTCCTCGCCGAGAGTGTGGATCTTGCGTGCGGAATTGAGCGCGACATCGCCCACGATGAAGGCCTCTTGATCCGCAAGCTCCGCGACAATATCGCCGTTACTATCGGCAATCTCTGATTGTCCGCCATACCGAGTGTCCTGGGAGGGAAAGCACGCGGGCAGAGGACTCTTCCAGGGGCCACTCTTGTTGACCTGCACCGCCGGAATGCCAAGCATGCGTGCGTAGTTCTGCGCGCCATGCCGATACGAGGCGAGAAAAGCCGCTGCCTGCCTGGGGCCGTAGTACCAGGTCTGCTGCGGCGTCGGCGCGGAGAACGGCATCACTGCGATGTCCGCGTTGCCCGCAATCATCGCGTCCGCAATGAATCGGAAGACGTTGTCATAGCAGATACCCACGCCCACTCGTCCGATATTCGTGTCGATGATGTGCGAGCTTTTCTGCCCACGAAACAGATAAGTTTCAACTGAACCGGGCTGTTGCTTTGGAACACGGCCCGCAATGGCTCCTTCGGGTGTGGCCAGTGCGAAGATATTGAAGAAGTCCTCGCCGCTCGCTTGAAGGTAAGTGCCGCCCAGGTAGACACCAAGCCGCTGAGCGGTCTCCCGCAGCCAGGCCTCGGTGGGTCCGTCCTGGGGCTCTGCTGTATCCCATGCCTGTTCACTGAGCCAATAGCCCCCAGAGAACAATTCAGGGAGGACTATGAGTTTCGCGCCCGCATCGGAGGACTGCTGCACCCAGTAGCCGGCACGTTCCAGGTTGGTTCGGCGATCGCCGTTCACGGACACCATCTGCACGGCTGCAACGCGCAGGGATCTGACTCCCATTGATTGATACTCCTACGGGGCTCGCGCGACGGAGTGTATGCGCATTGGCGTTCCGTGTGGAGGCGCCGCGGAGTTGACCGGAATCCTGCAATCCATCGGTTTCGCGTTCCGGGTCCAAACGGCTGCTATCCAGCTATCGATCTAGGTTGCTAAAGGACCACTACTGGCCGGTAGGCGACCCTCGTGCCGGTGATTCGACGTGGCCCACCTTCGCGGCGCCCCATCGACCCGCGCGGAGCAGTGGAGCGAACTTTTTGTTGATGCTTCGACAGTCGATTTTGCGACGCGAATTTTAGTGTACCGTTCGCGCCCGGCTTTCGATCGAAGAAGATCACATTAGCCTTCACGCCTTGTGCGTAGAAGATGCCAGTGGGTAGGCGTAAGAGGGTGTGTACCTCGCATTCCTGCAAGAGCTTGCGCCGAACCTTCTCGCCAGCCCCGCCCTCAAAGAGAACATTGTCAGGCACCACTACAGCGGCACGGCCTTGCATCTTCAACATCGACTTCACATGCTGGACGAAGTTGAGTTGCTTGTTGGTCACCCACAAGTCCGGCAATTACCCACCGGCCTCAATCATTCAGATTCAGATTCAGCTAAAGAAGCATCCAGTATGTCCTGGGTCAGAGAATCGTTCCATGGGCCGACGGGGTTGATGCTCTTTGGGTACACCACCTGCACGGGGGCGCCCTTAATCTTCATCCTGCCGCCCAGTGTCGCGGCCATGGCGTCGGAATCCATCTCATCGTTGCGGGGCAAGTCTTCGATAGTTGGCATGACAGTTCTCCTAAAGTAACTAAAGGGTATGGTTTCGATTAGCGTTTGAGCATCTGCTCGAAGATCTATATAGCGAGCGCCGTGCCAACCTTCGGTCCAGATCGTGTTGAGTGATCGCAAGTGATTGAACATGAAGAGAAAATAGATTTCTCTTCGGTTCTACGGCGATGGTGAGCGGCTCGTGACCGATGGGTGTCGGGCAACAGTCCAAACCGAATTTGTTGGTCTGTGCACGACATTTTGAACTCATCGAAGCGCGTCCGGAGGCGCAGTGCCCTGCGACCACGACGCATTGCCTCGTCACGCATTTCCACCCCAGAGTTATGGATTAGCCAATCGCAGGCCACGAGCGACCGCTTGCGGGCAAATCACTTCAATACTCTCACCGCCCGGAATTGGCCCGCCTGCGGCCCCCCGTCCCGCTCCGCCGGAAGCGGTCGCGCCATTCCCTATTTCTTCAGCTTTTCCTGAGTAGGCACCCAAGTCTCTAAGACGTGATGCTGACGTCGATACTCCGCTTGCAGACACATTACCTGATTGGGCTCGGCGGGACACGCGGCTCTTCTACGCGCCAACCATGCGCGTTGTAGGTCTCTCAGTTGGTCTCGATGCCCGACGGTGGCATAGCTCACGCGCATTTGCCCGTACAAATCCGCCAATTCAAGATCGAGTTTGGCCAGTGTTGGATTTCCGCAGATCGCCGTTTCGACCTTTGTATGCGCCATTTGACAATCAAAACTCGGGCCCGTCGAAGGCGGGTGAAAACGCTCCGTCAGGCGAAAATCCGCTGGATCCAATTCCGTGGTCTCGTTTGCTGCGTCTATGAATCGAACCGCCCTCACGCGGATGCCATTTTCATTCATCCAATCCATCAGTGCTTGCTTACCTGAAGCGGGAATGCTCTGGAATGATGTAATCGGTCGCGAACCCAACAGGAGTTCGCACCGGAGGCCGACATCGGCGCCCCCATCGCAGCCCCACAGGGAAGCGCTCGCGCCAAATGCGGTTCCATTGGCCGTATCGATCCAAAAGAATCCCTTGTCCGGACAGGAATGTGCGACGCACGCAGACGCTGAGACGGTGGATCCGACAACGAAGACGGGGTTGGGTGGCCCTCGCAGACTGTCGAGAACCGTACCTGAAAGGGTCGGTGGTAGCGAGTCTTCGACGACGTCATTGATTCGCTGATCCCAGATGAGCGCGTTCGTCGAACGACCTGCGTAACTCAGCATCCACGAGACATCTGCAGAAAGTGCCTCGGCGGCCTGGCACGTGCACGCGATCATCAGAAGCGCGATGCTGGCAATCGAAGCGAAAGTGAATTGACGCCGCATGTATTGCTCCCGTCGCGAATGACCGCTATTCGCCAGCCATTCTGGCACACTCGATTTCCGGAGTTGGCCGGCAGGCGACTGATTCGCCTCTCGATACTGGCCGTTCGACATCGTGCTGGTGAAGATACTCGATCAGTACGGCAGGCATTGAAGGGAGCGAGAGGAGGAGGTCGAGAGGGCAGGCGCCGCCATTGTGCCTTCAGCAGGCGAGGGTCCCTAAAGGTGGGCGTCCGAGCTAGAACCGCTGAGTCCTTTCGAGGTGTCAGCGAGATCTATCCGACGTATCAGCCCTGGGCGCGTACGAATAATGCCACGGCTCATACGGTGATTCGAGCGGCCCCGAGAAGTGGTCGCCAGCTACGCTCACGGCAGCGTGCAGCTTCTGTGTCCAGCCCGCTGCACCCCACTGCTGGCTCGCTAAGGTCACGTTAACGCCCGCGAATCCTGTCGCTTCCCGAAGCGGTCGTAAAATGCCTGTGCTTGAGAATGTGTCAGGACCATTGTCGATGATTCTGGCAGAGGATTGAGCAGCGGATCAACAAGAATAGGTCTCAAGGCTTCTCAAACCGCAGCGTCATCCGATCGGACTCGCCGATCGCCTTCATCCTGGCGCGCTCGCTCTTTGGCCCGACCAAATCCGGTGGCAGGCGGTGTACGTTAACGATTTCTGAGTCCTGCGGATTCGCGTTTATTTCCGACACCCCCTGCAGCCGGAAGCCGGTCTGCAGACCCAACGCGATCAGGTAATCCTCGGGAATGCGATGCAGTTGTTTCGAACTTTGTACGGCATCGGCGAACGGCTTGGCTCGATGTTCAACGACGCCGAATGTGCCGCCGGGTTTGAGCACGTCGAACACCGCTTTAAACACGGCGTCCAGCGTCGCCGGGCTGTGGTTGAGCCAATCATGGGCACTGCGGAACGTGAGCACCATGTCGGCGGAATTCGGTGCGCCCAGCGCCCCATCGAGCGGTGGCGCAAAAGGGATGACCTTGACGATGTGCCCGAAAACTGCCGGATTGGCCTTGATCTTCTGCTCGAACTTCGGCGGCCCGGCCTCGATCAGGTGACCGTTTTCGTACAGGAATGGAGCCAGGATTTCGGTATACCAGCCGCCGCCGGGCTCCAGCTCGATCACCGTCATGTCCTGCTGGATCCCAAAGAACTGCAGCGTACCGACCGGGTGACGGTAGCGGTCGCGCTCCCTGTGCTCTGCTGAGCGCCAATCGCCGTTGACCGCCTTCTGCAACAGCGCCGTGGTGTTTTCAGTGGACATGCTAGGCGCCGCGCAGGCGGCGGCAGCGAAAAACAAAGTGCTGGAAAGCCAGATACCCCAAGTGCGTACGCGATGGAACATGGTGCGAGCCCCTTGACGGCTAGAACTGAAGACTACGCCCGAAGCGAATCGCCAGAATAGACCACGGTACTAGCAAGGTACAAATATGGTCGATAGGCGCTTGGCTTTGCAGTTGCATCGCCTCACAAGCGTGCAATCGTATACGGATCAAATTCGCAGCGAAAGTGCGGTTCCAGTGCATCTGGGGATTCTGGGCCGTGCCGAACGGTGGCTGCGCCTTACCTCTCAAGGTGGCCGACATTCAATCTTACCTAGGCATCAGATGAAGGTGTGACACCCGCCCCACAAAATGAACGTCGCCTGTCGGGCGACGCAATCTCAGCGAGGAGCAGGAAAATCATCACCGTTGGTTACGGTCAATAGTTATGGCGTGCCGTCATTCCGATCATCCGATGAATGTTTCGACAAATATTTTGTGATGAATAGAAGGTCGCCAAACGTCCGCGGATATCCAACGTCTTTTTGCCATACCTTTGCCACCTTCCATTCGCCTCCTGAATATACATACGCGGTCGCTCGAATTACCGGCAGATAATCGCCTACTTGATAGCCAACAAGAGCGCTCGTCGTGCTCACGCCTCCCGCTACAAATATGCGGCCCCCCCAGGATCATCGTCGGAAAGCACATGGTCTTCCGTTACGTTGCCAACTCGTATCAAGGTTCTTAGCCCTTCTGGAAGACCAGAAAACTTCGTCACCTCAACAAGCGAGGCGGGGTCATACTGCCGAAACAAATCAACGCGGTTGATAGCGGGCGTCACCGCAGAATCAGGTGCGTGGGCCGAAGAATCGTCTTGCGAACGCGAACATCCCACCAGGCCGACCAGTATCGGCACTGCTATACAAGATATCCACGATAAGTGATTGGCAGCCATCGAAGGCCCCACCTTATATCAGAAAGTGAACGTCGGCTTCCGGGCGACTATTTGGGGCGACGGATCGACTGGTTTTGGCCGGGATTTGCCCGATTCTCCGCTCCGAAGCGGCCCGTCCGAAATACCGGATTCCACAGTGCGCGCGGAGTCGGTGGGGGCGGCGTCATAGGCGCTTCAGCCCACAGCACGGGCAGCTGCCGGCCCAAATGAAACCATAAGAGTCGGAGGGCCAAAACAGCTTTCGAACGCCGCCCCTGCGGTAGTAAATGCTGGAATGGCAAACTTCACAATGCACAAAACGCGTAGAGTATGCGCATAACATCATTAATCCGAAGATTCTCAGTTCGTTAATATCGCGAACGAGATGAAACGCAATGGCAACCCAACTGCCCAGAAACGCGATAATTAGAACGGTCATTTTTATCCGGAAGAGCGATCTTGGCCGATTTGCTGATTCGTCGGGCATTCTCAAACGCATCCTCTCGAGAGACCGACCAGAAACTCCCCCTAAATCGCCAACCACACCGGTTCGTCATCGCCCGCTGACTCACGGCGTTGGTAACCGAGAAGGAATGAAGCGTCGACGCCGGCGTTAGCTTACCGCACTCAACGAACGGCCGCTTTGTGGCCGGCGTTATTGCGACCCGATCGACAGGAATTGGCCGGGTACCGCCTGCGGCGCAGCCACCGACCGCCAAATCGCGGGTGAAGATTGCCCCTTCACAGCGGTCACTCGAAAGTAACCCGCGCGAACATCGTGGGTCACGCTGACGCAAATGTCGGTCAGGATGCGTAGAGACGACATCGATGGCGATAGCCCACGAGTTGCGAATAGCAACCGCAAGCAGCAAGAGCATAGCGACAGCCACCAGGGTAAGCCCGCGTTGGGGCTCGTGGAGGAGGAACAGTACCCCGCCCGATAGTCCCGACTATCTTCGCCTCAATGGTTTCTGCCGACGTTCAGATCCCAATAGATCCGAGACCTGCTGATCGGCATCAGCACGTCCCCGCGGTTTCCTCCCTCGGGGCTAGCGACGCTGACATCGGCTGCGCTCTATGTCATGGTCTGTGTGGCGGCGTGGCAACTGGCTCGCCGCGGCATCGCCGAGGCGGGGCAACTTTTGAGTTTCAAATGGCTGTCGACGGCCGTGGTCATCGGCATCGGCGGAATCCTGGCGCGATCGCGCTAGCCTCGCAAGAAGAGGATCATCGGGTTGCTGGCGCCGATCGCGGTGTGCGTCGTCTATACGTCTATTGGCTGCAGACGCGGGCGGCCGTAACGCAGGCGGAAGCGCCTGCGTTACTAACCAATTTCTCGCTTATCAGAACCACCACGCTTGGGGTTTCTGCAGGAACGTGACCTCGTCTTGCGACGAATGTCGGTTGAGTATTGCGTTACGATGCGGAAAGCGGCCGAATTGATCGATGATCGTTTTGTGTGCGATCGCATCACGCGTCCACTCCTCATTGCCGAGGCGCGCGATCAGTTCGACTGCAAGCGCTTGATCTTTGCGATCCTCGCTGTGCTCGAACGGCATATACAGAAACAGCCGCTCCTGTTTATTCATGCCGTCGTCGAAGCGCTGCTTGACTGCGACTCTGGATCGCTCGCGCGCGATAGGATCGGCCGCGAAAGCACGTGGCGTGCCACGGAACAGGTTGCGTGAGAATTGATCTAAGACAATGACGGCTGCCAGCAGCGGGCGTTGCATCGTTGCGATGGATCCATCGCCTGCCACGACTCGTCGGTACAGCGCAAGGAAGCGACCGCGTATCTGCGCATCGATGGCTTCGCTCTTTGCGAACCATTGAGCTGCTTCCATCTCGTCAAACCAGAAATGCAGAATCTCGCCTACCCAGGCTGGCTCGACGACATTGCTGGCCGACTGCGTGACGGACATTATTCCGGCAGGCCGGCTAGACGCAGGGATGAGGCAAGCTGGTCGGCATCTGCCGGATTCTTGAGCGGCAACTTACTCATGAAGTGCGTAATCGAGAAGTCTGGTTTCATGGATAGACATTCTATAGCGCTGGCTCCGGCACGATGCATGTCGCCCAGCTTGGCGTGACATCCGGCGATCAGCGCTGCATGGAAATAGGTGCGAAGCCTCGCGCGGTTGAGCATCGACAGGGCATCCGCGTATCGACCCAGGCTCATGCATGCCAGGCCAGCGGAGCGCCAGCACCACGCCTGATCGAAGTATGGGTCGATCTCTCGAGACCTTGCGAACCAAGTCAGGGCCTCTTCCGGCTCACCAGCATAAACCAGAATGGATCCCAGATCGGCTGCGTTCCATTGGCTGTTTGGATTGATCTCGACAGCCCGCCGGGCGTATTGCACGGCCAGCTCGAAAGAGCGTCGAAGCACGCAGGCGTGGCCGAGGATCGCTTGGCAGGTGCTCTCGGCGGCGTCGAGTTCGACAGCCCGCATTGCGAGAACGTATCCCCTTTCCAATGCGGCAGCTGAGCTTCTCGGGCCGTCGTCCCATTGTGAGTAGGACAGCGCCGCCAGTACCGCGTGTGCTAGTGCATAGCCGGGGTCAAGTTCGATCGCTTTCTCGACCAGTCGCGTGGCCTCCGCTCCGCCCTCCGGATCGTCCCAGGACAATGAATTGGCCTTCAATACACACTCGTACGCAGCCAGACTCAGCGGCGGCTTGCGACGCGCTCGCTCGGTATCAGAGGCTTCTACGCGACCGACGAGCGTGCTGACGATCGTTTGTACCACCCGATCCTGGACGGAGAAGATCTCGTCCAGCCCTCGGTCGAATTTTTCGCTCCAGATATGGCTGCCAGTGGCTGCGTCGATCAATTGGGCGCTGATACGGATACGTTCGCCCATGCGCCGGACACTACCTTCAACCACAAAACGAACGTCTAATTCGCGAGCGACCTGCTTCATATCGACTGCGGCGCCGCGATAACGAAACGAGGCCGAGCGGGAACGTACTGAAATACGCCGCCAGCGCGAGAGCTCGGTAATGATGTCCTCGGTGACGCCGTCGCTGAAGTATTCCTGTCCCGGATCGCCGCTCAAGTTGAGGAACGGGATGACTGCGATCGACGGCTTGTCGCTTGGTGCCGGGGCCACGATCGGATTGGAAGTTGATTCGGTCGGCGGGTCCACCCACCGCGACACAGGCGCAATGAGTCGATAGCCTCGACGTGCGACATTGGCGATGTATCTAGGGCTTTTTGGATCATCGCCAAGGGTGCGCCGAAGGGCGGCCACGGCGGCGTACACGGAATCGGGGCTGACGACCACGTTTTTCCAGACCAGATCCAGCAGTTCGTCGACGCTCAGTACCTCGCCTGCCCGCTCTGCGAGGCAAATCAGCAGTTGCATCGACTTGGGTTCGAGCTTGATCGTGTGACCTTCTTTGCAAATCTCATCCAGCGTCGGATCCACACGCAAGTCAGCGATCCGAAGTGAGGAACGACCGGCTGAACTGGGTGACATCGCAACTCAATGAATAAGCGAAGGTTTTTGCTATTCGATCGGCTTTCTCGACGCGCTTGCAAATTATACGCCTTGCCGCGGCCGAGACCCGCAACGGATGCTTGCCTCCAAGCTCAGAGAATCCCTAGACCACTTTCATATCCCCATCAGGACTCCCGCGGACGCAGAGAGCACTGTTGCTTCAAGGCGGGCGAGGACAAAACCCGACGGACGAAACAACCGGACACCTTGAATACTTTACTCGATACCCAGGAGACCGCTATGAATACTCTGATCACTTCGACCAACCTGTCCCGTCTGATCTCAACCGCGATCTTTGGCGTCCTTACCTTAAGCTGGGGCGCGATGTCTATCGCTGCCGACGAAAGCGACGCGCCTCAGGCCGTTGTAAAGTTCGGGGATCTCAACTTATCGAATCCGCAGGGTGCGGCCGCGCTTTACCGTCGGATCTGGAGTGCGGCGGTCGCAGTCTGCCGTCCTGAAGACGACTCCCTGGCCTCCAGGAGTCGCGTGCAGAGCTGCATTCACAAGGCGATCGCGGATGCGGTGACCAAGGTCGACCGGGCCGAATTGTTCGCGGTATACAATTCGAAGAACCACGAGCTGCGTCCGATTGTCATTGCCCAAGGTCCCTAGCCTTGATGACCATGTTAGGTCATACGTTAACACCACGCCGACTCTGAGCCGAAAAAACCGGCAGATTCCCTGCGTTTGACCGCTGTCGAGGAGAACGTCTTCTCCTCGTCGGTTAGTGTCTCAGTTAATCGATAAACATAGCCCCACTTTATTAATCTGTATTGGCTCCGGAGAGCCTGCAATATTATTGCGTATTTGCATGTATTTATTGCATTTAGATTGGAATGTGCCATAATATTGACTCAGTGGAGATACGTTTATGAATAAACGCCATTGACTAATACAGAGGATCCCCTCGTTGACGCCTTCTTGAGCCCCGTCAACGCCCTGCACCGCCAATACGAGGCGCTGCGCGCCTTCTACGTCGATAAAATCCCCGGCAAAGACGTCGCCGCCCGGTTCAACTACACTCCGGGCAGCTTCCGCCTGCTGTGTCATCAGTTCCGTCAGGACCCCTCGGTACCGTTCTTCTTGCCAAACCGGCATGCGCTGCGGGCGGCGGCCGCGGCTTCGAAAAAGACGCCGGCGCTGCATGAGCGGGTGATTGCGCTGCGCAAGCAGAACTGCTCGATCTACGATATCCAGCGCGCGCTCGAGGAGAAGGATCAGCGCTTGAGCGCACCGGCGATCTGGAAGGTCCTCAAGACCCACGGCTTCGCCAAATTGCCGCGCCGCGCCGATGAGGAACGGACGGCGGATGGGCGCGTGGAGACGGCGCCCGTGGCGGATGCGCGCGCCTTCAGTCTCGAGCCGCGGCACTTTCGCACCGAGTTCGGCGGACTGTTCTTGTTTATCCCGTTCTTGGTCGCGCTGCGCTTCGAGGCGGTCATCGGGCGCGTGCCGCTGCCCGGCACCTTGCAGATCCCGGCCGTCCACGCGATACGCTCCTTGCTCGCGTTAAAGCTCTTCGGGCGTGCCCGGCATCGGCACGTGATGCCGAGCGTCTTCGATGAGGGCCTGGCGCTCTTTGCCGGCCTAAATGCCATCCCGAAGCGCTCCTTCCTCACCGAATACAGCTGTCGCATCGAACCGCGCTGCTATCCGAAGCTCATGCAGCACTGGTTCGATGCCTTGGGCACCGTCGGCATCCCGCGCGGGGAGTCCTTTCACCTCGACTTCCATACCATCCCCTTTCACGGGGAGGATGCGCTCATGGAAAAACACTACGTCTCCAAGCGCAGTCGCCGGCAAAAGGGCATCTTGGCCTTCCTCGCCCAGGATGCGCAGCAGCAGATGTTCTGCTATGCCAACGCGGATCTGCGCAAGGACGAGCAGAACGATGAAATCCTGCGCTTCGTCGAGTTCTGGAAGGCACGCACCGGGGCGCTGCCGAAGGAGTTGATCTTCGACTCAAAGCTCACCACCTACGGGAACTTGAGCACGCTTAATCAGCAGAAAATCAACTTCATCACTCTACGGCGGCGCACCGAGAAGATCATTGAGGGGCTGCGCGAACCCAAAAGCGCATGGCGCAAGATCGAGCTCAGTAATGTGGCTCGCCAGTTCCGCTTCCCGAAAATCCTCGATCAGCGCATCACGCTCGATGACTACGAGGGGCCAATCCGGCAAATCGCGATCACCGACTTCGGCCATGAAAAGCCAACGTTGCTCCTCACCAATCAACTGCGCCGCTCGGCCCCGAGCCTCATCGAGTTCTACGCCCGCCGCATGCTCATCGAAAATAGCATCGCCGACAGCGTCGACTTCTTCCACATCGACGCACTGTCTTCGGCCGTGGCGCTCAAAATCAATTGCGATCTGCAGTTGACCCTCATGGCCAGCTCCCTCTATCGCCTGCTCGGAGCAAAAATCGGCAAGGAATACACCACCGCGGAATCGAGTCACCTGTTCCGCGACTTTATCGAAGCGCAAGCCCTTGTTACCATTACCGGCAATACCGTCGAGGTCGCCTTTGGCAAACGCGCTCATAGTCCCTTGTTGCTCGCCGCCGGCTTTCAAAATACCGATGTCGCCGTCCCATGGTGGGGCGGCCGAAAACTCAACATCTCGTTCGGCTGACCGAGTTGTTAGCTCCACAGCCCAGCATGGGCTTCAAGGCTAGTCGGTTCGTTGGGCGGTGACGATCGCCACCGCCCAACTCCAACCCACTGTCGCCTTTTTTTCGATCAGGCGGGAACCATAACCGAATGGATCACCGCAGAAAGCTACCGATCCATGCTCAGCTTTTTTGAAGATTTTCATGTGCGTCTTTGGCGGCGCGACGTAATGAGCCGCCGGTCGCAGGCTTGCAGCAAGATCGCTCCACCGCATCAGACCCGCAATCGCTCGAACTGTTGTTAGGCGGGATAGCACCACCAACGCCAACGAGCTTCACACTCCGCCGCCGTATGCAAGCAAAAACGGCAGCACCGCATTATCAACGCCCACTTCCTGTGCCGTCACCTACGATTGGGACCGAGCGCCAGCAGAACCACAACAGCCATGCGCCTGCTGAACCGGCGGGCACTTCACTGACCCGTACGAACAAAAGACGCAACAGTCACCTGGCTTCGGCCGCAGCAGCGTATGGCAGCTCGCGCACTCGTGAAAGTAGATGCACGCATCCGTCGGCATTGTCTCCACGGTCGTGGCACCACAATGGGGACACGTCAGAACAGACTTCAGAATGACCTGCGAATCCAACAGTACGACGCATGACTCATCTGCATATGACATCACCACCACCCCAGATCGTCGCCCCAAGCTCAGGTTTCCACACTTTTCGGCGTGTATTTCTGTTCGCTCAGAGCGCTCAAGCGGTACAGATTTTCATCCCCACAATGAGGGCATTTGATCGCAGTCAATCGGTCATCGAAATCCGTCAACGCTTTGCCGCCCGGTGCTGTGGCCGCAATCGCGATGACTCGCCCGCACGATCGGTTCTTACACAACCAGCCTACGTAGACCTCGCCCGGCACCATCTGCTGCGGCGCCCTGACATCGACGCGGCGCAATGGGGCTGACGCGACCGGTTTGTGTGATGGCGTACCCCGGCTTTTTGTTGGACGTTTGATCGCCATTGCCGCCTCTCCGCTGATGAACATGGGAGAGCCTACCGCGGCCGCGATGCCTCTGCCAGCCCCGACTCAACGGACGAGATCAGAACATTATGTCCCGGCACTACCCCTCGGCCGGCAGATCTCGATGTTGCGATTTGACAGTGTTGGTTTAGCGGGTGACCGCGAGCGGGTAAAGATGACCCGAAGTTGACTGTCGTGACTGGCCGCTGTCGGGCGAAGTGGTATCAGGCTTCGGCAGCGGTGGGCCGTCAGATGCTGCGACGCTCCTTTTAACTTCCGCCGGAGATTTTTTTGCCGTCGGCCGTTACCACGTCGCCAGGCTTCATGCCCGCCGGGCAGCTACCCAGATACTTGGCGTCGATGATCATGACTGTTTCGGATTTGCCGTCGTTAGTGTGCATCTCCGTATGAGACGCGGTATCGCCTTGATAAGTGTAGATGATCTTGGTGACCGAGCCGGCGTTCGGCCCTTTGGCACAATGGCTCTCCTCCACATACGTGTTAGGTGACGGTTGGGTGACGGCGGAGGTACATGCATTCTTCTTCCTCAACTCCTCTCCGCTCGACTGCATCGACTTCGTGAGCTCTTTCGATTGACACATCTTGACCGACATATCAAACACAGTCTTGCCTTGCTGGGTCTGCTTACTGTGGGTCTCCCAGAGACCGTCTTTCGTTGGTGGGGGCTTGAATTCATCCGCGCCGGCAATTCCGATCGAAGCAGATAGAACCGCGATAACCAAGAAAGGTCCGTATTTCATGTGCATTCCTTCGCAATAATGCGAGCGATTGCGGCGGTTGTTCGCCGATGCTGACTTTATCATACGAGGCATGCGGAGGGATCTGGCGCTGGATTGCCGTTCGGAACGCAGGTAGCGGGGACGTTCAGACGTCGAACTGCACTAGATTCGAGCACACGTGGGGAGGTGTAATCCAATCGCGCAATGGTTCGAGTTTACCCGATCGCCGCCAAACCGCGGGCGACGCAGGTTCAACGGGTCATGATGACCCGTTCCTGCCAGCGGCGAACGGCGGCTTAATGGCAACCCGCTGTCAAACTCATGCTTATCACCTCACCCATTGGGGGGCACGGGGGGTGGGATCCATTCTACGAGCCATATATCGGAAAGGTCGACGTCGGGGCATTGCGCAAGGACTCGTTTGCGCGTCCTTGCAAGATCATCTTCGGGCGTGCGTGCATCTTTCTTTTCCATCATCGACAGTCTGTCGCGATCTTGCATGCACCCTGGCGAGCGCACGAGGTGCAGCTGCTCCGCTTCAGCTTCCTCGCGCAGCCTATGTTTGGGCTTCGCATTGCACGATCCGGCGACGATAGTCTTTAGACGAGCTACCTCCGCGGGACGGTCCGCGTCGGCTAAATATTGACGTGCCTGACCTCCCGTAAGCTTATATACGGGAGCGACCGTCTGGAGCGTTTCTAACTGTTCAAGCGCGTCCACGCACACAGAGACAGGCGCTTGATTGCCCAGAACCGCATACGGAAGCAACGCCAGTCCCAATAACGTAAATACCGTGTGTCTCATTTTTTATCCCCGTTCCCGATAGACGTGAATGCAGCTAACTGACCCGGTGCCGCCGGTGGCGACCGGCAGGTATCGGGAATGAACAAATGGCGTACCAAAATCGTGCACTTTTTGATAGACGCGTCACGCCCTGTTTGGTGCCCGGGTGCCGGACGTCTCACGAACAGTTCTACGGAGGCACGCTGACGCTGGCGACGTGCGCTGCGATGAGGTGCGCAAGAGCGGCCGCATGAGTCGCTGGTAAAAAGTGGCGGCCCCCTTCGATGGTCGTCAACGTCGCGCGAGGAATGCGTGCGGCGAGCAGTTCTGCCGTTCTAAGCATGGCCGGATGCCCGTCTCCACCGCGGACCACGAGCGTAGGCACACCTATTGCGCTGTAGTCGGCGAGCGAAGGACGAAAAGCCGTGCCGGAAGCCCAGTCGAAAATGTTGCTCGCGGTCGTCGCGACGACGTAATCCCGAACCTTCTGGGGCAATGCATCGAACGCGCCGCTCCCCGCGTAGAAGTCGATGACATGGCGCGCCGCGTCCGGCCTGCCGGCTTCGAACCGCGAAGTAGACCTTGGTCATGGCCCCGAACATGTCGTAATGCGCCTGGTCGCCGGCGGCACGCAGTATGTCGAGGGGATTCGCTTCGACGAGGACCAGGCTCGCTGGTTTGCGTCTTCCCAAGATCGCGTGAGCCACGGTGGCGAGTCCGCCATATGAATGCCCTACGACGTGCGCCGGCGCGTCAATGCGATCGAAGATCTCATCGAGTACTTCAACTTGCTCGGCCATAGGCGGATTATGAGAAGGTCGGCGTTCCGCAGTCGCGCCGTACCCGAGCAAGCTCGTACTGACGATACGATAGCCCTCGCCGATGTTGTCGATGACCGCCCGCCAACCTGCGCCCGTTCCGAAGCTGCCAGGCACAAACAGCAGTGCCGGGCCACTGCCTCGATCGGCATAATCAATGTCTGGGGAGAGCGTCGCCATCGATCACCTCCGCGATGGTGCAGCAGTCGCGCGATAGATGCTCGCAGCAACTCCGGGGCGCGTCAATCCGCACGACTGGCCTTACCGGCGTACTTCCCTATGATACGAACGCCTGTATTTCCAAGAGTTTGAGGGGAACACCACTTGCCCCGATCCGCAATAGCCACAGAGAATCTTCGCTAGATACTGCTGTTGATAGTCGGCGCTGAAGCGTTTTCCAGCACGGAAATCGCGCAATTACGTGGCCGTGGTCAGTCGACCGGTAGATTTCGGTAGACGTTGACGCGATCCACCGGTAGATGGAAAGGAAGTGGCGCCGGCACACCAAAGCGTCTGGTGTACCGGCGCGCGTACTTTGTCCTCAGTTCGTCGCCGTCTTCACCCCCTTGGCAGCCTTCTCGATCAGGGCGGCTACTGCGGCGGGTTGGGAAACATACACCGCGTGACTGCCCTTGACCTCGACTACCGTTGACCCCGCCCGCTTCGACATCGCGCGCTGCGCCTCAGGCGGAATCATCTTGTCTTCCGTCGTCACGAGGTACCAGCTGGGCTTTGTCCTCCAGGCGGGCGAGCTTACCGCGCCACCGAGTGCGGCCACGCCCCACGGCACCTGCGAGTTCGCCATGAACTCCGCCTTCGTCTTCTCGACATCTCCGGCGAAGCTCGCAGCAAACTTCGCCTTGTCGAGGAACAGGAACCCGTCCTGAGGCGGCAGGATCGGCGGCACCGGAGCACCCGGCACCGGATTCGAAATCAGGGTGTTCACTGATTCGCCGGCGTCAGGAGCGAATGCGGCGATATACACGAGCCCGGCAACCTTCGGGTCATTGCCGGCCTCAGAGATCACGACGCCTCCGT
>JBKQSA010000044.1:0-9913 GCA_052143815.1 Steroidobacteraceae bacterium | reverse complement strand
ATGCAAGGCGCGCGGCGCAGGCCTAGGCTAAGCTCCAGGGCAAGCCGCGCAACGCCGCAGACGCCCCTCTCCCAGCCAACCCTTCGGGAGCGGGCAGATTTCCCCTCATTCGTCGTTGTCGCCTCCTTATTGGGTATACACCCAACCTCGTCGGCTCCGCCTCGACTGAGGGGAAATCTGCCGCGCTCGCGGCCACGTAGAATACTCACACAGGCTCCTGGCCCCGCCGCTCATGTCGCGCAGGTCGCTTGAGGAGTTGGCTTTGCGGTGGGTGCCCGGCGAGGGCCCGGTAAGCATCCATGTGTCGGCCTCGGGGCTCGTCAATGAGAGCTGCCGAGTCGCCCGGGCCGGGCGGCTGTATTCGTTGCGTGTGGCCACGACCGGTGCGCAGGAGCTCGGCCTCGATCGGGAGTGGGAGTGCAAGGTATGGGCACGCGCAGCCGCCGCCGGTGTCGCACCGGCGATCCAATGCTGCGAGCCGGCGGAGGGCGTGCTGGTGGCGGATTGGGTGCCGAGCCGCGCCTGGACGGCCGCGGAAATACGGCAGCCTGACAACATCCATGCAATGGCGCAGCTGCTGCGCCGGGTTCACGCGCTGCGCATTCCGCAGCCGGCCCGCGCCATGAGCCCTGCAGCCTGGATTGCCCACTATTCGGCGGCGCTCGCGGAGCGGCTATGCGCCGAGCTTCAGGCGGCGGCAGACGCTCGCCTGACGCTGCTGGCGGCCCAACCCATGCCGGCGGCCGTGCTCTGTCACAGCGATCTGCACCGTCTCAACGTGGCCACGGGCGAACGCCTCCTATTGTTCGACTGGGAGTATGCGCACGTCTCGGATCCTTACTGGGACTTGGCGGGATGGATCGCGAACAATGATGGGAGTCCGCAGTTTGCGGCGGATCTCTTGGCGAGCTACCTGCAACGGCCGGCGGTTTCGGATGAATCGGCGCGCCTGCGGCTCTTCGTCTGGCTCTACGACTACGTGTGTCTCCTGTGGAGTGAACTTTACCTAAAACAGCGGCCGGGCACGGTCTGCGACGACGTGACGGCGCGCGCGGAGCAATTGGCCGTTCGCCTGAAAAGCGCGTCCGGTAGTCGCGCCCCGTAAGTTCCGGCACACTAGCCGCCCTGACGACGATCCCCATGCGGGGAGTATTTAACGGAGAGTTCAATGGCGCGGATGATCGTAGTGGACCGTGATGGCAAAGAGCATGAGATCGAGGCAAAACCCGGCTTGAAGATAATGGAGATTCTGCGCGAGCTCGACTACGGTGTCGCTGCGATTTGTGGAGGTCTGTGTTCGTGCGCGACTTGCCATGTTTACGTCGACGAGAAGTGGGTCGATCGCTTACCGAAGCCGCAGAGCGACGAATTGGAGCTCCTCAGGGAATTGCCGGATTATCGGGATGCGACGTCCAGATTGTCCTGCCAGGTGGATTTCACGGAAAGCCTGAGCGGCATCAAGGTTTCCATCGCCCCCGATACTTGAATAGGCGCTTGCGCGCCGAATCTACGGGGTCGCTGCGCGACCCCGACCGATAGGCCCGCTGCGCGGGTATGAAAGGCAGGAAACTATTTCTTGTCGGTCTGGCGGCGAACGGCTTCCTGGGCCGCCGCGAGAACGGCGGGGTCGCCCAGGAATCGGCGGCTGATGGGCTGGATCTGTTCGTCGAGTTCGTACAACATCGGAATGCCGGTCGGGATGTTGAATTCCACGATGTCGCGCTCCGACATCATGTCCAGCATCTTGACCAAGGCGCGCAGCGAGTTGCCGTGCGCCACGATCAGAACGTTCTTGCCGGCGCGCAGTTCGGGGACTATGCGGGATTCCCAGTAAGGCAGGACGCGTGCCAGGGTATCCTTCAGCGATTCCGACGCCGGCAGCTGGGCGGGATCGAGATCGGCATACCGCGGGTCGAAGCGCGGATGGCGCGGGTCATCGAGGCTCAACGCCGGAGGCGGGATGTCGTAGCTGCGGCGCCAGATCTTGACCTGCACTTCGCCGAACTGCTCGACGGTTTGCGCTTTATTGAGTCCCTGCAGCGCCCCGTAGTGGCGCTCGTTGAGCCGCCAGCTGCGCTCCACCGGTATCCACATGCGATCCGTAACGTCGAGAATCAGCCACAGCGATCGGATCGCGCGTTTCAGCACCGACGTGAAGGCAATGTGGGGTTCGATCTTTTCGGCGAGCAATTCAGTGCCCGCCTGGGTGGCTTCTTGGCGTCCCAGGTCGCTCAGGTCCACATCGTGCCAGCCGGTGAACAGATTCTCGAGGTTCCAGATGCTTTGTCCATGACGAATCATGATCAATTTTCCGGTCACAGTGCAATCCTCCTGAAATTCATCTTTTCGCAGCCGCGAATACGCCTTCGAATTTGGCCGCCAGGGTCCGCCCCTGGCGAATGTCCACGATGAGCCGAATGCGCCCACGGCCCGCACGCTGCAGCATTTTCCTGAATTTCTCAATGTGCGCGGTCGTCGGAGGCACCAGGCTGGCCCGCAGGATGCCATGAACAGGGGCTAGATACCGGATGGTGGATTCCTGGATCACGGCATCGGCGGCGACCTGCGCCGCGTCGAGGTAGCGAGTGAGCCAGGCCCAACCGGTCAGCACGGCGACCGAGAAGAGGCTGCCGCCGAAAGCAGTCCCTTTGTAATTGGCGTTGGGAGCCAGCGGGGCCGAAAGCACGAGCCCAAAGTCATCGGCGCGTTCGACCACGACGCCGATGTGCCGCGCGAGCGCGAACTCGGAGGTGATTCGCTTCTGCAAATATTCCTTGCCGAACGGCGACTCATCCCGCATGAACGCCATCCTGCACCAACCGTCTCACGGCTTGTAACGCGACGGACAGCGTTGCGAAATCGGGGGCTGTACCGGTGCGCAAATCGACGACGATTCGCTTCAGGGATTCGACTGCCGCCGAATGGTCCTGGAGCCAACGATCCACTCGGGCGCCCGGCTCCTTGCCCTTGCACGTCAATACGGCGCCGGTGATTTTGCGCTGCAATTCATACAGGTTGTCGCTGAGAGTCCCGCGCGCCACGGCTTGCCAATGTCCCTCCGCCGGCAGGGTCTCGATCTGATCCTTGATCCAGGTGAGCCCGATGCGCTCGCCGATGTCGAAATAGGCCCTTGCGGCGAATCCGATGTCGAGGCGCGAGGCCATCGCGGCTTCGACCAGGTCCAGGGAGCAATGCAGCGAATCCAGGGACGCGATGCGGGTCGCAAGTTTTTCGGGCACGCGCTGCTCGATCAGCCGCGACCGGAGCACGCGGAGGCGTGCCTGTTCGGTCGCGCAGAGCACATCGCCGAGGTTTCGGGACAGTGCCGCCACGGGCGCTGCGTAGCGCCGTACCGCACGCTCAATGTCCAGGTCGCTGCGCCGGTTTTCGAGCAGCCAATAGCTCGCGTGGCGCAGCAGCCGGGTCGTTTGGAACATGGCCGTGTACTGCACGGCCGCCGGACTCGAATTGTCGAGAGCCTCGATCTGCGTCCAGATGTCGCGAACCGCGAATACCTCGCGCGCGATGCTGTAGGCACGAGCGATGGCGGCGGGCTCGGCGCCGGTATCCTCCTGCGCCCGGACGGGGAAGACGGGTCCCATACGGTTGATTAGGCTGTTGGTGATCGCCGTCGCGATGATTTCACGGCGCAGGCGGTGGCGTTTCAGGCGCGCCGCGAAGCGCTGCTGCACCGGAGCGGGGAAATAGCGTGCCAGCTCGGCAGACAAATAGGGATCTTCCGGAACGTCGGAGTGAATCAATGCCCTGTAGAGCCAGATTTTACCGTAGCTCAACGTGACGGCCAATTCCGGACGCGTGAGTCCTTCACCGGCCTTGCGGCGTTCGGCGATTTCCTCATCGGAGGGCAAAAACTCAAGGGAACGGTTCAGGTCTCCCGAGCGTTCCAATGCACGAATCACATAGGCACTTTCGCTGAGGCGCTCCTTGGCCTGGAACTCGCTGGTGCTGATCGCCTGGCTCTGCAAGTAGTTATTGCGCAAGACCAGACTCGCCACTTCGTCCGTCATCTGCACGAGCAGCCGGTCGCGTGCGGCAAGGGTAATCTCCTTCGCGCGCACCGCACCGTTCAACAGGATCTTCAAGTTCACTTCGACGTCGGAGCAATTTACGCCGGCCGAGTTGTCGATGAAGTCGGTGTTGAGCCGGCCGCCGCGCCGTGCGTATTCGATGCGGCCGAGTTGCGAGAAGCCCAGATTACCGCCCTCGCCGATGACTTTGCAGTTCAACTCGCGCGCGTCGATGCGCACCGAGTCGTTGCTGCGGTCGCCGACGTCGCTGTTGCTTTCGCTGCCGGCTTTGACGTAGGTGCCGATCCCGCCGTTCCACAGTAAATCGACGTGCGACTTCAAAATGGCCTTGACGACTTCGTTGGGGGTCGATTGTGCGGGAAGTTCCAGCAGGACTTGAGCCTCACGCGACAAGGTCAGGCTTTTTGCGCTGCGCGGGTAAATGCCGCCGCCCTTGGAGAGCGCGGACCTCGAATAATCCTCCCAAGAGGATCGCGGCAGCTTGAACAGGCGCTCGCGTTCTTTGAACGAGCGCGCCGCGTCGGGCTGCGGATCGATGAAGATATGCTGATGATTGAACGCGGCGATGAGCCGGATGTGCCGGGACTGCAGCATGCCGTTGCCGAACACGTCGCCGGCCATGTCGCCGATACCCGCCGCCGAAAAATCCTGATTCTGGATGTCGATGCCGATCTCGCGGAAGTGGCGCTTTACGCATTCCCAGGCGCCGCGCGCGGTGATGGCCATTTTTTTATGGTCATAGCCGGCAGAACCGCCGGAGGCGAACGCATCGCCCAACCAGAATCCATATTCCGCTGAAATCGCATTGGCAATGTCCGAAAACGTCGCGGTGCCCTTGTCCGCTGCGACCACGAGATAGGCATCGTCACCATCGTGGCGGACGACATCGGCCGGGACGACGATTTTATCGTCGACGATGTTATCGGTGATGTCCAGCAACCCTCGGATCAACGTCTGATAGCACTCGACGACTTCTGCCTGCTGCGTCTCGCGGTCGCCCGTGAGGATGCGTTTGACCACGAAGCCGCCTTTGGCGCCTACCGGAACGATCACGGTATTTTTTACTTGTTGCGCCTTCATCAATCCGAGAATCTCGGTGCGGAAATCCTCGCGCCGGTCGGACCAGCGGATGCCGCCGCGAGCGACGTATCCCATCCTCAGGTGCACGCCTTCCATGCGCGTCGAGAATACGAACACTTCGAACAGCGGTTTGGGCAGCGGCAACTCGCGCAGTTTCTGGCTTTCCATCTTGAAAGACAGATAGTCCTTGAACTGGCCCGACTCGGTGGTCTGATACGCATTGGTGCGTACCGAGGCGGTCAAGGCGTTCCAGAAGGCACGCAGGATGCGGTCTTCGTCCGAACCCGTCACCTCCTCCAGCCTTGCGCGAATGCGCTGATCGAGCCGAGCGAGCGTGCTGCGCCGCCTCGCCGCGGAGAGCCGCGGATCGAAGCGCGCGACGAAAAGATCCGCGAAGGCGCGCGCCAGAGTCGTGTTGTTGTTGAGCACCTGAGCGATGTAGCCCTGGCTGAAGGGCAGGCCTGCCTGCAGCAAGTAGCGGCAATAGGCACGCAGCACGCTCACGATTCGCCACGGCACGCCGGTCGTCAGCGTCAGCTCGTTGAAGCTGTCGCTGTCCATGTGTCCGGTCCAGACGGCGGTGAACGCGCTCTTGAGTTCACGGTCCAACTGGTCGAGCTTGATTGCCGTCGGAGCGCGCATCACGAGTTCCAGATCCTGGATCCACGCGCGCCGGCCGCCGGCGAATTCCAACGCGTAAGGCCGTTCTGCAATGACCTTGAGACCCATGTGTTCGAGCTTGGGCAAGAGGTCCGAAATCGGGATGGCATCCTGGCCGCGAAATATTTTGAGGAAGAACGTTTCCTTGCGCCGCGGTTCGGGCCGATAGATGTCCAAATGCAGCCGTTTGGGTTCCTTGTCGACGGCCTCGAGGAACGTCACGTCGAGCGCGGCAGCATCGCCCGAGAAGTCTTCGGTGTACGCAGCGGGAAAGGCCTGCGCGTAGGCGGCATAGAGCTGCAGCGCATATGCTTCGTCGAAGCGCGCGAGCAGCGCGCTCTTGAACGCGTCCGCCCACGATCGAACTGCGGCTGCGATTCGCAATTCCAGTGCATCGACGTCGACGCGCTGGTGCTCCACCGGCAGCGTCCGCGCCACGATGTGGATTCGGGCAAGATTGGATTCGGCGATTTGCACTTGCGATTCCATGCTCAGGGCATTGAATGCTTCGCCTACGACACGCTCGATGCGCTGCCGTACCACCGAGTTGTATTTTTCGCGCGGCACGAACACCAGGCAAGAGTAGAACCGTCGGAACGCGTCGCGGCGCATTAAGAGGCGCACGCGGGGCCGCTCCTGCAGACCGAATATTCCGGTGACCACCTTGATGAGTTCCGGCACGCTTGCCTGGAACAGCTCATCCCGGGGAAAGGATTCCAGAATGTGCTGCAACGCCTTGCCATCGTGGCTGTCGGGCGCCAGGGCGAAATGCTGCACGACCTGAGCGACCTTGTGGCGTACCAGCGGGATGTCGCGCGGATTGGCGGTGTAAGCGGTCGATGTCCATAGCCCCAAGAAGCGGCGTTCGCCGATCAACCGGCCGGTCGGGCCGAAATGCTTGATGCCGATATAGTCGATGTAGCCGGGCCGATGCACCGTGGAGTGAAAATTGGCCTTGGTGACCAACGCCAGCTCGCGCGACCGGCTCTGACGCCGGATGTCGCTGGCGAGTACCCGACCGGCGCTCGAAGGGTGTTTGCGGCCGGGGCGCAGGAGTCCGAGCCCGCTTGCGTCCACGGGTTCGAGAGACTCGCGGCCGGCGGCGCCCCGCAGCCGATACTCTCGATAGCCCAGAAAGGTGAAATGCCGGTTCTGCATCCACGCCAGGAGCGCTTGGGTTTCGCTCACGTCGCGTGGATCGAAACGCGCACTCAACGAATTCAAATCGTCGGCCGCCTGACGGGCCGCGGTCTGCATCTTTGCCCAATCGGCACAAGCCACGCGCACGTCGCTCATGCCCCGTTCGATCTCCATCTGCAGCGATCGCAGTACGTCCGAGTCGACGATGCGATCGATTTCTATGTGCTGAAACGACTCGAGCCGCGGCTTCTTGCCGTCGGCGCTCATGCCGCGTTCCTCGATCGCTTGCAAGTCGCCGGCGCTGTCGCGGGTCACGGCAAAGATCGGGTGCGCCAGAAAGTGCAGCGCAAGCGCGCGCTGCGTCAGAACCAGCCCGATGGAATCGACGAGGAAAGGCATGTCGTCATTGACCATTTCAATGACGGTATGTGCCGAAGAGTATCCATCCTCGCGCTGCGTGGGATTGAACACCCGAACCAGAGCGCGGCCGCGGCGGCGGCGCGCCAGGTTCAATTGGGACAAGGCGATGGTGGCAAGTTCCTTCGGATCGCGCCCGGCAAGGTCCTCGGTCTCGACGTTGGCGTAATACGCGCGCAGGAACGGCGGCAATTTCGGTCCGCGCAGCGCGATGGGCAAGGTGCTGCGTAGGGCCTTAGGCAACTTTGCCGCCGCCGCGACGAGCGCGGCGACGATCCGGCGGTGTTGGTCTGACAACGCTGTGTGCATGGTGGTCACTCCCCAGCTAATCCGGCTTTTCCAGGTCCGCAATGACCGCGGCCAAAAATCGACATGCCTCGCCGCCGGTGATGCAGCGGTGGTCGAAGCTCAATGACAGCGGCATCCGTCGATGCGCGACGACGCTGCCGCCCTCGACCACCGCGTCCTGCCGCACCTTCCCGGCACCCAAGATCGCAACCGCCGGGGGCACCACGAGCGGTATGCCGTAGCGGCCGGCAAGCGTACCGAAGTTCGACAGCATCAGCGTGAAATCGCGTAGGTCCGCAGCCAGGATGCTGCGGCGGTGCGCGGCTTCCTTCTGCGCGGCGATGGCGGCGCGCAGTTCGTCCGGCGTCTTGTTCCGAATGTTCCGCAGCACCGGCACGATCAGGCCGCCGGGCGTATCGACGGCCATGGCGAGATCGATGGGTTCCAGCAGAATGCGCGAATTGTTCGCCGTGTCGTACCAGGCATTGAGCGCCGGCTCGGCACTACACGCGGCGATCATCGCGCGTATGAGCCGCAGCATGTAATCGCCGCGCCGCGTCCAGCCATGGATATCGGCGTCGTCGCAGACCGTGCTGCCCGAGACCTGATCGCGGGACATGGACATGCTGTGCGCCATGGCGCGTCGCGCGCCTCTGAGCGGTTCGGCTGACGCGCCTGCCGGAACGGCCAGCCCGGCGGGGGCCGGTGGTCCTCCGATATTCGCGTGCGCCAATACGTCGTCCAAGCGGATCAGCCCTTCTGCGCCGCTGCCCTCGATTGCGCCCAAGTCCAACCCCAAGCGCTTGGCCACTGCGCGTGCCACGGGCACGGCACGCGTGCGGGCATCGTCCTTGGGCCGCCCGAGCCCGACGGTCGCCGACTCGACGAACTCCTCTTCGCTCGTCGTCGGCATGCTGCCGACCACGGTGCCGGAATCGAAATCGATGAGTGGCGCACCCGTGGCCACGATGTCGCCCACGGCACCGCGCAGCGCCGTCACAGTGCCGCTGAACGGCACGGGAACTTCGACGACTGCCTTGGCCGTTTCCACGGATACCATGGGCTGATCGACCAGGACGTGGTCGCCCGGCTTGACGTGCCACTCGAGGATTTCGGCCTCGGCCAACCCTTCGCCTAAATCCGGAAGCCTGAATGTACCCATGGTTTGCGCCCTAGTCGGCCAAGGTGAGCTGTACGGCATCGACGATGCGTTGCACGCTCGGGATGTAATCGTGCTCGAGCCGGAACAGCGGCATGATGGTGTCGAAACCCGTCACACGTTGAATCGGCGCATGCAAGTCATACAGACCGTGCTCGGCAACGATCGCGGCAATCTCCGCACCGACTCCGACATTGCGCGCGGCTTCGTGCACGATCACGAGACGGCCGGTCTTGGCCACGGAGGTTAAAATCGTTTCGCTGTCGATCGGACTCAACGTCGCGAGATCGATGACCTCGGCGCTGATCCCCCGGCCCTCGAGTTCGGCGAAGGCGCGCAGCGTTTCGAGCGTCATGGCGCCCCAGGTCACGATGGTGACGTCGCATCCGTGGCGTAAAATGAAGCATCGGTCGAGCGGCAGCGCCTGTCCATCGTCGGCGACTTCCTGGCGCATCGCTCGGTACAGGCGGACCGGTTCCAAGAACATCACGGGATCCGGATCGCGGATCGCGGCCAGCAGCAAGCCATAGGCGCGGGCCGGAGAGGACGGGCAGACTACGCGAATCCCCGGAATGTGGCACAGCAAGGTTTCGGTGCTTTCCGAATGATGCTCCGGCGCGTGAATCCCGCCGCCGTGCGGCGTCCGAATCACCACCGGGCAGGAGAGACGCCCGCGTGTTCGATTGCGCATGCGCGTCATGTGATTGACGATCTGGTCCAGAGCCGGATACATGAAGCCCATGAACTGGATCTCGGCCACCGGTTTCAAGCCGTGCGTCGCCATACCCACCGACATGCCCGCAATCGTAGCCTCGGCCAGCGGCGTGTCTTGGACGCGGTCCGCGCCGAATCGGGATTGCAGTCCGGCGGTGGCGCGAAATACGCCGCCGTTCGCTCCGACGTCTTGACCGATCACGACCACGGAGTCGTCATGCTGCATCTCCCAGCCATGCGCCATCGCAATGGCCTCGACCATGGTTATTCTCGCCAATTCTAGGAGCCTGTCTGAGTAATCTGCGTGAGCCGCGTTGGCATTGGGAGGGAGCGGATGCAAGGCGCGTGGCGCGGCCCATAGTGGGCACTATGGGCAAGCCACGCAACGCCGCAGACGCCCCTCCCA
>JBKQSA010000043.1:0-8824 GCA_052143815.1 Steroidobacteraceae bacterium | reverse complement strand
CCTGGGTTGCGTTCGGATCGTGCACGGGATCGTAGTGCAGGATCTTGCCGTTGATCAAAGATCCCTTCCAACCCGCATTCTCGAGCATGGCGTTGTAGTTCTCCACGTCGGGGAAGTACTGCTGCTGAACGAGGACGTATTCCCGGTCGGCCTTCGGATAGTTCGTCTTGTCCTTCGGATCGACGATGATCACGCCATACATGCCGCGCCCGATGTGCTGCACCATGGGGCTGGCGCCGCAGTGGTACATGAATACCCCCGGGTTTTTGGCCTCGAACTTGAAGTGCTTGGTCTCGCCCGGTTTGATTTGTGCAAATTCGCCCAGAACGTCGGCCTGCGCGGCGTGAAAATCCATTGCGTGCGAGTTCTTGTTCTCCGGCGGATTGTGGAGGGTGAAGTCGACCGTGTCGCCTTGATCGACCCGCACGACCTTGCCCGGTATCGTGCCGTCAAAGGTCCACGCGGCCATCTTCGTGCCCTTGTTGTCAATGGCGACGTCGACCTCCCTGGCGGTCATGGTGACTTCGACCGTTTTGGCCAATGCGGCTTGGGTGCCGAGGATTGCGAATGCCGCCGCCATGACGGCTGCGGTACGTTGGAACGGATGCATAGTCTGTTCTCCTTGGGTTTCCGGACGACGCCCGGGTGTTGACTGAAATGGGCGAGAGCGGGCGCAAGTTGGTCGCATAGGTCCACGCCCTTAAGGCGGCGCTGGCGCCCCGGGACTTGCGCCATAGGTGCACTTGCAGAGCTGGCGCAGGTAGGCGACAAGATCGCGTATCTCCTCGTCGCTGAACGTGTCGCCCCAGGGCGGCATCAGGACGGACTTGTCGATGGATTGCCCGCCTTCCTTGATGACCTTGAAAATGGCATCGTCGGAGCGCCCGGACATCGCCTTGGCATCCGTGTGATCGCGCGGCTGTACCGACATGTCCCGGATATTGATGCCCTTGCCGTTGCCGTCCTTGCCGTGGCATTGCGTGCAATAGGTGCGGTAGTTGTCGCGGGCGGGCTCCTTCCCCACGGCCGAGAATGCAAGACCAACGCCAACCACCAACGCCACGCAAATCAAGCGGTTACTTGGCATCGCTTTGCTCCTTGGCCAGTTCGGAGAGGTAATGCACCATCTTCTGAATATTAGGGTCCGATACCCGCTTGTTCGGCATCCAGATCTTCGGATCCCACGCCTGCGGGCTGCGGATGTAGCTGGCGATAAATGCGGGCTGTAGGCGCCGCCCTGCCGTGTACAACTCGGGACCCGAGGCCCCGCCGAGCCCGGGTTCGATTTCGTGGCAGGCCATGCAGCCGAGGAACTTGTCGAATGCCATCTCGCCCATGCTCTTGGAAATGGAACCGGGTTCGATCTTTTCGGCCGCAATCAGGTCATCGTGCGACTTAAGGCGCATCAGCGCCTGCGTCACCGTAGCGGCGTCCGCCGCCGACAGGGCAAGGTGCGGCTCGAGCGTAGCCGGGTCGACCTCGTCGCTCTTCTCACCGCTGCGGATGTGGTCGGCATAGAATTCGCCGGCAACGCGAATGCGGGTTGGCTTTTGCAGCCACGCACGCAGCCATTCGTCGCGATACTTGTTGCCGGCGTAAAAGAGATCCGGCGCCTTACGCGCCCAGAGCTCTTTCAAGGTGTGCGGTGCAGGTCCGGTCAAATTGTGACATCCGGCGCAGCGTTGCGTCAGGATCGCCGAGCCTTCATCCGCTGCGCGAGCGCCGGTTCCCACGAAACCGATGAGGACCAGCAAGGTGAAAACGGAGCGTTTCATGGCTGACGGGGGCGGCGCGAAGTCGCAATCGGGCTACCCACGAAATTGGGGTTGCCGAACATGCCGTAGCCCTTTTTCATCGATTCGCTATAAAAGAAGTCCGCGTCATATACCTTCCCCGCCCACGCGTACCAGGGATCGGACGGGATCTCGGCGTATTCGATCACCGTGATGGGACCGCCAAGCATCCCGCCCATGTTCAGATGACGGTCGACGTGGTCGTGAAAAATAAAGCGACCGGGGTTGTTCATCTGCACAATGGTGTCGTAGCGCTCGCCGGGTCCAACGGGAACGGTGTCGACATAATAGGGACTGGGCATTGCGTACCCGTCCTTGTGCGTGAACAACTGGTCGTGGCCGTGCAGGTGAAGTTCGTGGATTTCATCGCCGGCGCCATACATGCGAACGCGCATCACGTCGCCCTTTTTCACCCGGATCGGTTGGCTCAGCGGGAATGACTTGCCGTTAACGGTGAAGTAGTCCGCAACATCAGCGGGAGCTCCCCCTTTGCCGTAGCTGGTCGCATACGGCGATTCCCAGGTACTCATCATCATGATGACGTCCTTGGTCACAGACTTTTCCACTGGACTCGGATTTTTCGGGTCGACGATAAGGGGTCCCCACATGCCGCGGATGGCGACGTGTTCCCAGACATTGACGTGGCAGTGGTACCAGAGGCTGCCCGGGCGGTCGGCCTTCCAGTGGTAGGTAAAGTCTTCTCCGGGTTGTATCGCCTTCTGGGTGATGTCGGGGACCCCGTCGTTTTGCCAGGTACCGGTTTGGTTCACACCATGCCAGTGGATCGTATGGGGCAGGGTGGTGTTGTTGGTCACGTGCACAGTGACATCATCGCCTTCGCGCACGTGGATCAGCGGGCCCGGCACCTGGCCGTTGAATGCGAACACGTTGGCATTGAAGCCCGGGGCGACGTTGATGGAGACCTCGTCGATCGTCATTTCGAATTCGCGCTTTTCTGCGTACGCGGTCGAAACCAAGGCGGTCAGGGCAATTGCGACAGCGATTCGCCCGAAAAGCAGCGTCCATGCACGATGGGAATTGGCTGTCACTTGGCGTGCCCCTTTAGCCATGAAGATATATTACTGGTACATGTTACCGTCAAAAAATTCCCTTAGTCAATGCGTATTAGAGCGGATGTGAGGCGCAATTAAGGTTAATAGTGGAATATTACGTACAACTTATTGATGAAGAACAGTTTCGTTGAAATTCGCACGGTCGCGTGTGTTATGGTGCGAAATCTATGCAGCTGACTCTCTTTACTGACTACTCTTTGCGCGTGCTTGTCTTTCTTGGCGCGCATCCGGATCGACTTTGCACCATCTCTGAGACGGCCGAGGCGTACCGCATTTCCGGTAACCACCTGATGAAGGTTGTCAATCGTCTTTCCGCGGGTGGCTACATCGAGACCGTTCGGGGCAAGGGCGGCGGCATGCGGCTTTCACGTGCGCCCAACATGATCAATCTCGGTGATGTGGTGCGTCACATGGAAGAACGCTTCGACATCGTCGAATGCTTTAATGAGAAACACCAAGACTGCCCTCTACTTCCTGCCTGTACGCTCAAGTCAGTTCTTGCTGATGCGCACCGCAATTTCATGGCGACGCTGGACCGCCACACGCTTCAGGATGTCCTGGGCAACTGGGTCCGCGGCAGGTTCACGCTCGCCAGAGAAGTGCAAATTCCCATCAAGTCGATCGCAAGGGAGCGGGCCGTTCGGTAACGGCTGTTGCGCAAACGTTGGGTATTGCTGGGCTGCGGCAGCGAAGCCGCAATCGACGTGTGACGTTGCTCTGGGGTGCTCAGGTGCCCACCTCGAGTCACGTAACGATACCCGCGATCATTTTGCGCGAGTCATCACGGGAGACACCTTACTCTACGTACAATCCACGAACCAGCCCCCTGTAAGAGGTAGATATAATGCCTCTTATGAAATCGAATCGCGACTCCAGGCTCGAGAACCGCGTCCTGCGAAGAAGAGTGGGGCAGTGAGATGATGATAGTGGCGCCAACAAGCCCTCAAGTGTCCTCAACCCCGCAAACTCCACCTTTCCGGTGGAGGGCTCTGATGGAACGCAATCTAGCAGAGATGCACCCAGCCTACTTTGGCTTGGTGATGGCGACCGGGATCGTTGCTATCGCCTCGCATCTGTTAGGGCTTACGTGGATAGGCCAGATTCTGTTTTGGTTGAGCGTGGTGTGCTATGCGAGCCTCTGGTTGCTGATCCTGGCGCGGCTTGCTTTCTTTCCGCGTGCAATGCTGACAGACCTCGCCGATCATAACCGCGGCGTCGGATTCTTTACGCTGATCGCGGCGACGAGCGTCCTCGGCAGCCAGTTCCTCTTGTTCCGCAACGATGTGCAATCCGCAAGCGCGCTGTGGTTCCTAGCCATCGCTCTATGGGCGGTGTTGCACTACACGATCTTCACCACCCTGACCGTCAAGCGGGGCAAACCCACGCTGGGCGTCGGCATCAATGGAGGTTGGCTGCTCTCCGTGGTCGCCGCCCAGTCGCTGTCTATTCTTAGCGGGCAGCTCGCTGCCCATTTCGCTCCATATCAGGATCTTGTGCTGTTCTTCTCACTGGTCATGTGGCTGGGCGGCGGCATGCTCTATATTTGGATCATCTCGCTGATCTTCTACCGCTATACATTTTTCCCTTTGGAACCGTCCGATCTGACTCCGCCTTACTGGATCAATATGGGTTCGGTGGCCATCTCCACCTTGGCCGGCACAGTTCTGATCGTTAATGCCAACGAAGCGGCATTTCTGGGCGATCTGCTGCCGTTCCTCAAGGGACTCACCCTATTGTTCTGGGCTACCGCGACCTGGTGGATCCCTATGCTCGTGATTCTGGGATTCTGGAGGTACGTGGATAGACGCTTTCCTTTTACCTACGATCCTCTGTACTGGGGCATGGTGTTCCCGCTGGGCATGTACACGGTCTGCACCTATCAACTGGCTACTACCATCAAGCTGCCGTTCCTCCTCGTGATACCAAAATATTTCGTGTTCGTTGCCCTGCTGGCATGGTTCGTCACATTCGTCGGTTTGAGCAAAAGCCTGGTCAGACAGTTATGGCTGCCTCCAGCCGCGGCTTCTGGAGAATCGAAATGAGTCACTTTCTTGATCGACTGAACTATTTCTCGAACCCGAAGGAAAGTTTCTCCGACGGCTTCGGCGTTACGAACGGTGAAGACCGCGCTTGGGAAGACGCCTACCGTAACCGGTGGGCGCACGACAAGATGGTACGCTCCACCCACGGCGTCAACTGCACCGGTTCGTGCTCGTGGAAGATCTACGTCAAGGGCGGCATCGTCACCTGGGAAACCCAGCAGACCGACTACCCGCGCACGCGCTGGGACATGCCCAACCACGAGCCGCGCGGTTGCTCGCGTGGGGCGAGCTATAGCTGGTACCTGTATAGCGCCAATCGCGTGAAGTATCCACTGGTGCGCGGCCGGCTGCTCAAAAGCTGGCGCGAGGCGCGTCTGACGCACGACCCGGTCGAAGCCTGGGCATCCATCGTCGAATCGGACGCCAGGCGTCGCGACTACCAGAGCGCGCGCGGCATGGGCGGCTTCGTGCGCTCGAGCTGGGACGAAGTCAACGAGATCGTGGCTGCAAGCAATGTCTATACCATCAAGGAGCACGGACCCGACCGTATCGTCGGCTTCTCGCCCATCCCTGCCATGTCGATGATCAGCTACGCGGCGGGCAGCCGATACCTGAGTCTGCTCGGCGGTGTCAACCTGAGCTTTTACGACTGGTACTGCGATCTGCCCCCGAGCAGCCCGCAGGTGTGGGGCGAGCAGACCGACGTGCCCGAATCGGCCGACTGGTTCAACTCCGGCTACATCATCGCCTGGGGCTCCAACGTGCCGCAGACACGCACACCCGACGCCCACTTTTTCACCGAGGTGCGCTACAAGGGCACCAAGACGGTGGCCGTCACGCCCGACTATTCCGAGGTCGCCAAGCTGTCCGACCTGTGGCTGCACCCCAAGCAGGGCACCGACGCGGCGCTGGCCATGGCGATGGGCCACGTGATCATGAAAGAGTTCTATTTCGACAAACGCAGCGCCTACTTCGACGACTACGCGCGCTGCTACACCGACCTGCCGATGCTGGTGATGCTGCGCGAGCACACCATGCCGGCCGGTGAGATCATCATGGTGCCCGACCGCTACGTGCGCGCCTCGGACTTCAGCGATCAGCTCGGTGCGGCCAACAATCCGGAGTGGAAGACAGTCGCCTTCGACGAGGCCGGCAGGGTGGCGCTGCCGCACGGTGCCATCGGATTTCGCTGGGGACCCGACGGTCGCGCCGACCAGGGCCAGTGGAACCTGGAGGCCAAGGACGCGCGGCACGGCCAGGATGTCAAGCTCAGGCTGTCGCTGCTCGAAGGCAACACTCCCGGCAGCGACTCCGCACAGGTCGGGTTCCCGTACTTCGGCGGCATCGAAAGCGCGCATTTCCCCAACAACGTGCAGAGCGACGTGATGGTGCGCACGGTGCCGGTGCAACGCCTGCTACTCGGCAACGCCGGCGCGCAACGCGAGGTGCTGGTGGCCACCGTGTTCGACCTGCAGGCTGCCAATTACGGCGTGGCGCGCGGCCTGGCGGGCGAGCAGGCCGCGAGCAGTTACGACGACGACACCCCCTACACGCCGGCGTGGCAGGAACGCATCACGGGCACTCCGCGCGACCAGGTCATCATGGTGGCGCGCCAGTTCGCGGACAACGCGGAGAAGACGCAAGGCAAGTCGATGGTGATCATCGGCGCGGGCATGAACCACTGGTACCACAGCGACATGAACTATCGCGGCATCATCAACATGCTGATGCTGTGCGGCTGCATCGGCAAGAGCGGCGGTGGCTGGTCGCACTACGTGGGTCAGGAAAAGCTGCGCCCGCAGACCGGCTGGACCGCGCTGGCATTCGCGCTCGACTGGATCCGCCCGCCGCGCCAGATGAACTCGACCAGCTTCTTCTATGCGCACACCGACCAGTGGCGCTACGAGAAGCTGACGATGGAAGAAGTGCTGTCGCCGCTGGCACCGCAGGGCGAAGCGGCCAAACAGTATCGCGGCTCGATGATCGACTACAACGTGCGCGCCGAGCGCATGGGCTGGCTGCCGTCGGCGCCGCAACTGCAGACCAACCCGCTGCAGGTGGTGCGCGATGCGCAGGCCGCCGGAGTCGACCCCAAGGACTACGTGGTCAAGAGCCTGCAGGACGGCTCCCTGAAGATGAGCTGTGAAGACCCCGACCATCCAGACAACTGGCCGCGCGTGATGTTCGTCTGGCGCTCCAACATCCTCGGCTCGTCGGGCAAGGGCCATGAATATTTCCTCAAGCACCTGCTGGGTGCCACCCACGGCGTGCAGGGCAAGGACCTCGGCGCGGACGATGCAAAGCCCGAGGAAGTGAGGTGGCATGCCAACGCCCCCGAAGGCAAGCTCGACTTGCTGGTCACGCTCGACTTTCGCATGAGCACGACCTGTCTGTACTCGGACATCGTACTGCCGACCGCCACCTGGTACGAAAAGAACGATCTGAACACCAGCGACATGCACCCCTTCATCCATCCGTTATCGACCGCCGTTGACCCGGCCTGGCAATCGCGTAGCGATTGGGACATTTACAAAGGCTTTGCCAGGAAGTTCAGCGAAGTGTGTTCAGGCCGCCTGGGTATCGAGCATGAAGTGGTGCTGACGCCGCTGATGCACGACACGCCGGGCGAACTGGGTCAGCCGTTCGACGTGAAGGACTGGAAGAAGGGCGATTGCGAGCTGATCCCGGGCAAGACCGCGCCGCAGATCGCCGTGGTCGAGCGCGATTACCCGAACGTTCACACGCGCTTCACCGCCCTGGGCCCGTTGATGAACAAGCTGGGCAACGGCGGCAAGGGCATCGGCTGGAACACGCAGACCGAGGTCAGGCAGCTAGGTGAGCTGAATGGCTTCGTGACCGCCGAAGGGGCGTCCTGCGGCATGCCCAGGATCGAGACCGACATCGACGCCTGCGAGGTGGTGATGATGCTGGCGCCCGAGACCAACGGCCACGTGGCAATCAAGGCGTGGCAGGCGCTCGGCAAGCAGACCGGCCGCGAGCATACGCACCTGGCGATCCATCGCGAAGACGAAAAGATACGCTTCCGCGACATCCAGGCGCAGCCACGCAAGATCATCAGCTCGCCGACCTGGAGCGGCATCGAGTCGGAGACCGTTTCTTATAACGCCGGCTACACCAACGTGCACGAGCTGATCCCGTGGCGCACATTCACCGGGCGCCAGCAGTTCTATCAGGATCATCCGTGGATACGCGCCTTCGGCGAGACGCTGGCCTCCTACCGGCCGCCGGTCGATCTGAAGGCCACCGCGGCCATCCACGGCCGGCGCCCGAACGGCAACCCGGAGATCCTGCTCAACTTCATCACGCCGCACCAGAAGTGGGGCATACACTCCACCTACACCGACAACCTGATGATGCTCACGTTGAGCCGCGGCGGGCCGATCATTTGGCTGAGTGAAGACGACGCGAAACGCGCCGGCATTGTCGACAACGACTGGGTGGAACTCTTCAACGTCAACGGCGCCCTCGCGGCGCGGGCGGTGGTGAGCCAACGGGTGTTGTCGGGTATGGTAATGATGTACCACGCACAGGAAAAGACGATCAACATGCCGGGCTCCGAGATCACCGGCACGCGTGGCGGCATCCACAACTCGATGACGCGCATCGTGCTCAAACCCACCCACATGATCGGCGGCTACGCGCAGCTGAGCTACGGCTTCAATTACTACGGCACCATAGGCACCAACCGCGACGAGATCGTGGTGGTCCGCAAAATGAACAAGGTCGACTGGCTGGACACGCCGGCCACCATTGAACCCGCTCTCGCCGCTCAGCAGGCTTGAGGAGACCCCATGAAAGTACGCGCTCAAATCGGTATGGTGCTGAATCTGGACAAGTGCATTGGGTGCCACACCTGCTCCGTCACCTGCAAGAACGTCTGGACCAGCCGTCCGGG
>JBKQSA010000042.1:0-73387 GCA_052143815.1 Steroidobacteraceae bacterium | reverse complement strand
CGGTTACGCCTTGAACGGTGGTGTGTCAAGTGTAACGTCGCCCTGATACTTCGCATAATGTATATTATGTTAAATAATGAATTGGCAAGTGAACGATCATGTCGAGTCTCACAGTTCATGAGACTGTCTCAGTTACTCTGAGACGCGGCGAGCTTTTGATATCAATCGCTTGCGCCCTCACTCAAATTCCGCTGTCTCACGATCTCTGAGATGGTGAGACAGCCGATCCGTCATTACCTCCGCAAACTGAGGGATAGTCTCACCAATTGTGAGTTTCGCCATGCCCTCGAAGCATGCTCGTCGGGAAAATCTCGCCAATTGTGAGATCGTTTCAGGTAACGCAGAACCTCCCGCACGCAGTCAGCGGCCGCCAACATTGCCGTGACCTTGGGCACCAATGGATCTCGCTTTTTCAACAACCGGACGCACTCGGCGGCGATTACCAGACACACGATTCGGTTCGTGATCCAGATAGGCTCTGCGCCACGATATCCGGGAATATCCAAATCACCGAGCGAGGTCTGTGGTCGACGGGTTAACGCGGCACGAACCTCGCACCGGAGGCGCGCGAAATCCGGCCCCGGCGCCTTGTCGCTCTATACAGGTGTCGCGGCACTCGATCCGGACGTTCTGCACGCGCAGGCCGAGGATTCGGTCCGCGTGCTCATCCGCGAGGGTCAATCAGCCAATACCGCGCGCTCGTATGCCGGCGCATTGCGGTACTGGGCGGCGTGGTTTCGGCTGCGCTACCGGGCCGCCATCGCCCCGCCCGTCCCGGTGCCGGTCGTGCAACAGTTCATCGTCGATCACGTGGCGCGGGTGGCCGACTCTGGTGCTCGGGCCCATGACCTGCCGCCGGCCATCGACACGGCGCCGGTGCAAGCGGGCTTCAAAGGGGCGTTAGGACCGCCCAAGCTCGCGACCGTGCTTCACCGGCTCTCCGTGCTCTCCAAGGTGCATTCGCTGGCCGAACTGCCCAATCCCATTCGAGACGTCCAGGTACAGGAATTGCTGCGCCGGATCCGTCGCGCTCACGCTCAACGTGGCGAGGTCTCGCAACCAAAACAGGCTCTCACGAAAGATCCGCTCGAAGCCATGCTCGCCACATGTACCGACGGTCTGATCGGTGTGCGCGATCGGGCCCTGTTGCTGTTTGCCTGGGCCAGCGGTGGACGGCGGCGCTCGGAGGTGACTGGAGCCGTCATGGAACACCTGATCGTGATTGATGCCACCACCTATCTTTACCGGCTCCTCCACACTAAAACTGACCAAACGGGAGTGAACGCCCATATCGAGAAGCCCATCGTCGGCGTGGCGGCCGAAGCGCTGACGGCCTGGCTCAAGGCGTCCGGAATCCTCGAGGGCGCCCTCTTTCGCCGCATCCGCGGTTCGCGGGTCGCTGAGCCGCTCGAGCCGCAGGCGGTCCGGTATATCGTGCGACGCCGGGCACAACTCGCGGGTCTTACGGGTGATTTTTCAGCACATTCGCTGCGCTCCGGGTTCATGACCGAGGCCGGGCGCCAAAATGTGCCCCTGGCGGAGGCGATGGCACTCACCGGGCATCGTAGCGTGCAGACGGCCTTGAGGTATTTTCAGACAGGTGCCGTGCAGGAGACACGGGCGGCGAATCTATTGGGCGACCACTCCCGTGATGACGCGTGAATCGATCACCGCGTATCGAATGTATTGAATGCTGTGTCCGTCGGTATGCGTCTACCCCTGACCTCTTTGTATCGGTGGCGAACATCAACGGCGGGCCGTCGTAGCCGCGCGACGCAGCCACTAATACCCAGGTCGCCGAAATACGCGGCGATTGGAACAGGAGATCGGCGTGGTTGCTGACCATGCTCAAGTAAGCTGCGCACGCGATCGATCGCGTACTCGGTCGTTATCACAGCTGATCCGTTCCGCACGTGAGCGGCGGAGGGGGTGTCCATTTTCGTGCACAGGTGCGTGCGACTCTGTGTCCCTATAGGCTTCTTCAACAAGAACGAATGCTTGCTGCGATTCAGCCCATGCCCGGGTGATCACTTCGCGTACAGATGTCCGCAATAGTGGACACCGACATACGAGGTTGCCGAAGCAAGACGTCATGGAATCAGACACTTGGCTACAGAATATCCGCGACTGGCACTTGGTACGGAAGTTGCTTTGACCTCTCTCCGTAAGAGGCCGCCCACTGCGGCGCTGGGAGAGATCATCGTGAGAACGTCGAAGCACCTAGACCCTATCGCACGCTCCCGCAGCGGGACTACCCACATAGGTGGGTCACTCATCTCTGCGCGGCGTTGTACGAGGGTACTTTGGGGGTGGGTGCTGGCTCTGGTATTGGTGCCGCTTTCCGGCCTGGCGGATTCCAGGGAAAACTCGGGGCTGATCGTCGAGGACATGCATTGCAGGGGGAATGCGGTCACCTCCTGCCAATTCATTCTTGGCTACATGCATCTTGCGCCGGGTGACCGGCTGAACGAAGACGAGATTCAGGACGCGAAACTCAAACTATCGTCGTTGCCGAACTTCGTGTCGGTCGACATTTATCTCGAAAAGGGCTCTGAGAAGGGCAGAGCAGTCGTGATTGTCGAAGTGGTGGAAGCCGATAGCGTGGAGAACGAACTCATCGCCGGCACATCGGCTCGACTGTCGAGCTACAGTCAGACGATCGAAGGTCGTATGGCCGATCGCGATGTGTTCGGTACTCGAGACACGTTGAATCTCGATTTCGAAGGCATCGCGCCGATCGGCGGGCTTACGCGCCGCGGTATTTATTCGCGACTGCAGTGGGTCGATCCCAAACTCCTCGATTCGAGCAAATACTTTTTGATTACCGGCGTCACCTACCAGAATACGCTCATCGACTATCCTGGCGGCGACTTCGACAAAACGGACCAGCTAGCTATCGACAGTAGTGTCGGACGCCGTCTATTTGACTACTCCTATGTGACCCTCGGGTATATCTACAGACCGATTTCGAAAAGCGTCAGTCAGTACACTCAGGACTCCAAGACTGCGCAACTCTTCTTCTCCACGGACACAAATCCCAACAATAACCGGGGAGTGTCTTTGGGCTATGGCTGGGACTCAGAGGACGACTCCTACTTCCCGACTCGCGGCTCACGGCTGAGCTCGAGTTTTGGCTTATCCTGGGCGAGCGTTCGATTTCGAAAAACCTGGAGCAGCAGCCCCGATTCGGCGTGGACCGTGCAAGTCGGCGGGACACCGGGAACACAATATCGAGCGTCACTCGACGAGAGTCAGGATTTCTCCATCGCCTACGGGCGCAGGATCTCGGCCAGCGATGGTTTTGGTGGTATCCGGCACGGACGCTGGTATGTCGAACCGGGCGCAAGCTACTACGGCACTTCTGCATCCGGCAGACCCCAAATCGAGTGGGGGCTCAAAGCGGGGATCCGCCTCGATACGAAGGCGCTCGGCATGGTCGATATCTACGTGATCGGCAGTACATCCGGGCAACTGGGTGGCAAATGAGGACACGGACTGCCCTCCTCCTGCTGATGATACTCACGTCGACACAGGTAGTGGCGGCGGAGTTGACTCCGTATCTGAAAGACCAGCGTCTGGGTGTGGTTATAAAAGCCATCGGACTCCCGGAGACATTTCCAAAAGATCTCGTGAGCGGTCTCACCAATAAACTGCTGATTCGCGTGTCCTTGGTTTCACAATCTAAGCTTGTGGATCAAACGACTGCGGAGATTTCAATGAAATATGACCTGTGGGATGAAACATTCGCGGTGACCTCGACGGTCAATGGTGTTGTCATCGACACACGGACCTGTAAAGCTTTAATGGAAGTGCGGGCATTGCTGACCGAATTTCGGCTGCCTGGTCTGTTTGCGCGCACAGAAGTTTCCGGAGCTGATCGAGTCGTTATGCGCGCGGAGATTCTGCTCAATCCGATCGAACGCGAGCGATTAGCCGCGATCCGCAGATGGGTCGCTCAGAACAGCACCTACACTCCATCGGATACGGACGGGTTCGGTTCCGAAAAGGGCTTGGGAAACTCTCGTTCCAATGCAATATTCAATAGGATCTTCGAACAGTACTCGCAGGGGATGGATCTGGCGGCGGCATGGAAGGAGACAGTTTCATCAGAACCGTTCAAAATCGGCGAGATACGCGGTGAGTGATCGTAAGATCAAACTTCTGCTGTTCCTCACGATTCTCGTGGTCTGCGCGCTACCGCTGGCCGCGGCCTTCTATTTGGTCGACGATGCTCTGCAGAGAAGCTTGAACCTGGGATTCAATCCGCAGGTCGTGCGCTCCATGGACATTGGCGCGCAGAATTTGAAGACCCTGAAGAGCGTCGATCCAGGGCACGAACGCGAGTATCGAGAAGAGTTTGAGGAGATCCAGAATCTAAAGCGCATTTACTCGCAGCCGCAATGGGTGAAGAGCACCATCCTGGCCTCCCTCAAAATTTACTTTGGACTGGGGCTCGCGGGCGCAGTGCTCGTGGCCGTATCGGTGGCCGCCATCCTGAGTCGCCGCATCAGTCGTTCGTACCGGGTCACCTTCAACGACCTCATGGCACATCGTGAACGGGTGCGATATCTGGAGGAGATGTCGTCATGGCAGGAAATGGCAAAAGTGCTTGCTCATGAGATAAAAAATCCCTTGACACCTATCGAGGTGTTGGTCACCTCCCTCACGAAGTCCCATCTCATCAAAACCCCACCAGAGTTTCAGAAGCAGCTCAACCAAACGCAAGTCATGGTCGCAGAGGAAATCGGGCATCTAAAGCGGACCGTGAGCCGGTTCAGCGATTTCGCCAAACTTCCTCAAGTCCAGCTGGTCGAGGCGAATCCGGTGGATATCATCGAGCAGCACTTGGTGGCCGTCCGGACAAGGTTCGGTACCGCGCAGATTGTCGTTGAGATGCCGGAGTCCCGCACCGACATGCGCTCGAGAATGGATTTCGCCCTATTTAGGCAGGTACTGATGAACATAGTCGCCAACGGAGTCGAGGCGAATCCGGGACACACCGTCACCTTTTCTATCGCAGTGATCGGAATCAAGGACTCGGTCGTGATATCGATATCGAACGACGGCGAGCCAGTGCCCGCAGAGATCGCCCCCCGCATCTTCGATCCTTACATCTCGAGCAAGAGGGACAAGGACAACATGGGGCTAGGTCTTGCCATCGTCAAGAAGATCATAATCGAGCACGAGGGGGAAATTGCCTACACGGAACGGGCCGGTCATCCGCGGTTCATCATCTCGTTGCCGCGGGTGAGCTAAATGAGCGAGTCCGGGATTGCGCCAACCATCCTTGTTCTGGACGACGAAAAGAATATTCGAGAGGCGATCGACATTGCACTCAGTCAGGAAGGCATTCGAGTCGTTGCGGCGCACGATCCCGCTTCCGCTATGCGGGCTCTCAACGAACGGATCATCGACCTGCTGATTCTCGACATTAAGCTTGGGGAAATCGACGGAATCACGTTCTTCAAGGCGACGCAAACGGCAGGATTGTCGGTTCCGACGCTGTTCATATCGGGTAACGCGACGCTTACGCAAGCAGCGGATGCCGTGCGCATCGGAGCGTTCGATTTCATCGAGAAACCCTTTAGCGCGGAGCGCATTGTCATCGCTGTAAAGCGCTGCCTTGAATTCTCGTCTCTGAAGGAGCGGCTGCGGATCATCGAGGATCGGCAAGGATCGATGGAAATCGTCGGGGATTCACAGGCAGTCAAAAGGATGATTACCGCGGCATTGAAGGTGGCGCGGAGCGGCTCGAGCGTTCTCATCACGGGAGAAAGCGGCACGGGCAAGGAACTGGTGGCAAACACCATTCACAGGGAAAGCGACCGCAGCCAAGGGCCGTTCGTCAAGGTTAACTGCTCGGCGATTCCGGAAAACCTGGTCGAATCCGAGTTGTTCGGCTTCGCCAAGGGTGCATTTACTGGTGCGGTGTCGAGCAAGCGAGGGCTTTTCGAGGTTGCACATCGTGGCACGATCTTTCTCGATGAGGTCGCCGATCTGTCCTTGAACGCTCAAGCAAAGATCCTTCGCGTCGTACAAAGCGGGGAGATGCAAAAGGTGGGTTCCGAGGAGACTATCAAAGTGGACGTGCGCGTTCTTTCCGGCACACATAAGGATCTCAAGAAACTTGTTTCCGGTGGCACTTTTCGGGAGGACCTGTTCTATCGCCTGAATGTGCTCCCCATGAGGGTTCCGTCCTTGAGAGAGAGGGCGGACGACATTCCTCTGCTCGCAAAATACTTCTGTCGTCGCGTGTGTGAGAAGAACAACATCAAGGAAAAGCCGTTGGACGAGGAGGTACTTTGGGAGTTGAAGCAGTATCACTGGCCGGGAAATGTGCGTGAGCTGCAGAATGTTATGGAGCGGATCGTCATCATGAGCGGCGATCGAATCTCCCCGCTCGATCTGCCGGAAGAAATCATCGGCACCGCCAGCGAGTTGTCGAGCGGCATTAGCAATGGGTCGGCGCTCAAGGAATTTCGGGACAATGCCGAGCGCGAGTTCATCATCGGGACACTGAAGAAGAACAGCGGCAACATTAGTCAATCGGCGATTGAACTCGGCGTCCGGCGGACCTATCTCCACCGGCGCCTCGCCGTTCTTGGGATCGCGAAAAAGGATTGGTTTTCATGACATGGAACGTTACTTGGGCCGCTTCGCCTACGGTTCGTTTGTTATCCGCACTCGCATTGGCCGGGCTCTCTGGGGTGGCAACCGCGCAGAGCGATAAACCATGGGACGGGATTTATGCGGGCCTGAACGCCGGCGGCTCATCGAGCAGTATCTGCCAGAACTGGACGCCAAGTGGCGCGGGTGTTGGTCCGGCAATGGTCGGGGCATTTAGCAATCGCGATTGTTCGAACGGCGGGACGTTTGCCGGCGGTTTCCAGATCGGCGACAACGTTCAATATCAGCACCTGCTCCTGGGGCTTGGCGCCGATTTCGATGTGGCGACGGCTGCGAGTCAAAAAGAGGCGTTGAAATATTCGGGTACAGTACTCCCTGCGGGCACCTATGCGTTCTCCGGAAAACTCAGCCCTGACGGATTCGCGACCTTCGGACCGCGAATGGGTTACGCCGGTCGTCAAGCACTGGCCTACGTGACAGCGGGGGTCACATTACCGGTGGGGCCCAACAAAAGCCAATTCAGCTTCACTCCGGTCGGTACGGCCAAGTCCATCGCCTCATTTGACGGCGGCCGGAATTTTGCTGCCGCCGGTTGGGTGGCCGGCGGAGGCGCTGAATGGGGGTTGAATGGACCATGGTCGATTAGCGCGGAGTATCTTCATACGAGTCTCGGTAGAGGTGGTGACGTCGTCGCGCCCTGCACGGGGTCGGCTTCGGCTTGTGCGGTGTTTTCCGGTCTGTCTTTTGAAAGCAGTCACACCAACTTCAATGCAAATGTATTCAGGATCGGTGTCAACTATTGGTTTGGGTATTGGGCGCTGTGAGTTCGCATGCGGCAATTGCTGTGCTACGAACTCCGCTGTTCGATTGCTGAGGGATCAGAGGACTTTTGATGACCAGTACAACGCTTAAACCCAGAAAGGTCGATCAGCCATTTATGCAGCGTTGGCTACGATCGTCGCTCGAACTCGTACTCCGATCGCCGGGGCGATTTGGGCTCCTAATTGCACTGCTGGATTCGCTTGACTGTTTCGCAGTGAATTTGGCGAGTGACCACCACATCGAAAAAATGTGGGTTGATACGCTGGGAGCCTTCGCACTCCCCTTCGTTTTGATTCTTGTCGCGGCTGTCGCTAGGGGTGCCGACGAGAAGAGTCAGACGTGGGTGGCGCTAGTACAAGTTCTTCGCAAGACAGCGTGGATGGGCGCACTCGGGGTGGGGACCATCGTTACGGTGTTGAGCTGGTCGATATATTCCATCATCTATGGTCTAGGGGCAGCGTTGTTACTCGGCAAGCCGGGCCTTTATCTGCAAGATCAGGGACAATTCCTGGCTTCTGTCGAGGCGGGAATACTCTTGAGCTCGATCGTTGTGGGTCCCTGCTATTTTCCACTGCTCGTTCTCGAGCCGACAATGTCGCCGCTTCACGCGCGGGACCTTTCTATGAGAGCGAATGAAATCAATGATGGATTTCTGGTCATCGCCCTGATCTTGATGCTAAATCTCAGCGCGATTGCGCTCGCCGCGGCCGTGCCCGCCCATGGATTGACGATGGCAATGTGCCTGGTGTTAATGGGTGTATTGAACTATGTGGCGTACCGAGATATCTTCGAAGGCCGCAGTGGCAACCGTCTAAGGGTCACTGAGCAGATTCATGCTGTAGGCGGCTCTTTCAGCAATTCGTCGAACCAAAATTGTGTGGATTCACGCGAGAGAAGACTACCCGAAGAGGAATTTTGAGCGCCATAAGCCTGCTCGTCACGATCGTACCCCGAACATCTCATTGTTTGTGAGATTTTCCCGCACAATGGCGTGCGTGGAATCGGCAAAAAGATGCGACGAACTGACACTATCATTCCGACGGTCAAATAAACCAATATAAATCAGTGAGATCCGGCCGGAATATGGGCACCTCTGCCAGTCTCATTAACTGTGAGATTCGACAATCAGGCCCAGCTGTCGGTACCACGGATGGTGACGGCCCTGCTCAGGAAAACCATGCGCTACGCGATTTGAATTCCGTGGGTTCAAATCACGGGTGTGATTCGGAATTCTGCACGCCTGAGTCTCCATGAGATTTTATTCGACCAGCTAACTTAAGGGCAACTCGATGAAGAAGCACTACGATTTCTCGCAAGGAAAACGCAATCCGTATGCGAAGCGCCTCAAGCAGCAGCTCACCATTCGGCTAGACACCGACACGGTCGCGTATTTCCGGACCCTGGCCAAAGAAACGGCCATTCCGTACCAAACGCTGATGAACCCCTATCTGCGCGACTGCGCTCAATCGCGCCGCCGATTGCGCTTCGCATGGCCGGCGCAGCGCACGAGCCGTGCCAAGGTGACAGCCGTCGGGGTAAGTCCCCGGCGCTTCAGGCCCCTGGCAGCGCATATATAAGAGTGCCGGAAGGCGCCCTCTTCTCTCTCCGCAGCCTCGGGGCCGAACAGCCGGCGTCAATCGCGCATTCGGCGCTCTCCAGCGGGCTGGTCACGAGGCCGGAGGACATGGCGCCGGAAGTGCGCGCGCGGCTTGCGGCAATTTTGCTCGCCGCTCGGTAGCCGGCATCCAGAAGGTTGCAATAAAAAGGAGGTTCGACCGGTCCATTCAAATGAAACTTTGTTGTAAGGAATCGTGATTCTTCACGACTAAGTAAGCGGGGACAACATCTCCGCTCGATTCAACCAACCTTCAGGAGTTCAATATGGATAATCGTCGCATTATTACCGCCGCTATCGGCAGCTTGTTGATGCTGGGCCTGGCCAGCGGCAATGCCATGGCCGCTGACAAGAAAATGGACATGGAAAAATGCTTTGGCGTAGCCAAGGCCGGAAAAAATGATTGTTCAAGCAACAAAAGCGCGCATTCCTGTGCCGGACAGGCGACCAAGAATAGTGACCCGATGGATTTTGTTGCTGTGCCGAAAGGTACTTGCGAGAAAATTGCTGGCGGCCAACTGATGAAGATGTAATGAGCAAGCCCGCAACACATTCCCTGCCATGCACAGCCGGTATTGGGTTGCGGGCTCCTCATTATCGCGAGGTATTGGACCGCCACCCCAGTCTAGGCTGGCTGGAAGTGCACAGCGAGAATTTTTTCGGTGGTGGCGCGCCGCTGCACACGTTGCTTAACGTGCGCGAACTGTACCCAATCAGTTTGCATGGCGTTGGCATGGGCCTGGCTTCTGCCGCACCGCTGGACCGGGAGCATTTATCGGCATTACGGCGCCTCTGCGATACGGTTCAGCCGGCCGCCGTGTCCGAACATCTGTGCTGGAATTCTGCAGCGGGTCTTGTGATCAACGATCTGTTGCCATTTCCCTATACGCAAGAGGCATTGTCTCATGTGGCAATCCGGGTTGAGCAGGTCCAGGAAAAGCTGGGTCGCCAGTTGCTGGTGGAAAATCTTTCCAGCTATTTGTCCTTTGCCCACAGCGAAATGACAGAGGGCGACTTTTTGGCCGAATTAGCCGATCGCACCGGCTGCGGCATTCTGTTTGATGTGGAAAACCTGTATGTGAACACGCGTAACCTGGGCGTCGACGCAAAGGCTTTCATCAACACGATCCCGGCTGAAGCGGTCAAGGAGTATCACTTGGCCGGGTACAGCATACGGGACGGCTGCCTTGTGGACACCCATGACAATCCGGTCTATCCGGAGGTATGGGAGTTATATGAGTATTGTTTGCAACACATTGGGCCGCGCCCCACTCTGATCGAATGGGATAGTGATATTCCTGCGTTGCCGGTTCTCATGGGTGAGGCTGCCAGGGCACAGAGCAGACTGGAGAAATATTATGCCTGCGCTGCATAGCGACTTGGCCGATTTCGCCAGAGCAATAGTATTGGGACTCGATCTTTCGCCCAATACACAGGCATTCTGTCCGGAGTACCCTGTTGCAACGGCGTTGGCCGTTTATCGCAACAACTATTTTGGCAATCTGCATGACACTCTTGCCTACGCTTACCCTGTTATCGAGCAACTGGTGGGCAAAGAGTTTTTCCGGCTTTTGGCAAGGCAATTCATAGGAACGCACCCTTCGGCCAGTGGCAACCTGCATCACTACGGCGCGCAAATGGCGGGCTTTATTGCCACCTTTGAACCTGCACAAAGCCTGGTTTACTTGTCGGATGTCGCAGCATTGGAGTGGGCGTGCCACTGCGCCTATTTTGCGGAGGATGACGCGACGCTGGATATCCGCAGCTTATCGAAAGTGGCCGCGGGGCGTTATGCGGACCTGGTCCTGCGCACACATCCGGCTTGCCACGTGGTGTGTTCCCGATACCCGATCACCACCATCTGGCACGCGCATCAACCCGGTGCAAACCGCGACTTTCACATCAACCTGGAAAACGGTCCAAGCAATGCCCTGGTCAGTCGTCAGCACAAGACAGTGATTGTCAGTGAAATGACGGAAGCCGAGGCTACATGGCTGCAAAGCATACGGTCCGGGGTTTCAGTGGGCAACGCGACTGCCGCTGCATTGGAACGCGATCCAGACTTTGATCTGAATGCTGCGTTGAAGAATCTTGTGGAATGCGGGATTCTGACCAATTTTTCTTTGGACAGCGCGCCATGAACGCCCTGTCATGCCTTGCACGGTTTTACTACCGGGCTTCACACTGGCCGGAATATCTGTCCCCCGTACTGGATTTGGGCCTGCGGCTGTATCTGGCCAATGTATTTTTCAAATCCGGTCTTACCAAAGTTTCCACCTGGGATAGCACGCTGTATCTGTTCAGCGATGTATACCATGTGCCGCTACTGCCTCCGGCGGTGGCCGCGACTATGGCAGCAAGCGCGGAGCTTGGCCTCTCCGTCTTGCTGGTTCTTGGCTTGTTTGGAAGATTTGCCGCAGCTGGTCTATTTATCCTCAACATAGTTGCCGTCATTTCCTACGCCGACTTAAGCGAGGCGGGCATCAACCAGCATATATCCTGGGGCATATTGCTCGCCGTTCTGCTGATACTCAGTCGTGGCAACTGGTCGATAGATGCCTGGCTGGAACGGCGGCTGCGGACAGCCTGAGCCAAAGACACGATTCGCACGTTTGCGCACGTTAAGCCCTTTTGGCTCTACCGAAGACACATGACATCGAGCCGCGCGCCCCCAACGGTTGGCGGGCTTTTTCGGGCGGCGCGTGTAACTAATCCGACACATCCAACGAAATAATCAAAAGGATTCGCGGCAATTGAGTGAAGAGCGTCTCAGAAGCCTGTTTGTGCAAGGTCTTACCGGTGACGAACAGGCGTACCGTCAATTTTTGAGCGAACTCACCGCACTTTTGCGGGCATTCTTACGTCGGCGCCTCGCGCGCTTGCCCGATCACGTAGAGGACTTGGTGCAGGAAATTCTCATAGCGGTTCACAATCAGCGACAAACTTACGCTCCCGAGCAGCCGCTGACGCCCTGGGTTTACGCGATCGCACGCTACAAAATCATCGACCTGCTGCGGCGCCGGTCCCGCTCCGATCTGCTCCACGACCCGATCGACGACGATACCGAACTGTTCACTACGGCTGATGCGGAGGCCGCGGAGGCTCGATTTGACGTCGCGAAGCTGCTTCGGGCCTTACCGGATCGACAGCGGTTGCCAATCTGGTATGTGAAAATCGAAGGTGCCACGGTAGCCGACACCGCCGTGCGGACCGGGATGTCGGTATCGGCAGTTAAAATCGGCATTCACCGCGGCCTCAAGGCGCTGGCGGCCACGATACGGAGCATGGCGTGAAAACGGAGGAGTTGGTGAAGATGCTCGCGGCAGGCGTCGAGCCGGTCGACCCTCGGCAAGTGGCGCGCCGCTTTCGCCTCGCGCTCGCAACCGGCACGCTCATCGCCGTGGCCTTCACGGCCGGTATCCTGCGCCTGAACCCCGCGCTTTCGCGTTACCTCTCAGAACCGATGTTTTGGATCAGAGAGGCATATTGCGCCGCGTTGAGCGGAATCGCACTGCTTGGCATGCACCGACTCGCACGACCGGGACGCCGCCTCGGGCTCGTACCGGCGGCGCTCGCACTCGTCGTGATTGCGATGTGGGTGCTCGCGGTGGTCGCGCTCGCGCCGGCATCGCCGCAGCTGCGTACACGATTGGTACTTGGCGCGACGGCCGCCGTGTGTCCGTTTCTGATTGCGCTGATTGCCGCGCCCCTATTCATCGCGCATCTGTGGATTATGCGCGGTCTTGCGCCGACGCGCCTTCCGCTGGCGGGAGCAGCCGCGGGATTCGCCGCCGGATCGATGGGTGCGCTCGTGTATTCCTTGCATTGTCCCGAGCTCGCGGCCCCGTTCATCGGGATCTGGTATCTCTCCGGCATCCTGATTCCGACGATGCTGGGCGCGTGGCTCGGACCGTGGCTGCTGCGCTGGTAGGCGCAAGGTTGGTAACGCGAGAATAAAGGACACCGACTCTGTAACTTTCTGCGCCTCGAGAGCGAACTAAGGGAAGACAGACATCAAGTCGTCACCCTACAACCTACTCGAGGAAGTTCAAATGAAAACGGTAACTTATGGAATCGGTGCACTGTCTTTGATGGCTGCCTGTGTGGCCGGCGCACAAGCGGGCGATTTTTCCGCGGACGCGCACGCGCTGATAGTCACAGCCTCCAACACGGCCAGCAATGCGTTACTGGTGTACGACGAGAGCGGAAACCTGCTCAAGCAAATTCCGACTGAGGGCCAAGGCGGCGTCAGCGGTAACGCGGGCGGGATCTCTCAAAACCACGATCGGCTTGCAGTCGTCAATTTCGGATCGGGTAATGTGTCGGTGTTTACCAAGGACTCTGTGCACGCGGGCTTGCGCTTCGAGTCCCTCGTCGCCGCGATCACGAGCCCCGTGAGCGTCGTGTTCGGCAAGGATCACTTGTACATTTTGACGACGACCCATGTCGAATCGCACCGCATCGATCGCAACGGCGTCAACGCGACGGCGGACGGCGCGGCGGCGCTGCTCATCGGCGACGGTTCCGCCGCTCAAGTGGGAACGCTGTCGGGCCAGCTGATCCTCAGCGAGAAGAGCAATGCGATCGAAACCGTGAATTTGGACGGCCACGGCGCGATCGCCGGGACGGCGACCTTGGTTGCGAACATTCCCGCGAACGTGAACGCACCGTTCGGCCTTGCGACGCGCGGCAACGATGCCTATGTCACGATTGCCCACGCGAACGAGATCAGTTTGGTGCGCAATGACACAGTGTTGACCGTCACCGGTTCCGGCACGCAGCATGCGCCATGCTGGGTCACGCTGGACGGCCCGTTCTTGTTCTCGGCGAATTCGCCGAGTCAGTCCGTGTCCCGATACGCCGTTTATGGCGAGAAGATCATCCAGGACGCGGCGATCGTCGCGACGTTCAACGGCAATCCGACCGATATTACCTACCATGGTGGCCGGGCCGCCGTCGTCGACGGGGACGGCACGGTATCGCATGTGTCGGTTTTCGCGGTCGACGAGGACGGTAATTTCTCACTGAAGGGTCTCGCCACGATCAACAATGTCGCGACGAACGGCATCGCGATTGTTGGTGCGGACGACAGTTTCGATTATTGAGCGAGGTCGTACGTGGCCCGGCCATGCGTGGCTCGGCTGATCGCCGCACCGAGGGCTTGGGGACGGGCTGCTTGCGGGCAGCTCGTCCCGCAGCCGGCGCCGTGACGCCCGAGGCTGGGTCCAACCCAATGAGTCATGGCGCGACGCGTTGCGCCGCCGAATTTTCGCGGGTGTGAGTTTTGGCCAGAGTGTGCTCTCTTCGATGGCGCGCTCGGCGGTTGGTGCCGAGCATTCGCCGCGATCCCGCGCGGACTCGAAGGCCGCGCTCGCGCGGCGCGGGAAGTCCCGCTCGGCGGGCGCGGCCGACCCGGACAATCAGTGCTTCATCGCATCGGCTTTCGGCGAATCAACGAGGTAGTCGAATTTGCCGTGCTGACTGATGAAGAAAATGCACTCGTTCGGCGAGATGCACTTGGTGATGTGGCGTTCGCCGCCTTTCTGGAACCAGTAAGAGCCCACCGGCAGCGCGACATCCTCGCTGCCCGGCACGCCGTTGACCGCGACGCCCGAGATCACCACGCCCCAATAGTCCTCGGTGTGCGTGTGAATCTTGCTGACGAAGCCGGCCGGCATCTTGATAAAGGTGCCATGCGCTCCGTGGGCGAGATCGCCGTAGGCAGGGGCCACCGTCAATTCGCCGTGGACGCCGTCGGACACCCCGGTGGGGCCGTATTTGAGCTCGATCACCGGCGTGCTCACCGAAGGATTGCCCTCGGGTGCAGCGGCGGCAGCGAACGAGAGCGTCGTGAGGAAGGTGGCGCCGATCAGTTGCGGAAGTTTGCCGTTCATTTCGAAAATCTCCATGGTGTTCGGTAGGGAACGGGTGCAGTTTCCGCTATCCCGAATTTAGTGATAAGCCGCTATAATTGAAATTGAGAATCTCGAAAAATGAGAACCCATGGATCGCTTCGAATCGATGTCCGCTTTCGTCGCAGTCGCCCGGGCCGGCGGATTCTCCGCGGCATCGCGCCAGCTCGGCATTCCGTTGGCGACGATCAGCCGGCGGGTGGCCGATCTCGAGGCAGAGCTCGGCGCGCGGCTGCTGCACCGATCGACTCGGCAGGTCGTGCTCACCGAGACCGGAAAGACGTTCTTCGCGACCTGCGAGCGCGTGCTCGACGATTTGAAGGACGCGGAGGAGGCGGTGAGCGGCGAGTACCGCTCGCCGAAAGGCGAGCTGACCATCACCGCACCCCTGAGCTTCGGGCGGCTGCACCTGCAGCCGGTGGCGTTGGACTTCCTCGCCGCGTATCCGGACATCAACTTGAGGCTGCTGCTCGTCGACCGGGTAGTCGATCTGGTCGAGGAGCACGTGGATCTCGCGCTGCGCATCGCCCAGCTTCCGGACAGCACCCTGATTGCCCGGCCGCTCGGGCACGTGCGCATGGTGGTGAGCGCGAGTCGGGAGTATCTCAAGCGACGAGGCACGCCCGAGCATCCTTCGGAGCTCATATCGCACGACTGCATCGCCTGGTCGACCCTAGGTCCGCTCAACAGCTTCTGGCTCAGGGAGAAAGACAGGGACCAGACCTTTCCGATCCGCACCCGTCTATCGACAACCAGTGCCGATTCGGCGATCGCCGCGGCGATGAGTGGATTTGGGCTGGTGCAGACCACCAGCTATCAGGCGGAGCAAGGTGTGCGCGACGGCGCGCTCGCCATCGTGCTTCGAAAATTCGAGTGCCCCGTGACGCCCGTGAGTCTGGTGTACGCGAGCAACCGGCTGTTGCCCCTGAAGCTGCGCGCGTTCATAGACTTCGCCGCGCCCCGGCTCGCCGACCGGCTGCGAAAGATAGCCTCCACGCTCGAGGAGGCAGGCCCTGCCGCATCCGCTCGGGTGCGCCGCAGGACGAAGTAGGCGATCCCGGTTGCTAATCCTGGGTCACCAGGACGAGCTTGCCCATGGATCGTCGCGAGGCCAGCGCTCGATGGGCCTCCGTACAGTCGACAAGGGGTAACGGCGTATCGATTTTCGCGCATCAACGTATCGGCGAAATTGATTCCGGAGGCGTCGATGCGCCGCCGGGACGCGGCACTCGGCGTCACTCTTCCAAAGAAATGGAACACAGCCTCTCAGTTTCAGGGACTAGTTGCAGCTCGCGACACTGTCTAGACTCCTCTGGTAGCCCAACCCAAGCCGGAGTCGACACATGGACCGCCCGCCGCTGCCCCCTTTCACGCTGGAAACGGCCATACAGAAAGTTCGCATGGCGGAGGACGCCTGGAACACGCGCGATCCGGCGCGCGTCGCGCTCGCGTACACCGAGGACAGCCGCTGGCGAAACCGCACCGAGTTCCTTCAGGGGCGCGAGGCCATCCAGGCATTCCTCACGCGCAAGTGGGCGCGTGAGCTCGAATACCGGCTGATCAAGGAAATCTGGGGCTGCCGCGAGAACCGGATCGCCGTGCGATTCGCCTATGAATGGCACGACGACAGCGGTCAGTGGTACCGCAGCTACGGCAACGAAAACTGGGAATTCGACGAGCACGGCCTGATGCGCGTGCGCATCGCGAGCATCAACGATGCGCCCATCAACGAGAGCGAGCGTCGGTACCACTGGCCGCACGGCCGTCGTCCGGACGATCATGCCTCGCTGAGCGATCTCGGCTTCTAGGCACGCCCTCATGGCGCCCGGTGCAACCCTGGCAAGCGACGTCGCGTTCACGCCGTCCGTCAAGCGCCAGCAGTCCCTCAAGGGATCTCGCCGCATCTACGCGCGCATGGAAGAGGCCGGCTCTTGGCGCACCGCCATCACGCCCGATCTCAAGAACTTCATCGAAGCTCAAAACAGCGCTTTTCTCGCCACCGCGAGCGCCGCGGGGCAACCCTACATTCAGCACCGCGGCGGGCCGGCCGGCTTTCTGCGCGTGCTCGACGAGCGAACCTTGGGTTTCGCCGATTACGCCGGCAACCGCCAGTACATCACGCTCGGCAACCTCGATGAGAACTCGAGGATTCATCTGTTTCTGATCGATTACACGAAGCGCCGCCGCATCAAGATCTGGGGCGAGGCTCGAGTCGTCGAGGACGACGCGGAGCTGATTCGACGCCTGATGCCGCAGGATTACAAGGCGCGAGCCGAACGCGCGATCCTCGTGTCGGTGAGCGCGTGGGACGAGAATTGCCCGCAGCACATCCCGCGGCGCCTCGAGGCATCCCAGGTCTCCGCGGCGCTCGCCGAGCGCGATCGGCGCATCGCGGAGCTGACGGCGGAAGTAGAGCGCCTGAGGCACGAGCGGGCAATCGTCTAGGCCTCCGCGTGCATTTGATATAAAGTCCCGTTTTTTGTGCGGCGCTGTAGCAGAACGTAACGTCCTGAGGCGGCGGAACCTGAATTCGCCTTGGCTAAGGAATCCAGATCGTACTTGTAAAGGTCATCGTGTGCCGGCGGTAAGTTCGACGATCAAATCGCGAATCCAGCGCTGACCAGCGTGTCCATGGCTACGCTCGTGCCAGATCAGGCTGACGCCCCCGAATTGCAAATGCGGGCTGAAAAGCGGGCACCACGGGATATTTCGGGCTGCCGTTTTTTGCGCCTCGACGGTCTTTTCTAGCTGCGTGCTGATGGCCAAGCGAGGGTCGGGCTTAAATTCAGCGCCCTCGATCAGAGCCAGCTTCGCAACGGTGCCCGTCTAGCCGGCAAGCTAAGCTTTGCGGTTGACAAACTCCCAGACTTTAGAGATCACGACCGATCCCTCGCCGACGGAGGAGGCGACGCGTTTGACCGACCCCGCGCGCACGTCACCCACTGCGAAGATGCCGGGCCGCGAGGTGGCAAAGGGCGAGGCCGCCGAGCCGGCGCCGGATCCGGTGATTACGAACCCCTTATCGTCGAGGTCGACCAGCCCGGAGAGCCACTCGGAATTCGGCAAGGCGCCCACCATGATGAACAACGCGCGCGTGTCAACGACGCGCGTCGTATCGGTCCTGGCGTTACGGATGGTCACCGCCTTAAGATGGTCACCGCCATGCAAAGCGGTCACGTCGGCTCCGAATTCGATCGCGATCCGGGGGTTGGCTGCTAGGCGGCTTGAGAGATAGCTCGACATCGAAGCGGCCAGCGACGGCCCGCGGACGAGCACGCGCACGCACCGCACCGAGCGGCTGAGGAACATGGCGGCCTGCCCCGCAGAGTTGCCGCCGCCGATAACGACCGCCTCCATTCCCTTGCAGTAACGCGCCTCGATCTCGGTCGCGGCATAATAAATGCCCGCGCCCTCGAAGTCTTCAAGCCGGTCGATCGGCAGCCGGCGGTACTGGACCCCAGTCGCAACTACCACGGCCTTGGCGCGAACACGATGGCCGCTGTCGAAGGTCGCACAGAAGCCCTCATCCTCGAGTGTTTCAAGAAGCACGACCCGCCGCGGCATCGCGAAGCGCGTCCCGAACTTCATCGCCTGTACCTCGCCTCGCCAGACCAGGTCTGCACCGGAAATGCCCGTCGGGAACCCCATATAGTTCTCGATTCGACTTGAGGTGCCGGCCTGGCCGCCGATCGCGATGTCTTCCACGACCAGCGCGCTCAGACCTTCGGCCCCAGCATAGACCCCCGCAGCCACCCCCGCAGGACCGCCACCGACGATCAGCACGTCGAACGCTTCGTCGTTTTGGAAGTCGAGATTGAGGCCGAGTAGCCGCGCGATCTTGTCCGGCGTGGGATCGGTCACGACCACGCCGCGCCCAAAAATCACTGCGGGCTGGGCCGGGTCGATCGAGCAGCTCCGGGCAGTCGCTTCTGCTTCCGGGCTTCCCAGTGCCAACGACGTGTAAGGAATGCGGTTTCGGCTCGCGAACGCCGCGATGCGGCGCACGTTCCGGTCCTCGTCTTCGCCTATCAGCCGCAAGCTGCTGTCTCGTTCATCGAGCTGGCGTCGGCGTCGCGCTGAAAAGACCGTAATAATGATGTCTGACATCTCTGGGATTCTAGACATCAACGTCAGCATCGCTTCACGCGGAACTTCGATCGCCCGTGTGTCCCGGACTGTGCGCATGGACATTGACCAGGCGCCGCCATTCAGGAAGGAGATCTCGCCCATGAACTGTGTCGGACCCAGCGTGGACGGAAAATTGCGTTCGTCGGTATAGGGATTGACCACCTCGACCTCGCCTTCCTCAATATAGATAAAGCGATCCATGGTGTCACCGGGCCGCGTGAGAAACGTGCCTGCCGGATAGGTCGCAACCTTGCCCGCGGCGCGCAGAGCCTCAACGTGAGATGCAGCCAGCGGTGTGCGCTGCATTTGGCGTAAATCTGCGCCAATCGTTTCCATGTCTCTGGCCCTCTCTCTCGTCGCTTGCGAGCAAATAAGCAATCGCAATCACAGTGGAGATCCATTTCGGGTGACGGTCCACAAAGACCACGCGGGTTCGCTTGCGAGGGCTAGGGATCGATCGGTCTCTTCAATGTCCTCAAGCGACATCTCGCTTGGATCCTGTGGAGGCATCCGGTTGCGCTCTATCTCGCAGTGTCTCGTTATGGCTCGCGCCAGACCTAGCTGTTGATGAACGCCAACAGATCCGTGTTGATCGTCTCCGCTTGAGTCGTGGGCATACCGTGCGGAAATCCCTCATAGGTCTTCAAAATGGCGCCCTTTACCAATTTCGCGCTCAGCGGCCCCGAATCGGCGTATGGCACGATCTGATCGTCATCGCCGTGCATGACCAGCGTTGGCACCGAGATTTTCTTGAGATCTTCGGTGAAGTCCGTCTGCGAAAACGCCACGATGCCGTCGTAGTGCGCTTTCGCTCCGCCCATCATTCCCTGGCGCCACCAATTCTGAATAACCCCTGGCAACACTTTCGCGCCGGGCCGGTTGAATCCATAAAACGGGCCCGTTGGAACATCCATATAAAATTGCGCCCGGTTCGTGGCGACCTGCGCCTGAAATTCGTCGAATACCTCTTTGGGCAGACCACCAGGATTTGCTGGCGTATTTACCATGAGGGGCGGCACGGCGCTGATGAGCACCGCCTTTGCCACGCGGCTTGTGCCGTGACGCGCTATATAGCGTACAACTTCACCGCCACCCGTTGAGTGGCCGACGTGGATCGCATTCTTGAGATTGAGGTGCGCTGTAACAGCCGCCAGGTCATCGGCGTAGTGATCCATATCGTGCCCCGTGGCCGTCTGAGTGGAGCGTCCGTGGCCACGACGATCATGCGCGACGACGCGAAAACCGTGATTTAAGAAGAACATCATCTGCGCGTCCCAGTCGTCGGCCGACAAAGGCCAACCGTGAGAGAACACGATGGGTCGACCGCTCCCCCAGTCCTTGTAGTAAATCAGTATGCCATCGCTCGTCGAAAGTGTATTCATGTCATTTTCCTCTGCTGTGCTGGTGTTTATGTGAGAACTGGCCCAGGGCGTCGCATTCAAGCAACAGCCACGCGAGTCCGCCTCCAAGAGCCGCAACGTCGCCGATAGGTAGTTCGCGGCGGCGCGGTCACCCGGGTCGCGCTCTCTAAGGCGGCGGCGACTTCTGAATTGTGCATAGGGGTGGCTTCGCTTGTTAGGACAGATTTCTCTTCGAGATAAGTGGATCCGTGTGGGTGGTTAATGATGTTGCCAGTCTTCCCGTCTTCGACCTGCTTCAATCGTATGCCACAAGCGCGGTCTGCCGCCGAAGGCGGAAGAAGCTCCGGCGGATTTTTCTTCGGCTTCGATTCGAAAGCGACCGCGTATAAAGCTCGAGGCGCGGCGATCGCGAGGGTACCCGCTGCATCGGTATCCTCCGAAAATCTCGTGATGAAGGTTTTTGGAGTCATCGCCGGTCCGAAGTTAAAGACCGGCCACCGCCGGGATGATCTCGCGGCCGAAGGCTTCCAGCGGCCGGATGTCATGCACGTTCGGCATGTTGAATATCGCATGCTGCACGCCGATTGCCGCGAGCACTTCGCAGTGCGCGATCACGTCTTTCGCGCTCATCTTGCCGGGCTGCAGATCCACGGTACCCAAGGTGGTTTTCTCGATGGTGCCGTAATCGCGGCCGAGCGCGTCGCAATGCTGCTTCAGGACCGCAAATTTGGTCCGCACCGTCTCCGGGGGTCCAAAAATATTGCAGGCGTCCGCATACTGCGCGACCATCCGCAGCGTTTTCTTCTCGCCGCCGCCGCCGATCATAATGGGCGGATGGGGGCGCGATAGCGGCAATGGGCTGCACAGGGTTTCTGCGAGCTGATTGTGCTTGCCTTGATACGGGCCGTTGTCTCCCGACCACATCTGCTTCGCGATCTGCAGCGCCTCTTCGAGTAGTTCGAAGCGCACACCCAGCGGCGGAAAGGGCACGCCCAGGCCTTTCGCTTCCTGCTCGTTCCAGGCGGCGCCGATGCCAAAATAGGTGCGGCCATTCGAGAGCACATCCAGCGTCGTCGCGATCTTGACGAGGATGCCGGGGTAGCGGTAGATGACGCCCGTCACCAGCGTGCCGAGCTTCACTCGTTTAGTCAGCGCCGCCAAGTAACCGAGAGCGGTGTAGCCCTCCAGCATGTCATTCTCATGCGGACCAACCCCGCGGATCTGGAAGAAGTGGTCCATCAGCCACACGCTGTAGAAGCCGACATCATCGGCGACGCGAGCGATTTGCGCGAGCTTCGCGCCCATCTGCGCCGGTCCGCCCGGCCACGTGAAGCTGGGGATCTGCAGGCCGATTTTCATCAGAATTCTCCTTAAGCATAGCCTCAGGCTGGGTATGTCAACAGCGGACAGCGAGTCACCGTGTGCGCATGACTCTCCACGGATCCGGTGGCGGCGGCGTCAGCGCTGAGCGGAACCTGGGGTCCGTACGCACTCGCCCCTTTGCTCAGTACAGGATAGATCCTGAGCCCCTCGACGTCGATGGCCAGCGGATTGCTCACGGTAAGTCTCGGCCCCCAATACTGCGTATTCCGCTGAAGATGACCAGCGATTCCGGTCGAACGTGACCGGTGATTGGAGACTACGACAAAGCGGGGGCTGAGACCGGTGTCATTGCCGGCCACCAGCGTTGAAATGTCTCGCGCAGCGCGACATTGAGCGTCCGGGTGCGCACTTGGAGCCAACAGTGCCTCTGCCTCAATGTTCACGGGGCCGCCAATCGTCAGCTTGGCTGCAGATGGAACCGCCTTACAATAACCGTTAAGGAATGCCGTACAGCCGCAACGATCGAAATACGCGAATGCCGTGTCGTTGAATCCATTGTGAATGAGCTGATACGAAAAATAGCTGCTGCAAGAATCACACGTGCCAATGTCATCACGTGCCATGAGGAACGCCTAATTCCCATTTACGCCACATGGGCTTACCACCCCTCCCCGCTTCCCTAGCACTCAATCCGCCGACCTTATCTTCACGAGAACCACATGGATTACCCTCCGTATATTGCGCGGCGCAACGGACCGCCCTAGATCCGCTCGGAGTTCTCCGCAAACGTTTCGCTTCTATGCCTTGCTTGCGGCCAACAGTAGGCGCTCGGTGATCGGCAAGAATTTGCTGGCTGCCCGGATCAGCGAACCCGCTGTCAGTTCCGCAACACCATACACTTCAACGGAGACTCCATATTGCTCAATTACTTTTTGGACTAACAAGTCGAAATCGCCATCGCCCGATGCCAATACCACGATGTCCACACGCGGCACGTAATCGAGAATATCCAGGGTGATTCCAACGTCCCAGTCACCTTTTGTCGAGCCATCGTGGCGACGGATGAATGGTTTCAGTTTGACCTCGAAACCGATGCCACGCAGAATGTTTTGAAATTGCCGTTGTTTTTCATCGTCGCGATCAATCGCGTACGCTATCGCCTTCACCACCTTCCTATCTCGCGTGACCTCCGTCCAAAAACGCCCGTAGTCGAAATGACGAGAAAAGCACTGCCGCGTCGTGTAATAGATATTTTGAACGTCGACAAAGATGGCTACCGTTTCCAATTTCTCATCCCATGACCGTCAATACAACGACGGGCACATGATGCACATGCCCCGATTCCTGGGAATTCGATCCCCATCGCCAACCCTGGATATCGCGCCAACTCTAGAGTCATACAACCGCCGGCGGCCCTTTGAGCTCGACGACATTGCCTTCCGGATCCGTGACGTAGATGGACGGACCCTCCCCTTCAGCGCCGTAGCGAGATTGCACCGGGCCGACGATTATGCCATGCGCCTCAAGTTCGCAGCGAATGGCGGACTCGTCGAACGGTTCCACGCGAAAGCAAAAGTGGTCAAGATTTCGCCCTTCAATGCCTGGCGCCGCGCCACCGGCCCTTCCCAACTCGCCGTCGATTGGCACAAGGTCAACCAGCGATCGGCCGGCCCGCAGTTGCACCAGACCTATGGAATTTTGTCTGCGCTCGATCGTACATCCCAACACATCGCAATAAAAGTGAAGCATGCGGACCAAATCCACGACGCGCAATACCAGGTGATCAATTTCGCGAATGCGAATCATGCGTCCATCCTAATCGAGAGCATCGCCGCGCGATCCACCCCCGTCTGCCCACCCAACACGATCCTTGTTAGCGCCATAGAGATTGCGCCGCCAACCGATGTATGTGAAGTCAGCTATTCTGATCGCCTGAAGAACACGTATATGGCAGCAAGGATCGGCAAAGCCATCACAGAGAAGCCAAGCAGCGGCTTCGCGTAAAACTTGAGCAGCACGAGACCCGTAAATCCACTGTCGGCCAGCTGGCCCGAATCGCCTCGCCAAGCCGAGAAGAATACCGCCATGGTCTCCGCGAAAAATACAAATGTCAGACCATAGACCACGTAAAGCACGCCTGTCGTCACCACGAGATACAGCCAAGGCCTCTTCAGATCGCCCCAAGCCAAGTACGCAACGCTACCAGAGACAACGACCGGGAGTCCCACAATAAACGCGAGCTGAAAAACGGTACTGACCATAAAAGCCTCTCTAGCGCCTACGCTAAGCTCCTTATAGGAGTGTTTGCCTTTGTCCCCTTCCGCCGTCTCGAGCATCGATCGGGTGTTCTCCGACTGGACGGGCTGTTCGGGCGTCGTGCACTCGCCCGGCCACGGCGACCCAGAGGCGCGACTCCGGTTCGCCTTTCGGCAGGAGACGGAGTCTTTTTATTGAAGAACATGATGCGCTTACCTCGAAAGACGGTGATCGGCGGGAATGAACTATTGACTCTCGGGTAAACTTATCGACTAATGCGAATGAACGTTGACAAAATCTCATGAGGAAAAGCTGTTCAACATCAGATCTTTGATTTCCCACGACTCGCGTGCGTATCCGACCCAGTTGACAGCGCGATTCGATCTTGGCTGCCATGGCAGGTGCGCTCCCAGACGGCGGTCTGCTCGGCCGGCAACGCGGACCCACGTCCAGTGATCCAAGCTTGCCGATCTTTTGCTGTTTATGACTTGGACGGTTCTGGCGCATCTGCGGACAGCAATCCGTGGGCGGCCGCCGACGCATCTCCGGTCACTCTCGTCAGTGACGGAATACGGCTTGAAATAAGGCATTTGTGCTTCGCGGCCTGTCGGTCTTATGTCCGCCAGCGAGTCTTCTCTGGCTCAAAATCCCCAGATGCACCAGAGCCGGTTTGCCGCAGTCGCGGTAATACGTGCGTAGGGGCGCACGCACCGAGGCTGCAAATAATTCTTGAAGTACGAGAGTGTTTCCGCGATGACGATTACAGTGTTACCCTCTGAGATTCTGAGCAATGTGCTCGATTCGGCTCCGGACGCGATGATGGTCGTCGATGCGTCCGGCTCGATCGTGTTTCTGAACCGCCAAGTGTCGACGCTTTTCGGTTTCGAAGCGAGCGAGGTCAAAGGCCAGCGCATTGAGATGCTCCTACCCGAACGCTTCCGCGGCCTGCACGTCCAGCATTGCCGGGGCTTCGTCGCGAACGGGCGACGTCGGCCGATGGGCATCGGCCTCAAATTGTTCGCCTTGCGCAAGGACGGCACGGAATTTCCGGTCGAAGTCAGTTTGAGCCCGATCGCTGACGAGACGGGAGTGCTGATCATTGCGGCCATTCGTGACCTCACGGAGCGCAAGCGGGCCGAGGCGGCGCTGCGCGCGAGTGAAGCGCACCTGCGTACGATCGTCGAGACGGAGCCTGACTGCGTGCAGGTCGTCAGTCCCGATGGCCAACTATTGGAGCTGAATGCTGCAGGTCTCGCGATGTTCGAAGTCGATTCAATCGAACAGGCGAATGAACACGGGCCCCTGAACTTTGTCTGTCCGGAATACCGGACTGCTATCTGTGATATGCACCAAGGGGTAATGGGCGGCGCCAGAGGCGAATTGGAGTTCGCTATCGTCGGACTCAAAAGGACCCGCCGCTGGCTGCAGTGCCATTCGGCGCCGATGCGGGATACGACGGGCGCGGTGGTCGCGCGATTGGCCATCGTGCGCGACATCACCGAGCGGAAACAGCTGGAGAGCGCCCTGCTCACGGCGAGCAATCGGGAACAACAACGGCTTGGGCACGAGTTGCACGACGGTCTCGGTCAGGATCTCACGGGTATCGCATTGCTGGCCGCGGCGCTCGGGTCCTCTGCGTCCCAGGGCAAGGGTCCGAGTGCGGATGAACTCTTGCAGCTTGCCACAATGACAGGGCACGCCATCGCCACGTGCCGAGCCATTGCCAGAGGATTAACGCCGGTCAGCGACGGAAACGGGGGCCTGGTCCAGGCGCTGAGCGACATGGTCACCCAGCAGCGCGACTCCCACCGGGTCGAGGTACGATTCGCGGCGATAGCTGCCGCGCCGATTCATCTACGGGCAGATGTGCAGGATCATCTGTACCGGATTGCTCAGGAAGCGGTGACGAATGCGCAAAAGCATGGCCACGCAGGATTGATCAATGTCACGTTGGATATCCAGCCCGCTCTGGTTCGGCTCGAGGTTCTGGACAATGGCGTTGGGCTCGTCCCTGCAGCTGCCCCGTCAACCGGCTTGGGCCTGAAGATCATGCGCTACCGAGCCGCGATGATCGGCGCGCAGCTGTCAATCGGACCAGGGCATCCGGGCGGCACCGTCGTAGTCTGCCAATGTTCACAGCCGGAATAGCAGATAAATGGCGCAGCCCCGGGGGAGCTGTTGAGGAGAACCCTCTATTTCCTTGGAGGTGTGCGACTCAACGCCATTCCTCAGTCGACGGAAGATCGCATCGCCGGCGTTGAATCCTTGAAAGGATCGCCGCCTCGCACGCGGTGGAAATCAACAATCGCAATCTGCCGCCGCTAAAGTTCCCTCGCGGCGTGCCGACCTTAATACACTGATGCGAAAGCGTATGCGCGATGCTCGGTCGCCAATGACCCCGCAGTTGCAGGCAAATACACCGCCGGCCCCATTCCTGCTGCCGACGGCATATCCTGAGGCCCATTCCTTGCCTCGTAACCATCGACCTGTCATCGCGGCGGCGCGTTGCACCGCTCGGCAGAATACGACCCCGACCGAGGCTTGGAGAATATGGGTGAGGCAACCACGGATAATCGGATCGTCGCGACTCGGTGCTCGCGGCTTGCATGCGCCGGCCGCAGCGGCGGTCCCGTATCGGTGGATTTCATTTACCACGAGTCCGTCGCCACATCGGCGGAGAGTCTCGAAACGCTCGCCAAGATATTCGCCGCGTACCCAAAAGTGGAAATGCCCGACTTAGGACGCGTTCGCCACCTGCGCGAACGCCTAGCGCCTCTGATCGGTGCGGCTAAGCGGCCCGGAGCGAGCATCGGCTGGCAGAACAGCGGGTTGAAAACACGGAACCCATCATGAGACGCGAAAATAGTCCGGTACTGCCTGGTCCCGCACAAACGGCCGCCGCCAATTGGTTATGCAGGTTTCGTGGCATCCTTGGGGAAATTTTTCGCTCTCACCGTACGCTGTCGTGGGGCCGGAAGCTCATGCAGCACAAGGCCATCCGGCCTGTCGCTGGAATTACCCCAGACACCGCGAGCAGGTGGATTTCCATGGTGGCAAGTGTCACGGGGTACGGCGTGACGATCAGCAATGCCGAACGCCGCCTCGTTTGGGTGAATGACAGCTTCACACGCATGACCGGATACAACCTCGCCGAGGTGCTCGATAAGAAGACCAGCGATTTGCTGTACTTTGAGGGTAGCAGCATCCAAACCATCAATCGCGCGCGTGAAGCGTTCGCCAGCACGCGTGGCATCCGCTTTGAGCTTCTCGTGCGCGGCAAGCACTCCCGGGAATGGTGGCTCGATACCGACGCACAGCCGTTGTTCAACGAGCGCGGCACGCTCCAGGGATGGGTGTGTGTGCAGGCGGACGTGACCGCCGCGGTGCGCAGGCGCGAGGCGGCTCGCGCGGAGGAACGAAAGTTCGCGACGCTGCTGGACGCCGCGCCAGAAGCCATTATCGGGGTCAGTGATGATGGCGCGATACGATTCACCAATGCACGGGTCCCGGAACTGTTCGGCTACACCGCCGCTGAGCTCGACGGTGCACAGATCGAGCTGCTGATACCGCAACGCTTTCATGCCGGCCACACGGCCGCGCGCAGCAAGTTCATCGAACGGCCGCGGATGCGCCCGATGGGCAGCGACACGGCGCTGTTTGCGCGGCGCAAAGACGGCGCCGAACTGCCGGTGGAAATCAGTCTAAGCCGCATCGAGATGGACTGCGAAGGTGTGGTGCTTTGCATCGTGCGAGACGTGAGCGAACAAAAGCTCGCCGAGACCCAGCGCAAGGCGATGCAGTCGGAACTCGCGAAGGTTGCGTGGGAGGATAATTTGACGGGACTGGCCAATCGCGCGCTGTTCATGGAGAGCCTCCAAAAGGCTCTTGACCGCGTGCGCTGCGGCGATCAGCCCCTGTTTGCGGTCTTGTTCCTGGATTTCGACCGTTTCAAACTGATCAACGACACATTGGGACACAAGGCGGGCGATGAGCTGTTACGACAAATCGCCGGGCGCCTGCAAGGCGCCTTGCGCACTGCCGACATCATCTGCGAGGAAATAACCAGCAATCTCGTTGCCCGGTTCGGTGGCGATGAGTTTTTAATCCTAATCAATAACCTTCAAGCCCCTGACGATGCCTCTCGGATCGCCGAGCGGCTGCTCAACACTCTGGCGCCGGTCTACGACATATTCGGCAGCGAAGTGCAGTCGACAGCCAGCATCGGCATTGTCACCAGTGAACAATGCCAGGCGAACGTCGAGGAAATCGTGCGCAACGCCGATGTGGCGATGTACGAGGCAAAGCGCGCTGGCCGCGCCTGCTCCGTGGTCTTCAATGAAGCCATGCATGTGCGCCTGACTCGGCACGCAATGATTGAGACGAGTCTGCGCCGGGCGATCGGCACCCCTGAGCTGTTTCTGGTCTATCAACCCATTGTTGAACTCCACTCAGGCCAAATGGTTTCGGTAGAAGCCTTGGCGCGCTGGAACCACCCGGCGCTCGGAGCGATTTCGCCGTCCGAGTTCATCCCGATTGCCGAGGAGTCCGGGCTCATCGTGACCGTCGGTGAGTGGGTCCTGAGGCAGGCCTGCCAGGCAATGCTCACCTGGCTCAGACAGGACCCGCTGCGTGCACCAAAGACCATGAGTATCAATGTCTCGAGAGCGGAGCTGGCGCTGGGCCCCCGCCTGATCCAGCAACTACGTGATACTCTGAGCGAGGTCGGTCTGCCGGCGGAACGCCTGCAGCTCGAGGTCACCGAGCGTGAGGTCATGCGCAATCCCGCGGCGTCTCTTGAGACGCTGCACGCGTTGCGGCGTTTCGGCTTCAAGCTTGCCATGGATGATTTTGGTACCGGCACCTCCTCCCTGTCATGCCTGCGCGAGTACCCATTCGATACCATCAAGATCGATCGCTCCTTCCTGAAAGACTTGACCACTAACCGCGACGTTCTGGCGGTGATTCACGCGACGATCAGCTTGGTCGGGAATCTCGGTATGGGCAGTGTGGCCGAAGGCGTTGAGGAGCCCTCTCAGGTCGCGGTGCTGCAGTCCCTCGGTTGTCACTACGCCCAGGGCTACCTCTTTAGCCGTCCGGTAACGGCGGAACAGCTCCTGGATGCGCTGGAACCTCACTCAAAAATGCGATTGGCACTCAGCTAACAGGGGGTGTTTGCGGAAACGATGGGCCCAGCGACTGCGGTGCGGGTGGATGCTCAATGGAGATTTATCGTGGAACACCTCGGAGCCATTCCTATCTGGAAGGCGATTCCAGTCTGAACGCATGATCTCAATTTCTGTTGCACGATACTCACCGCGGCGCCTTGTTGGAGCCAAGTTGCGCGCCGAGCATTTCTCGCGCATTGCAGTGCGCACCGGTCAATGTGTCATCCGTAACACGCAATCCAAACGCTGCAATCATGCAGACACGGTAAACCTTGAATCTGATGTCATTCATCGACACCGGGAGATGACGACATGAGAGACAGAACTACGGGCACCCTGCACACACCCGCGCAAACTCGACTGGAGCTCGTCAGCGTTGCGCTGCCTGATGCGGCCGAACGGTGGCGCCTATTTGCCGCGGCCGCGGTCGGTAACGACCTAGTGAACGGTCAATCGCGTGGTCTCTATGTCATGCGATTGCGAGCGCGCCGAGCATCGACCCCCATGGGTCTTGGCGATCGCCTCTCCTAAGACTGGAGAAGATCCATGCACCGATCCACTCTCTTGCCGGCTGCGCTGTCGCGGCGGCGCTTTATCGTACGTGCGGGCGGGATGGGAATGGCGGGACTCTTCGGTACATCAACCTGGGACGCAATGGCAAGTACCTTCGTTGACTTACCCTTTGCGATTGGTCACCGGGAACTGGCCACGAATTTTCCGCAAAAAGGAGCGATGATTCTTCAGCGGACACGCCCACCGTTGCTTGAAACACCTTTCGACGTTTTCGATCAAGGAGTGTTCACACCCAATGATCGGTTTTACGTGCGCTGGCACCTCGCCAACATCCCGGTCTTCGTCGATCCGGCGGCGTTCCGGATCAATATTCACGGCCACGTCCGTCGGCCGGTGTCGTTGACGCTCCACGATCTGGCCCGCGAATTCAAGTCGCTGGAAATTGCCGCCGTCAACCAATGCTCGGGAAATTCCCGCGGTTTCTTCAAGCCTCGCGTCGTGGGAGGGGAATGGGCCAACGGTGCCATGGGCAACGCGCTTTGGAAGGGGGTGAGCTTGAAGGACGTGCTCGATCGTGCGGGCGTCAAGGCCGGGGCGCTGCAGGTGCGCTTCAATGGACTCGATACCGGCGTGATTCCGCAAACGCCGGATTTCATGAAGTCCCTTGGCATCGATCATGCGCGCAACGGCGAGGTCATGATCGCTTACGCAATGAACGGAGCGCCGTTGCCGCTCTTGAATGGCTTCCCGGTGCGATTGGTCGTGCCGGGATGGTACGCAACCTACTGGGTGAAGATGCTCAACGACATCGAGGTGCTTGACACACCCGACGACAATTTCTGGACGCGCAAGGCTTACCTGATTCCGGACACGCCGTTCGCCAGCATCGAACCGGGACAGCGCGACGTGAAGATGATCCCCATCAACCGGATGCTGCCCCGCTCCTTCTTTACCAATATCAAGGACGAGGCCGTGCTGAAGATTGGTCAAACGACGACCGTGCGAGGCATCGCTTTCGGCGGCGATGCCGGAGTTGCGAAGGTGTTCTTCTCCGCCGACGCGGGAGGCCGTTGGGAGGAAGCGCGGCTGGGTCCGGACCACGGTAAATACAGCTTCCGACGCTGGGAAGTACCCTTACGCCTGACATCGCCGGGCCCATACCTATTTAAGGTCAAGGCGCAGAACACCGCCGGCACTGTCCAGCCCGATCGCGCCAATTGGAATGGCGCCGGCTTCATGCGCAACGTGATTGAATCGATCAGCGTACGGGCGGCCTAGGTTTTGTGGGGCGCCATCATGGAAGTGAAATTACGCAAGGTTGCCCTGATCTCTACGGTTCCCGTCCTGCTGCTGATCGCGCTCTCGGCGCGCCTCGCAATCCACCCAGGGCAGACTTGGACCCCAGTCCGTGTGGAGCTGCCGGTCAGCGAGACGGCTTTTCCCTCAGGTCGCGGCGTGGAGATCACGCCTCAATGTCTGATCTGTCACTCGGCGGGCATGGTGTTGCGCCAGCCCCCGCTCACACGGGAAGAATGGGCGGGGGAAATCAACAAGATGCGCAATGTCTTCGGCGCACCCTTGCCCGCGGATCAGGTCGATGCGCTGGCCGGGTATTTATACGGCATCAACGGCCGTCAAGACACGTCCCGCCCTACCGCTACGGATGGACAAGGTAGCTGAGGACGTCGACAGACACCGGTCCAACCCCCGCGATGAGTCTCTACGCCACCGGCAGATCTAGTTGCCGCGGATCAGACAGCAGTTCAAACCGCTCCCAGCGAAAGCCGGCATTCCAGCGCAGGAAATCGTCCGCCGGCAAAGGTTTGCAGAAGAAGTAGCCCTGGATCTCATCGCATCCTAGGTCCATCACTGCTCTCGCCTGATCAGCAGTCTCCACGCCCTCGGCAATGACTCTCATGTCCAGCGAGTGTGCAAGGGAGATTGCGGCGGTGACCACGGCTCGATGGCGCTCCTTCTGCATCATCCGAACGACGAATGACTTGTCTATTTTGAGCGCGTGTATGGGGAGAGCTGCGATATAACTCAGAGACGAATAGCCCGTTCCAAAATCGTCGAGGAAGATCTGAATCCCAAGGTCGCGGATCCGGGAGAGGACGTTGTGCGATTGCTCCGGATCCTCCATCAGCGCCGATTCGGTCACCTCCACTTGCAGGAGGCCCAGTCTTTTGCCTGCCTGTGCATGAAGCGCGATAAGCTGTTTTAGGAAATCCTCATCGCGAAGATTGTTCGGAGAAACGTTCACTGCGACCGGTATTTCAATACCCAGGGACTGCCAACGGTTGATTTGCTTCCAAGCCGCATCCAAAACCCAACCGGTGAGCGGCTTGATTAGGCCGGTCTGTTCGGCCAGGGGAATGAAGTCTGTCGGCGGCACCATGCCGCGTTCGGGATGCGGCCAGCGCACCAAGGCCTCAACAGCGGAGACTGCGCGGGCCCGCACATCGATCTTCGGCTGATAATTGAGCAGGAGCCCGTCGTCCCTGATCGCCTTTCGTAGCTCTGCTAGAAGGATCAAGCGCCGTGGGGTCTCGGTCTCGCCTTTGCCGCTATAGAGCGCGTACTCTAAGCCCGCGGCTCTGGCCCGTCGGACCGCGATATCGCTACGGCGCATCAGGGCGTCTGCACTGGTGCCGTGGGCTGGAAACAAAGCGATGCCGCTCGTGATCCGAACATCCAGAGGAACTCCAGCGAGATCGAACGGATCGGTCATTGCCCGCTGGATGCTTATGGCGAGTTCATGGGCACGCTCCGAATCCGCCCCCGGAATAATAATAGCGAATGAATCATCCGCGGTACGCGCCATGAAGGTACCAGCTTCGGCCACATTACCCAGGCGCGACGCCACTTTCTTCAGAAGATCGTCGGCTCCCGCGATGCCAACGCCCTCTTGAATCCCGCTGAATCGGTCCACGCTGAGCGTCATTAGCGCGACGCTATTTGTGCCGGACCGCTCCCGCTCAATGGCTTCTTGAAGTTGAGAAATCAGTTGAACGCGGTTGGGTAGCTCGGTCAGAGAGTCGAAGTTGGCCAGGTGCTCCGCCCTCGCCTCAGCTTGACGGCGCTGCAGATTCGAGCGGTGTGTGAGGATACCGAATGAAAGATCCGCAGCAAGCTCTCGCAGCAATGCGACTTCGTCATCGTCGAAGGCATCCGTCTCCTTCGAATAGACCGTCAACACACCGAATGTTTCGGTACTTCCGATCAAGGGCAAAGCAATGGAGGAGGCATAGCCACGCCTTAGCGCCTTAGCGCCTTAGCGCCTTAGCGCCTCAGCGCGCCAGGCAAGCATCCGAGGATCCGAATTGATGTCCCGGCAGACTTGTATGGTGCCCGTTCGCGCCGCAGTTCCGGTCGGGCCGCGGCCGCGCTCGGTGTCCGCCCAAGTAACCGCAGTGTGCTCGAAGTAGCCGTCCATGACTCCGTGATGCGCCACAGGCCGAACTGATTTCGTTTCGTCGTCCTCGGCGAAACCGACCCAGGCCAATTGATAGCCGCCCAGATCCACCAGCGCTATGCACACGAGATTCAGCAATGTGGGTTCGCTCTCCCCAAGGACGAGCGCTTGGTTGACGGTGCTGAGAACGCGCAGCGCGCGGTTGGCTCTGCGTAGCGAGCTATCGACACGCTCCCGTTCGGTGATGTCGCGGAAGTACCAGACGCGGCCATAGGATTCGCCCGTGGGGCCAACCACCGGGGCCGTAAACCGATCGATGGTCCTTCCGTTCTTGGTCCGGAGAATGTCTTGACTCCTTGCCTGCGGATGATCGTATAGATATTTGACTCTGGCGATGAACGCCTCCGGATCTTCAATTTGGGTCACTACAGTCTGAAGGACGGGCTCGTCCTGGTTGGCCTCGATCATCTCCTGAGGGATGCTCCACATGTCCACGAAGTTGCGGTTATAGGAGAGGATGCGTGCATGCTCATCGACCAATAGAATGGCATCGAGCGATGTTTCCTGCTGAGTCGAAAGTATGGTGTTTTTTCGTTCCAGCTCCTTCCCTAGCTGCTGATGCTCCGTGACGTCACGCGCAACGACGACGATTCCAGATGCAATATTGTCCGCGTTGCGGATTGGGGCCAACGAGCAATCGACGGCCATCGGTCGTCCGCGACGGTCGATAAGCACCGCGCCCACCAGTCGCTCCGGAATGTCCCCGCCAGCTCGCAGCTTGTTCAGGGCGGCGGCTATCCATTCCGCGCCGCTGTCCTCTGCGAGATGAAATACCTCGCTGAGCGCTCGCCCACGGGCCTCCTCGAGGCTCCAACCGGACATCTTCGAGGCGACGGTGTTCAAGAAGTCGATCCGGCCTTCGGCGTCCGTGGTCAAGACTCCGTCGTAAAGGGATGCGAGCGTCATCTGGGCGCGCTGTTGCTCCGCCCGTACCTGCTTCTCGCTGGTATGAAGGGCTGATTCGACCATGTCGGAGCGACGCATGATGGAATACGAAAGAACCAATCCGATCACCAGAAAGAGTCCGGACGAGAGCACGGCGGACCACTCTAAAATCAGGGCCGTAGTTCGTGAGGCGACGCCCAGCGTGCGGCTGAACTCATCCTCGAGGGGGCGCAACGCAAGATCGATTCGATCGATTTGCGCCAGCAAGGCCAAGCGGTCTGCTGGGTGGTCGTGACTCGTTGTCGCCTGATTACGCAGTTGATCGGCTGTTGCATTAAGCTGATCGATCAATGAGTCACCTCGCGCCCAGATAGCCAAAACTCGCTGCATGACGGGGACCCGGTCGCCCACGCGTACCAACCAGACCATTCCCGGGATGTCATCGGCCTCATTACCGCCGGCGCGCAATCCGGCATAAGCGATTTTCAGATCTGGATGCGCCTTTTGCAGCTCGAGCCGTGCTGCACGGTCACCCAGCGGGATCGCGATTTGATTCTGAAACTGTGTGAATTCGGCAGGATCGCCGCTGCGCGCAAACTGCCGCAGATGCGTGCCGGCATCCTTCTGTGCCTTCGACCACAGGCTCTCGCCGCCCACGAAGGCACGCATGGCGGATAGCGCCGTCATGCATAGAATCGCGATGAAGAGCACGAGAAGATTGCTCGCCACGAGCGGCCAGGTACGCCTTAGAATCCGTGTGTTTAACTGGGTTGGGCCCGTCCCGCTGTTGGACACGGGCTCGCTCAACATCTGTCCGTCCTATAGCGGATGATGCACCTCTGATACCTCAATGTGATCAACATCTTGGCCACTTATAGCCATGATCTCATGCATGTGCCGATGTTTACATGAGGAGGGAGAACCCTCAGGCGTGATTCAGGGTTTATATCCACAAACTGATCCCAACACGAGCCTGGGCAGTTGATGGATGGCTGGATGAAAGAACGCTTGGAGACTCAGTCGCGTTCAGACGGCAAGCAACGCTCGGAGCAAGATCGGGTGAAATCATGCTGCGTCGCCGAACTGAATCCGGGACTTTCGGCATGAATTGCACGGGGAGGCCGGTATGCTTTCCAATCCGTCGAGCGGGATAAACCGTCGGTCTCGACTCATTGGACTTGAACCTGCGCCGGCGTGCCGCGCTTAGCTGCGGTGCCGGAAGCTATCACTAGATAGCGCCGCTCGGTCTCCACGTTGCTCTGCACGATCTGCCGGATCGGTCCGACTGCATTGACGATGGCCGATCCTGCAGGATTGGTCGTGAACCCCGCCAGGGGCTCGAGCGAGCCGCTCCCATCCGATCTGGCAGCCAGGGCGAGCACATAAGGCGACTTCGGCAGCAGACCGGTAACCGATGCCTGGAGCACCTGCGTAAGCCCTTGGTCGAACAACGACACGCTGGTCGGCGCCTTGCCGATCTCCTTGCCTCTCGGCGCAAGCGCTAGATGGGCAGCCTCGCCAGCGATGCCGAGAGGTTGCAGGTTTTGCGTTCCGGCGCCATCCGGCACCGCATCGGACACATACACCAGCGCCTGCGGAGCCTGGCCGATGGCGATGATCGCAATCACTTTATTGGCGAGTGTGTCGATCACAGCCAGCGCATCGGCGTTTTCAAGTCCGACATAAATCCTGGTCCCATCCCCGGACGGCCAAACGCCATGCGGCAGATTGCCCACGGGGATCGTCGCTACCTGCGCGAAATTATCGGTGCGGAACACCTGCACCTCATTTAAGCCGCCAACGGTGACATACGCAAAGGTGCCGTTGATGTTGCGGGCGATGTTGACGTGATTGGTGATGGGGCCGGTATCGAGCGTCTTGAGCAGGGCAAAGGGTGGATGGGCGTCGAACACTTGCGTCTTTCCCACGTCTTTTAGCGTAAACCAGACCTGGCTGCCGTCCGGCGTTGCCGCGATGTTGGGGCAGAACGGACTTGCCTGCTGCACCTTGCCGACGATGTGATGATCGGAAACGGCAATGATGTCGGTTTCTGGATTGAAGGACGAGCAGACATAACCGTAATTCCCGTCCGGCGAGAAGATCGTCATGCCCGGCCCGGCCGGAACCTTGATCCGTGTCTTCTCCTCGAACGTGTGCCCGTCCAGCACGGCGACATAGTCCTCGCCGCGCACCGTGACCCATACCTCGTTGCCGTCGGGCGTGAAGAAAGCCTCGTGCGGTGCACGCCCCACATAGGTGATGTGCTTGGCGGCATTGGTGGCCGTATCGATGAACGTGACCGAGTTGGTACCGATCGACACGACGGCGATGGTCTTGTGATCGGGGGCGAAGCCCATGCCGTGCACGAGCAACTGACCCTTGTAGAGCGGACTGAGGTTGCCCGGTTGCGGATCGCCCAGGCGAATGACGCCGAGGAGCCTGTTGTCGGCTGGATCGGTAACGGAGACCGTGTTCGAAAACTGCTCGGCCGCGTAAACGCGGTCACGATGGCTCACCGACACATCCGGATCGGAGGCTGCGCCGGGCGCCTGTCCGGCCCAGGCCGGCATCGAAGCTGCGAGAAGGCTGTTCGCCAGAAGCGTCATCGTCAGAAGGGTGAGTTTCATTGTTGGCTCCTATGGCATCTTTGTCCCCGCGGGCGTCGCCATCGCGCCGCGCGACATCGATTGACGACTCGGCGGCAATGAAGGTTGGGTTGGCGAAGGAATGGATGGCGGCAGAGGCTCGCCGACAGCGAGCCGCATGGCGGCGATCTCCTGCTGTTGGGTGACGATGATCTCCTGGGCCAGGCGTTTGAGCTGCTCATTGTGGCCGTAGCGCAGAACCGCCAATGCCATAGCAATAGCAATAGCACCCTGATGATGCGGCACCATCATCGCCACGAAGTCGTGATCGACATCGCCCGTCGGCTTAACCGCCATGTCGTTCATCATCGTTCTCATGGCGGCATCGTTTTCCGCCACGTAAGGGGCCTCAGCCGCAAGCTTGGCCCGCAGCACTGCGCCCGACTCCTCTGTGACCGGCGCGGGTTGTGACATAGCGTCGACCAACGCAAAGGATACGGACCCGAAAGCCAGCGCAGACGTCAGAATGAGCGAGCACCGCCGACTGCTGATCGCGGATACCCTTCTTTGACCATAGCACCGGCAGGAATCGGACATGACATGCACTCCTGTTTCGGGGCGCCGACACAAATCGGCGTCGGAGATCACCGGCGCATTGGCGCGTGCAATTCGCTCAGCCGCTAACCCAGTCTGTCAGGATGCCGCCTGGCAGGCAACGAGCGCCAGTGTTTAGAGGGTCACGACCGGCAACGGGCGATATCGCCGACGAGCCGCGCGCTAAGAGCTTTTGCACTCAACACATACATCGCTTTGCTACTAGCTATCCCATCGTGGATCTGTTTGGCAATCTACGGCAATTAGCAAAAGCACGAGGTGGTAAGGCCGGACGCTTACCTACAAGGCACTTGTCCGACAGGATCTAAAATGTCGACGCCGATACGAAGTAAAAAATCCCGAATCATCAATGTGTTATTCATCTTTATTATGTTAAAGAATGAACTCGCAAGTGAACGACCAGCCTCAGCCTGTCGGTACCACGGATAGTTAGTGATGGGACGGAATAGATGGTGCATGGAAGTCCCAAACCGGCGGGTCACCAACCTCTGTCATTTAACTTACCGCGACATGCGGTGAGATGCCCATCGCAATGCTCACACATGCTGTCTGCGTTGATGGCCTGCCTGTGGCATTGTTTTTGTCGATGATAGATGCGCGACATCTGTTTCACGCACATTAATGAGGCACGCGAGATGAGCGACAGCAAAGCGCCGACTCGATCTGCTGAGGTGAACCGCCGAAAGCCACCTATCGGAACGGAAGCTGCACACAAACCAGCAGCCAACGTGCCGAAGAATGCGGACAAGACCCGCGGCCGTCACGCCGCGATCACCAATAATCTCAACAATTGGAGTAGTTACAAGAACTGGGTTGAAAAAATTCGCGGCACTTGGGTCGAGAAAAGGTAGCTTGTTGAAGATAACGTTAACGAGTTGTTCTCGAACATGCGCGATATCACGGACCGTGTCATTGGCCGTGAGCATGGGTGCAGCGGTGCGCAATTTCGGGTGCACGGCGAATTCCCAACCTATCGAAGGACAGGACGACGACGCGACCGGACTTTTGCACGCCTCACATTCAATTCGGCGTTCGCCGGTTCAGCAGCTATGGCGGCTCTATTCAGGTGCTTTAATGCGAGAAGGCTTGATTCGGAGATATGTTCAGCCATGAGAGTGTCGGCTCTGCCAGCGTCTCCGGTCTTGATGGCATTTAGAATCGCTCCGTGTTGTGCGTGGACTCGCTTCGCGTGCGCACTGGAGTAGCGGTAACCGGACCGATGCGCCACCGTTACGGCAAGTACTTGACGCATCACCGTGAGAAGTAAACGGCTACCTGCCGCCGCAGCGATCGCCTCGTGGAATGCTAGGTCCGCTTTCGCTTGCTCGGTCGCCGACTCCGAGGATCCGAGTCGCCGCTGTACGGCAAGCGCGTCCTCGACGCGAGACAGTCTGACGGGGTCTTGATGCTCGGCAGCGCAGCGGGAGGAGAACGATTCCAAGACTCGGCGCAACGCATAGATCTGCTCGATCTCACTCAAGAGCACTGCGCGGACGCGGGCACACCGTCCGGGCTCAAGATCCACTAATCCCTCTCCTTGCAAGGTGAAGAGGGCTTCGCGTACAGGCGTTCGACTCACGTTCAATTCAGCCGCGAGTTGTCGCTCCGGCAACGGTTTTCCGGGAGGCAGGGCGCCTCCCAGGATCGCCTTGCGGATTGTGTGGGCAATTCCTTCGCTCGTGCGAACCGCCATTGGGCCGCTGATCATTCCACGCAGCAATTCTTCCATTTCGATTCTTCTCCTAAGATCCTCTCGCGGCAACATGCGGAATCAAGAGCTATGTGTGCCGCACACGTGCTGGAATGTCTCAACTATGTGTGCTCGAACTGGGGACAGACTCCTTAGATCGCGGCACGGCCGTTGAGCCCGCATCGGGCTCACCCGGAATATAGTCCCGCCATCCGAGTACGAGGGTCAACCATCGTTAGCTGCGACGGCGGCTTCGCGCGCTGTTCGCGGGCTTGCGTCCAAGAGAACTCGATGCCTGCAATCCACCCGCCAAAAAATCCACCATTCGAGTCACCAGCTCGTCCAGATCGTTCGCATTAAAGCGATGGTCGGATAGCTCGTCCAACCGGTCGACGTCGGCCAGCATGTAGAGATACGTGCCGATTAGAAACATCATCCGAAACGAGATATCCGCCGGATCGACTTTTGGCAAAGCCCGTTCCAGAGCTGCAATGTATTGTTTCGTCGACACATCATAAACCTCGCGCCGCAAACGGAACGCCAACTCTTCCGGTTCGTTGTGCAGCCGGGCTTGCAGCCGGCAGAACGCCAGACCTGCGGGCCCACTGCGCTTCATGTCGAATTGCGGACGCAGGTAGGCCTCCACCAGTTCACGAACGTTGGGCGGTCGTCCACGCCGGGCCTCTAACGCGTTGAGGAGATCGACGCGCTGTTGCACGACTGCAAGACCTCGGCGCTTGAAAACCGCCTCAAAAAGACCTGTTTTTGATCCAAAATGATAAGCGATCATGGCCTGATTCACGCCAGCCTGCGTGGCAATGTCGCGAATGGACGTACCGGTATAGCCGTGCGTAGCGAAAAGCTGTTCGCCGACGTTAAGGATCGACTCCCAGATATCTTTCTCTCCGACCGGCCTTCCGGGGCGGCGCACCGACCTGAGCGCCCCGTTTCTATTTCTCTGCACAGCGACCCCCTGCAAAATTCGGCCGATATTACGCGCCGCGGGCGACGCCAGCCAGTACGCATTGACTGGATGGGCGATTACACCGTAGTGGTATTGACAATGATTAATATTCGTCATACGGTTAATTAATATCTTCGATGAAGGAAAGCCGGGATGGCGATTAGCAATGTGGATCTCTTCAACGCATGGACCCGCGTACTCACGCTAAGCCGGCTGAAATCGGGTGAGGTAGTCACAATATTGACCAACACGGACACTCACCCGCAGACGCTCATGACGGCGACGATGGCGGCCCAAAATTTCGGCGTGAAGGTGAATCGATTGGATCTTCCCGTACTCAACGGTGAGAAGTCCCTAAGCCGCGATCGATTCGCGTATTTGGGAGCCTCTCCACTGCGGGACAATTCGGCGGCTATGGCAGCGCTCAAAGCAAGCGATTTGGTGTTGGATTTGATGCTGTTGCTGTTTTCTCCCGAGCAGCAGGAAATTTTGAGCGCGGGCACGCGCATTCTGCTGGCGGTCGAGCCGCCGGAAGTCCTGGTGCGGTTGGTTCCCAACGAACAAGATCGACGCGATGTGCTGGCGGCGGCGGCTAAACTTGAGCGCGGCAAGGAACTGCGCGTCACCTCGAAGGCCGGCACGGATCTGGTGTGTCCGGTCGGCGACTATAGCGTCCTTAAGGAATACGGCTTCGCTGACGAACCCGGGCGGTGGGACCACTGGCCAAGTGGCTTTCTCGCGACTTGGCCAAACGAAGGTCAAGTCCGCGGCGTCGTGGTATTGGACCGTGGCGATATCTTGCTGCCCATGAAGTCCTTTGTGCGAGAGCCGGTCACCCTCAGGATCGAAAAGGGATTTCTAACCCACATCGAAGGGGGGTTGGACGCCGACATCCTGCGGGAATACATGGAGTCCTTCAACGATCCAGAAGCCTACGCCGTTTCGCATCTAGGTTGGGGTCTGCAGAAACGGGCAAGGTGGTCGGTACTCGAGCTGTACGACCGGGAAGCCGCCTCGGGCATGGACGCGCGCGCCTTTGCGGGTAACTTCCTGTTCTCGTTCGGGCCGAATACTGAAGCCGGCGGTTCGCGCAATACGGCGTGCCACATCGATATTCCAATGCGCCACTGCACCGTGGTGCTGGATGGCAAGACGGTGGTGAATCACGGCCGTGTGGTCGAGTCGGAACTGGCCGCGTGATGAGCCTAACTGTCGACCCGATCAGAACCTCACGAATTGTTCCGATGCGACGTCGCCGGACGCTCATTCGGAATCGGAGTGCGCAATGGGGATGAAGGCGACTTACCGCATCGGTCAGATTGTGCCGAGTTCGAACGTCACGATGGAGACGGAAATCCCATTCATGCTGGGTCAGCGACAGCAGATCCGCCCGGAACGCTTCACATTTCACTCGTCCCGTATGCGGATGAAGACGGTACAGAAGGACGAACTCGCCTCCATGGATGGTGAGTCCGATCGCTGCGCCGTCGAATTGAGCGATGCAGGCCTCGATGTACTCGGATACGCGTGCCTCGTCGCCATCATGGCGATGGGACCGGGCTATCACCGCCAGTCTCAGCAGCGGCTGCATCAGCGTACGGTGGACAATGGTCACCCCGCACCGGTCGTCACCAGCGCGGGCGCTCTGATCGATGCGTTGGGCATCCTCGGGGCTCGAAAGATAGCGTTGGTTGCACCCTACATGAGACCTCTGGCAGAGACCGTAGTGGACTACATTAGGGCCGAAGGCATCGAGGTCGTCGACTGGGCGGCTCTTGAGATCCCCAATAATCTCGACGTTGCCCGTCATGACACCGCGCGACTGCCCGCGATCGTGCAAAGCCTCAATATCAAAGACGTGGACGCCATCGTGGTATCCGCGTGTGTACAGATGCCCTCGCTGGCGATCGTGCCCCGCGTTGAGGCCTTGACGCGCAAGCCCGTGATAACGGCCGCCATTGCGACCACCTATGCAATGCTTAAAGCGTTGCACCTTGAGGCTGTGGTCCCCGGAGCCGGTGCGCTGCTATCCGGCGCGTACTGAGGGAAGCCGATTCGATGTCCACCTTTCTCTATGGCGCCAATATTCACGCGAATGGCATTCGTCAGCACTACCTCCGATATGGCGGCAAGGGCAGACCTTTGGTCGTGGTGCCCGGCATTACAAGCCCGGCGATCACATGGGGGTTCGTGGGTGAACGTTTAGGGCAGACTTTCGATACGTATATCTTTGACGCCCGCGGCCGTGGTCTCTCCGACTCTAGACCCGATCTCGACTACGGTCTCGACGCCCTCGCGGAAGACCTTGCGGCCAGCATCCAGGCGCTCGGTCTCGTGAACCCAAACGTGCTCGGTCACTCGATGGGTGCGCGCATTGCGATCCGCGCTGCGAGCCGGCACCGAACGGCGTTGCACAAGCTCGTCCTGGTCGACCCCCCGGTCAGCGGGCCCGGTCGCAGGCCCTACCCCGCGCCTTTAGCGTGGTACGTCGACTCGATTCGCTTGGCGACGGCGGGCTGCGGCGTGGATGAGATGCGCCGGTTCCTGCCATCCTGGAGCGAGGATCAGTTGCGCTTGCGTGCCGAATGGCTGCATACCTGCGATACCGCCGCGATCGTCCGCAGCTATAACGACTTCCATGATACGGATATTCACGCCGATCTGCCGCGCATCTCAGCGCCGACGTTGCTCGTAATCGCCGGGAAAGCCGGCGTAATTCGCGATGAGGATGCCGAAGAGATTACTCGCTTGCTGCCGGGAGTGACTACCACGACGGTCGCGAACAGCGGTCATATGATCCCTTGGGACAATTTCGATGGCTTCTTTCAGGCCATCAACCCGTTTCTCGCTGGTTGATGGAAATTCGCCGGGCGAGTCGCTTGGGTGAATGAAATGACGGAAAGGTTTTGCGTTGGCTCGTGGCGCAATTCGGTGCGTTGAAGAGACGCAGTGGAAGCCGTTGCAAAGATAACGATTTCGGATCGCGATTGTTCTAGGTGTTAGCTTTCTTCAGTGGGTATACCGTAATGCCGATATACAATTCTGGCCAGCATCAGGCACCACCACTCTGGTCGATGAAGTTATTTTTCGAAAAACCGATCACTGCCGGATGCCTTTCCGGTGAAGTGGTTTTCACCGGGTACGCCGGTTCACTACCGCGTCGAATATAGGGAGAAATATTATGATGATTGTAAGTGAACGATCGCCCGTCCGCGCCCAATCCCGGACCGTCGAGATTTCCTCTTGGGCTCTGACCGTTCTGCTGCTGACAGCAGCATCACTGACGGCCCTCGCGGATACTGATGCGGCGCAAGGGTCGACGACGCAAGGTACAACCGCCGCCGGTGCGAGCGATCAGTTGGGCGAGGTCGTTGTCACGGCGGAAAAGCGTACCTCGACGGTGCAAAGCACGCCGATAAGCATCACCGCATTTAGTGGTGAACAACTGCAAGCCCAAGGCATCACGAATGTAGAGGCAATCGCCGGGCAGACTCCTGGCATCTCGCTGCGAACCTCCGGACCGGGGCAAACGGAGATTGAAATGCGCGGTCTATCGTCTGGCGGAGGCTCCTCGCCGACGGTCGGGTTCTATCTCGATGAGACGCCGCTGACGCCGCCGGCAGCCTCCCTGAACGGCAAGGTCGTGATTGATCCAGACCTCTTCGACCTAAATCGTGTGGAGGTGCTGCGCGGCCCGCAAGGTACCCTGTACGGCGCAGGCTCCATGGGCGGCACAATCAAGCTGGTCTCCAATGCGCCGAATCTCAACCAATTCGAATCGAATATCGAGGGAATCCTATCCCATACCGATGTCAGCGGAACTGGTCTGAACAATGGCATGAACGCCATGTTCAACCTCCCGCTGGTCGACGACAAACTGGCGCTTCGCGTGGTCGTGACCGACAAGCATAACGACGGTTGGACCGACCGAATCGTCGTGTCACCATTTCCCGCGGCCACCAATCCGTGCGCCGCATATTCCGCGGGCACCGCTGTGGGATGCGTTCGCGGCAATGTGCTCGCGGCCCCGCAAACCGATATCATCCCGAACGCTAACTGGGACGATCTCCATAGCGGCCGGATCAGCCTTCTCGCGAAGCCAATCGATGCCCTTTCGATCAGCGCGTTGGTCATGTACCAGCGAATTACCGCCGGTGGGTACAACGAATATGACTCCCCGCCCGGACCGACACCGGTGCTGGCTCATTACCAGCCCTTCAACACGCCCGAGCCGTTTTCCGACACATTCCGACTAGGCAGCCTGACAATTTCCTATGATCTTGGCTGGGCGACGGCGACCTCGAACACGTCGTACTTTGACCGAGAGGAAAAACAAAGCCAGGATGTCTCAGAAGCGTTGAACGACGACTTCGGCGTCTTCTATGGCGTGAATATCCTCGCGCCAATTGTGTTTACCGAAGACGATAAATCCAATCAGTTGAGCGAGGAGGTCCGGCTGGCGTCGAACGGCAGCGAGCGACTCTCTTGGCTGGGTGGGCTCTTTTATAGCCGCTTCGAGTCCATCTTCCATGATACAAACCAGGCGGCGGCATTCGCGCCCGCTTCGGTCGGGGGCGCCGCCGCCAATCCGCTCGGCATGGTCTACGATTCGTATAATCCCTATCATGTCGACCAATACGCGGTATTCGGCGAGGGGTCCTATCTCTTCACGCCCAACTGGAAAATGACGCTTGGATTGCGCTGGTTCGACTACAGCACCCACGTCGATGAGGAGCAACAAGGCAATCTGACCGCCTCCGGCAACGACATACCGACCGTGGCCAACTATGCGACCTCCGCATCCGGCTTGAATCCGAAAGCCAACATAGCCTGGCTGCCGAACGAGGATCTAACGCTTTACGCCTCCGCCTCAAAGGGCTTCCGGCCCGGCGGCGTCAACCAGCCACTGCCTCCGTTCTGTCAAGCGCAGCAGGAAACCTATGGTCCTGATTCGATCTGGGACTATGAGGTGGGTGAGAAAGCCCGCTTTTTTGATCGCAGCATGACTGTCAACGCGGACTTCTATTACATCCGTTGGTCGGGAGTCCAGCAGCTAATCAATCAGGCGTGCGGATACGCGCTGACCACAAGCGCGGGTAACGCGGTCTCCTACGGGCCTGAGCTCGAAGTGACGTTAAGCCCCACGCGCGAACTAACGCTATCCGCCAATGGTGCCTACACGACGGCGCATCTGACGACAGTCAATCCGGCCGCGTCCCAAGTCTCCACCACGCCGCTCGAGTCCGGCACTCCTATTCTGAACATTCCGAAATATACCGAGAGCACATCACTCACTTACACGCGACCCGTTTCTCCCGAGTACAACTTTGTTTTCAGAGCCTCCAATTCTCTGGTCGGCCCAGTGACGGATACCTCCTTTTCGTTTACGCGATTACCGGCGTATGACCTCGTCGCTATGCGCGCCGGTGTGAGAGGGGATCACTTGTCCGGCTTTTTGTTTGTGGATAATTTAACCAACAGGGTCGCGGAACTATCAACCAACACGACGACGTTCTCGTGGATCATCCCGTCGCTCACCCGGGTGGCAACCAACCAGCCGCGGACGATCGGCATTGATCTGAGTTATCGGTTTTGAGCTAATGTCGAATAGCACACAAAGCAAAATGGCGGGGGCCCCACGTCGCGCACCGATGCACCGCTGCGGGCGGGCCCGGCTTTTGCGACCGCCCGGCGACGGCGCCGCGACCGTTAGTTTCACGCAGTAGGGGTGCGCGAGTGTTCACGGAACAGGTGTCGACCAGCAATCTTTTGGCCACCTTCATCTATGTGGTCGGCACGGTGAGCGTTCTGTTCGTCGTTGTGGGTCTTGGCTTTATCGATATGGGGATGGCGCGCGCCCGCAATGTGCTCAATACCTGGGCGCAGAAGATCACGGCCGCCATGGTGTGCGGCTTCGGCACCCTGTTGGTCGGTTATGCCATCTGGCAATGGCAGTTCTACGTCGCGTTCGATGTGCCGAGCCCGTTTGTGCAAGCTCTCAGGGATTGGTGGATCGGCGGCGCCAGCGCCAGCACTGCCGCGATATTGCTCGACCCCAAGGCGGTACCGGAGGCCGACACGCAACAGGTTTTTCTCGTCTTCTTCGCGACCTTCTCCATGGCGACGGCGGCTTTGATCCACAGCAGCGCGATTGAGCGAATCAGAAGCGCGCCCCTCTACGTCATGTCGTTCATCATCGGACTTTTTTTGTCGCCACTCGTCGGTTACCTGTGCTGGGGGCCACTGTCGCCGTTGACAAACAACGGGCTGCATGATTTTGAGGGCGTCTTCCCTCTCTATATTTTTTCAGGCACGTGGGCGTTGGTACTCGCGTGGAGGCTCAAGCCCCGCTTAGGGGCTCTGACCGCTCATCCACGCGGTGTGCGCCCCACCCCAAGCAATCACGCTTTCGTGGCCGTGGGGGCACTCCTGATTTTCTTCGCCATCCCCTTCATTGCAATCGGCTCGACGTGGATCATCCCAGATCACGGGGTCTACGGCATCTCCATGACCCGCACCGGAATCGGCCAGATTCTCATCAATATCTTTTGCGCAGTACTGAGCGCTGGCGTCGTAGGATCGCTTATCGCCGCGAAGCGCAGGGAAGCGTCTTGGGTCTTTCTCGGGCCGATCGCCGGTGCCATCATGTGCGGCACGCTGTTTGATATCGGCCGGCCGCTCGAATGCATGCTGTTTGGGGCGATGGGCCCTGTAGTTGCCCTCGCAACAGCGTCGCTCGTAAGGCGCATAGGTATCGATGAGCCGAAGGTCGTACCGCTGGCGCTCGGCCCGGGCACCGTCGGTGCGATTCTCGTCGGGTTCCTGCACTGGGGCACGCCCACAGGCGGATTCCCAGGGATGGTGGGCGCCTACGCGTTGGGGCATGCACAAATCTCACCCTGGTGGCAGCTAACCGGGGTGGTCGTGACGATGCTCGTCTCGGGAATCCCTGCTTTTGTTCTGTGCCTGATCTACGAGAAGTCCGGCGGCCTTCGGGTGACGCCAGAGGCAGAAATTGCCGGGCTCGACCAGAGCCACTGGGGTGCGGCGAACAGTGGCGATGATCTGAGTTCTCAAGGCACGAAATCATGAAGCAGAAGTTGTCGCGCTTCTTCATCAATTTGGCCGCCCGGGCCGTCGATTTATGGAAGGCCGCGCGCACTTGCGCACCATGGTATACCAGTATACCGTGGCCGTCATGGCTCTCATTCCCACTGATCGAAAGGTATCAGGGGTCCCCCAAATCTCCTTCCCCGAGGCGCTATGTCAGCTCGTGAGATGGACCAGACCTATAAGATCGCCGGATTTGGCAACGCGGCCCGTCGTGGCGTGCGCCCAGCAATCCTCGTGGTCGATTTCAGCTATGGCTTCACTGACATCACTTATCCCACTGCTGCGGATATGAGCGAGCCGGTCGCAGCGACTTCGAGGCTATTGGACGTAGCGCGCTCGCGTGCGGTACCGATTGCATTCACGACGATTAGCTACGATGAGGCCCACATTCACACGCTGCCTTGGTTACGCAAGGCATCCGGAATGGCGGCGCTACGGAGCGGTTCCCGTCTGGTCGACATTGATGAGCGCCTTGCTCGCCGGGCGCAGGAGCCACTGATTCTCAAGCTCGGTGCCTCCGCGTTCTTCGGCACACCGCTTGCTACGATATTGGCCGCATGGCAAACCGATACGCTGATCGTCACGGGCGCGACGACCAGCGGTTGCGTCCGCGCCAGCGTCGTTGACGCCGTACAGCATGGCTATGATGTTCTAGTCCCCGAGGAATGCGTCGCTGATCGCGCGCGCGGTCCCCATCAGGCAAATCTCTTCGACATCCAGCAGAAGTACGGGGACGTTATTTCGGCGGCGGCTGCGATTCGGTATGTGGAAGACCGTTAGAAATTTTTCTAAAGTGCAAGTGCGGCCCGAACGGGCGATTCGATATTCTCATACGGCGGGGAGACAGCTATGACGAAGGGTGCCGGAAACAAAAACTCTGCAACACAGCGCGGCGCTGAGCTGCCGCATGCCCCGACGGGTCGATTCTTAAGCCCGTTTGAGATGGTCGCGCCCAAGGGTGCAGAGGGTTGGGAATCACTCTACCCGTACTATGCGCTGATCAGCGCCGAGCGGCGGCCAATGGAGGAGGGAAAATTTTGGTTTTTTGACGGCATGCATAACCCGGAGCCGCTGTATCCGTTCGACACCATCATGACCGAGAACTGGTGGGTCGCGGCGAGCCAAATGGCGAGCCGGGTCTGGGCGATACCACTGGCGCTAGGTATCGATCATCGAATAATCAACGGATATTTGTACATTAGCCCGAACGCGGTCACGGATCTTAACCAAATCGCCGAACGACAAGAACACTTCGGCAAGCGCGCCGGCTATTACTTTGAGAACTGGGACAAGATCTATGTCGAGTGGGTCGAGAAAGCCAAGCAGTGTATTGAGCGTTTGAAGAGCATTGAATTCAAGCCGCTGCCGGATTACGAGCATGAAACCCACATCTATTCGCATCGTGGGCTTTATTCTTCTTACGACCTTTTCGTTTCCTACAACCGGCTCATCGAAAACCTCTTCGAAATGGGGTCTTACCATTTCGAAATGCTGAATCTCGGCTACGGTGCTTACCTGACGTTCCGCGAGTTCTGTCAGGAGGCGTTTCCCGGCATCACTGATCAGACGATCACGAGTATGGTCTCCGGCATCGACATTCTGTTGTTCCGACCGGACGATGAATTGCGGCGGCTTGCCGAACTTGCCGTGAAGCTCAGTTTGACGGACACCCTACTGGCCGATGGAACACCCGACGCCGTTCTTCGCGCACTGGCTAAGGTTCCGGGCGGTGCACAGTGGATCGCAGCGCTCGAACAAGCAAAGGATCCCTGGTTCTGGTTCTCGACCGGCGTCGGTTACACACACTCCGACCCTGTGTGGATGACCGACCTTCGCTTTCCATTTATCGCCATCCGAACGTATATCGAGGAACTGCGGCGCGGCAAGGAAATCCGTCGCCCCCTCAAAGAGATCCTAGAGACTCGCACCCGAGTCACGGCAGAGTACCGCGCGTTGCTGCCCACGAATCAGGACCGGGAAGCGTTCGATGGGCTCGTTGAGCTCACCCGCAAAGTATTCCCCTTCGTGGAAGACCACAATTTCTACGTGGAGCACTGGCATCATTCGATCTTCTGGTCCAAGGTCCGCGAGCTTGGCGACGTATTCGTCGCCCACAAGTTTTTTAAAGACCGCGAGGACATCTTCTATCTCCATAGAAACGAGATTTACGGCGCCCTGTATGACCTCATGATTGGCTGGGCGACCGGCTCCGAGCCGCGCGGCGAGACATACTGGAAGCCGATCGTCGAGCGGCGCCGCGCGATTCGCGACTCGTTGTCCAAATGGTCCCCACCACCGGCACTCGGAGTGCCGCCCGCGTCGATCACCGAGCCTTTGACCATCATGCTATGGGGCATCACGCCGGAGACGATTCAGGAATGGTTGGGCGTCGATCCCGCAGCGGCCGGCAACGTTTTGCGCGGCGTTGCCGCGTCCCCCGGCAAAGCGACGGGCCGTGCCCGCGTGATCACGGACCCCGAGCAGATCTACGACATCAAAGACAAGGATATTCTCGTGTGTCGCATCACGGCGCCGAGCTGGGCACCGGTATTCCCACGGATCCTAGCAGCCGTATCCGACGTCGGCGGCATGATGGCGCATACGGCAATCATCTCCCGCGAATACGGGCTGCCGGCGGTGGTCGGGACCGGATACGCCACGACCACTATCCGCACTGGCGATCTGATCGAAGTGGATGGCACTGCTGGAACAGTCCGGATTCTCGAGGAAGTGGCGCGATGAGCGAGGCACCTTTCATTCTGTGGCTAGATGATCCGACCGCGGCTGGCAATCCGCTTCTCGGCGGCAAGTTTGCCAATCTTGGCGAAATGACGGCTGCGGGATTCGCCGTGCCGCCTGGATTTGGTATCACCACTGCGGCGTACCGCTACTTTCTGCGGTCTGCGGGCCTTCAAGACGAAGTGCGCCGAGTGCGGGAAGCAGCCCCCGGCCTGCAGTTGTCCGACATCAAGCGGGAGACGGCTGCGCTGCTTGCTGGCATCACGAATGCGCCGCTTCCGGCGGATCTCGAGAGCCTGATACGGACGCACTACGCTCGGTTCGAAGAGCGTGTGGGCATCATGAATGTACCAGTCGCGGTGCGCTCGAGCGGGGAGTCTGAGGATCTCGCTGGTGCGAGCTTCGCGGGTCAATACGAAACGTTTCTATGGATCGCCGGCGCAGACGCCCTGCTCGCCCATGTGCGCGCGTGCTGGGCGGGCATGTTTGGAGAGGCAGTGCTCTCCTACCGACAGGATGGCGATACCGTTATCTCGAAGGGGGATTTCGCGATCTGTGTGGGCGTCCAGCTCATGGTGTCGGCCCGAGCCGCGGGGGTGTTGTTTACTCTCGATCCGATCAATGGCGATCGGTCCAAGATGGTGCTGGAAGCCTGCTGGGGACTCGGCGAAGGGGTCGTTAAGGGTGATATCACCCCGAGCCGGTTTACTGTGGACAAGGTCACGTTCGAGATTCTTAAGCGACAGGTGACCCCACAGACCGAGGAATACCGGTTCGACCCTGCGGCGGCGACCGTACGCCTCGCGCCGATCGAAGCGGAGCGGCAACATGCCGTGTGCGTCAGCGATGACCACGTTCGGGCGTTGGCAGCCCTTGCGAAGCGCATAGAGGCGGCCCGGGGTGCCCCACAGGACATCGAGTGGGCGGTGAGTCACAGCGGCGATGTGTGGGTCCTGCAGGTCCGGCCGGAAACGGTTTGGAGCCGCCGCGAGCAGACCGCGCTCGTCACTGCGCCCAAGTCGCCGGTCGCGCATGTGCTCACCCGACTCTCCGGTGTACGGGTGACAAAACCTTCAGCGGCCCCGGAAAAGCCTTGAAAGCGTCCGACTTTCTGTATCATCGGGCGACCGCGATTGAGGAAGCCGTCGGCTACCTCGATGACTACGGCGGCAGCGCGCGGATTCTGGCCGGCGGACAAAGCCTCGTGCCCATGCTCAACATGCGCCTGTGGCGCCCCTCCGCACTCGTTGACATCAACGCGATCGCGGATCTTGCGGCCATCCACGTGCACGCCGAGGACACCGTCCTCGGCGCAACGGTCCGTCACGTGACTGTCGAGACGTCCCCGGTCGTGGCCGCCCGCCTGCCTCTCCTCGCGCACATGGTGCGCTGTGTCGGCGATCGGCAGATTCGTAACCGGGGCACTCTGGGTGGCAGCCTCGTTCAGGGAGATCCGTCCGCGGAAATGCCGCTCGCCTGCTTGGTGCTCGACGCCCGAGTTACCGTCGTGGGTCCGCGCGGCCCGCGTGAGATTCCGATGGACGCCTTCTACGAGGGCTCGTACGCCGCAGCTCTCAAGCCCGATGAACTCCTCACCCTGATCGTGTTCCCAAAGCATCCGCCGCATTTCGCGTTCCGCGAAATTTGCCGTCGGCACAACGACTTTGCCGTGGTGTCCGCCGCCGTAACCGGCCATCGAGAGGCCGACGGTCGGTGGACGAACATTCGGCTGGGGCTTGGCGGCGTCCACGACATGCCAATACTTGCCTCGAACGCAATGTCTCTGCTGGACGGTTCGCGTCTATTGGACGCTGACATCGCAGCTGCCGCCGCCGAGGCACAGCGCTGTGTTTCCCCGCCGAGCGACATGCGCGCGACGGAAGAGTACCGCCGCCACCTAGTCGGCGTGCACGTCCGGCGCGTTCTGAGCACCCTGCGCTGCTCGGTGCCGGCTTAGCCATGAGCCTGGAGTGAATTCACTTCAGCAAAGCGCCAGCGGGATAGTTGCGGGGCTCAATTGCTTACCGTGGAAGGGATAAGGAGACAGTGTAATGGATGCAATGACATTTACAGAAATTTGCAAAGCGGAACTCGAGCTGAGTGCGGTGCATGAGGGAGAGTCTGTTGTTGTGTTGTCCCAGGGCCGCGATCGGCTGGACTACGCAGATGCTTTCCTAGGGGCCGCGCGGCAGTTAGGCGCCAAGGCTTACCATCTACGGCTTCCCGCCCCAACCCGCACGTCGGCTGCCTGGGAAGTCGGCCTCTCACAGCTCGCTGACAATCCGGACGCGGTGGAAGCGCTGAAGAAAGCTGACATGGTCATCGACCTCATTTTCACACTCTTCAGCAAAGAGCAAATGGCTATTCAGGCTGCAGGCGCCCGCGTTCTAACTGCGGTGGAACCCCCTGAGCTGCTGGCACGTTTGATGCCGACGAAAGAGCTGCGCGAGCGCGTCGAGATCGGTGTGGAACTGCTATCGAAGGCCAAGGTGTTGCGCATTACAAGCCCTCATGGCACCAACATTACCTACATACTCGGAAAGTATCCTGCGGTTGGCGAGTATGCATACACGGATCAGCCTGGCCGCTGGGACCACTGGCCGGCCGGCTTTGTTTTCACTGGAGCTACCGACGATGGCGTCGACGGCCAGATCGTCCTCGCCCCTGGGGACGTGCTGCTGCCGTTCAACACGTATGTCACCAATCCTGTGACTTACACCATTGAGAAGGGATTTATCCAGGACATCCGCGGTGGCCTGGATGCGGACCTACTGAAGTCCTACATGAGATCGTTCGACGACCCACGGGGCAACGGCATGTCCCATATTGGCTGGGGCCTCGATGAGCGTGCCCAGTGGCACAGTCTGGTTCAATTTCCGGGCGGCATGGGGATGGAACTCCGATCATTCTTCGGGAACGTGCTGTTCTCGACGGGCCCCAACAACGAACTCGGCGGGCCGAACGACACAGCGTGCCACGTAGACATTCCGATGCGCGGCTGCAGTCTGTTCCTGGACGATAGGCCGATTGTCGTCAATGGCGACGTCGTGGTGAAAGAAATGTGTCCGGTGTCACGATGCTAGCACTTGGCATGAGGTCTTCCCGACGGAAGCTACTTTAATGGTGCATGGAAAGAAAGCCCGCGAGCGGATTCTGGTTTGCGTGCACACCGCGGATTTGCTTCGACAATGTTTCGGACCGCCGAGCGACATGCGAGTGGCAGAAATATGCCGGCGCCACCGTGTCGCCGTCTACCCACGGCGCGTTCAGAAAGCCCTGCCCTATCTCGGTGCCCGCGTTAGCTCTCAACATGACCGGACCATCGAATGAAATTTCGTCAGGAATTCAGCGTCGCAGAACCCGTAGCCACGGTTTGGGCATTCTTTGACCAACCCACCCAGGTGGCAGCGTGCTTACCCGGCTTGGAATCATGCAGTCTCCTCGACGATGGTACCTTGGCCGTGCGTCTGACCCAACACCTCGGTCCGATGGCGGCCACATTTGAAACCCGGGTTCGCATTACCGAACGGGTGCCCGAAGAGCGGATGCAATTTACATCGACAGGCAAGGCCGTTCGTGGTGCCGTCGGCAATTTCCGCGCCACCAACACGGTCCATCTGCAGGCGATCGAGCGCGGCACGATGGTTGTCGTCGAAGGCGAAGCCGCACTCGCTGGGATGCTCGGCGCCATTGGTCAGAAGATCATCCTGAAGCAGGCCGACAAGATGACCGCAGAGTTCGCCCAGAATTTGGAGCGGACCCTATCGGGCGCTGGAGCCCGGATCGATGCGACGCCAAGCACGGCGTCGCTCCTCACCCGAACGCCCGCGACGCCGAGTTCGATTGTGGCCTCGCGGGAGCCTGCCCGGCAGGCAACCTTAGAGGCATGCCTGCGCTGGGCGATGATCTCTGCCGCACTCAATGGTGCCGCCGTGCTCATCGGTATGTTGATTCTCTGGCATTTTGTGCACTGATGAATGGACCTAGCAACACGCGCACCGCTGCACGGTGCTGCTCACCGGCATCTTCATGCGCCCTCGTCACTACCGACCTATCGGGGGTGTGTACTCATGAGCGCTAATGATCTCCCGGTAACCCTCGTCCTCAATGGCGAGCAGATCGACACGTCAGTACCGGCACGCATGCACGCAGCGGACTTCCTGCGCCACCGTCTAGGCCGCACCGGCACTCACGTAGGATGCGAGCAAGGTGCATGCGGCATGTGCACGATCCTGGTCGATGACCGGCCGATCAAGTCATGCCTGATGCTCGCCGTCCAGCTGGACGGCACGGTGGTGCGGACGGTCGAATCACTCGCGGCCGGGGATCAACTCAACGCGCTCCAAGCGGCCTTCCGGCGGCACCACGCGCTGCAGTGTGGTTTCTGCACACCGGCTTTTCTCATGTTGGCGACGAGTCTGAGTGAGCGAAAGCAAGCGCTATCGTCCGAGGCGATTCGCGAGGAGATCAGCGGCATCCTATGCCGGTGCACCGGCTATGAGGGAATCGTGCGGGCGATCAGTGAACATCTCTCGCAGACGGCCAGGGACGCAGGCGGGTCACCGGAGACTCCCACGTGAGCGAGACCGTGAAATCGGATCACGCAATGACGCCTGCAGAGGAGGGTCGGCGGGTCATCGGCCGGTCGTGTCCTCGTAAGGAGGATGAGCGTCTGCTACGGGGCGATGGCCGGTTCGTCGACGATGTCCAGCTCGCCCACCAGTTGGAGATGGCCATCGCACGCTGCCCATTCCCGCATGCGCGCGTCCGTTCGATCGATATCTCCCGTGCGGCGTCGGTCATCGGGGTCAAGCAAATACTGATCGGTGCCGACGTTCTAGGCCAGACGGAGCCGCTCTCGGTTCTGCGTCCAGTTCCTGGGGCTCCGGCGCTTCCGTATTACGCGCTCGCGCAAGACATCGCCACGTATGAAGGGCAACCAGTCGTCAGCGTCGTGGCGACGAGTCGCGCGATCGCTGAGGATGCTGTCGAACTCCTTGAGATCGACTACGAACCGCTGACGCACGTGTCGGACACGTTGGAAGCGCTATCACCACAAGCACCGGTTCTTCATCCGGAACGGCTCAGCTCCAACCTGCTTGCCTCAAATACCGACCGCCGCGGCGATCCAGACACCCGGATTGCTTCCGCGGATGTGGTGCTCAGAGAGCGCTTTCGCATCAATCGCGTCACCGCGTTACCGATGGAGACGCGGGGCATCGTCGCTATCTGGCGCCCCGGTGCGCACGAACTCACCGTGCACGCATCCACTCAGGTGCCACATCTGGTCCGCAAGCAGCTTGCCGAAGCGCTGCGAATTGACGAAAGCTGCATCCGCGTGAGCGCATCCGACGTCGGCGGCGCATTCGGGCTCAAGCTTGGAATCTATCCAGAGGACGTGCTGGCCTGCCTTCACGCGATGGCGCTCCGCCGGCCAGTCAAATGGATCGAAGATCGCATGGAGCACTTCCGCGCGAGCACCCACGGTAGGGAAGCGACCCACGATTTCTGTATCGCCGCGCAGCGCGACGGTCGGCTCCTTGCAATCACCAACACCTATACGACCGATCTCGGTGGCTGGAATTCGTCCTTTGGATCCGCTCAGCTCTCAAGCGTCGTGTTCACCGGTCCCTACCGAGTCCCCGACGCGCAGGTTGAGCGACGGGTAGCACTGACAAACAAGACTCCGATCGGGGCGTACCGTGGTTACGGCCAACCAGAAGTGAACTTCGCCCTTGAGGTTCTGGTTGATCGGCTGGCCCGAAAGCTGAAGATCGATCCGCTGGAACTGCGCAGGCTCAACATGCTCCGCCCTGAGGAGCTACCGTGGACAACCCCAAGCGGAGCTGTCTATGACAGTGGAGACTACCCAAAGACGCTCGAGATGGCGGCCGAGGCGGTGAGCTATGCCGCGCACCGGGCGGCGCCGAAAGTGCCCCGCGCGGATGGCCGACTGATTGGAATCGGCTTGGCTTCGTTCGTCGAACGCACGGGCTACGCGAGCGCGCGCTTTCTGGCCAAGCGTGGATCGCAGTTCGGCGCGCATGAAAGCGTCACATTACGAGCCAATCGATCCGGCGGAATCGACCTATATACGGGCGTGTCGTCAATTGGCCAGAGCAGCGAGACGGCATTTTCGCAACTATGCGCGGAGGTGCTGGGCGTCGATTACGACATTATCCGCGTACACGCCGGCGACACCGCCGCGTCACCCCTCAACACGGGCTCGTTCGCATCGCGCACGCTGATTGCCGCGGCGGGTGCATTGCGGGAAGCAGGCCTCGCATTTCGGCTGAAGACGCTGCGCCTCGGAGCCGCTATTTTGCAGGTTGCCGTGGAGGATGTAACTCTCGACGGTACAGCCGTCCATCGCATTACTGCCCCGCAGAGCAGTGTCCCCTTGGCGCAAATCTTCCGTCAGGCAATCACCGGTCAAGGCATTGCCGCCGACGAGACGCCGGGGCTTGAGGCCACTGCACACTTCGAACCGCCAGATGCAGCATTCTCGTTCGGCACGGCGGCGGCACGGGTCGCGGTCGACCCAGAAACAGGAGATTTTTCGATCGAGAAGTTCGTGATGGTGCACGACTGTGGGGTAGCAGTGAATCCGCTCATTGTAGAAGGCCAGGTACGCGGTGCATTGGTGCAAGGGTTTGGAGCGGCCCTGGGCGAGGAACTCCGTTATGATCGCGAGACGGGGCAGCTGTTGAGCGGCAGTATGCTGGACTACTTCGTTCCGATCGCAGCCGATGTGCCGCCGATCGAGCTCTTGCACACCGAGGTGCCCTCCCCGGTCACGACGTTCGGTGTTCGCGGCGTGGGTGAAGTCGGAACAATCCCCCCGGGCGCGGCAATAACAAACGCGATATGCGATGCCCTGTCGGGCTATGGTGTGGAGATCTCGCAACTTCCGGTGACGCCCGAGTCTGTTTGGCGCGCCCTGTCGAAGGAGCCGTGATGCTGGCCCAACCAATCTTAAGAATGCCCGGCTGTAGCCAGGCCCTAAGCGCGATCGATGCATCGGTCGCAGCCTTCCCTAGTGACCAGTCGAGGATATTGTGATGTTCGAAGAATTCGCAGGCCGATACGCCGATCCTAAGTTCAACGCACTCGAACTCGCTGCCACCGAGTGGCTCGACGGGTTCTATCTGCTCGAGCATTTGCTCTGCACGCGCGCTTGGGCCCTTAGATTGTGGCCGGATGTATCACCTGAGTTGCGGTTCGCAGCTCTGACGCATGATGCGGAAAGATTCTTTCCCGGGGGACCGACAAGTACCCCAACCAACGGCTTCGACAACCCGGATTATTTGTTTGCGCACTCGATCCGGTCGGCGGACATTGTTGAGGCGTGGCTACGCAAGCAACAACCGATGCCCGAGCAAAAATTCATTGCGCGCGTACGCACGCTGATCCTGCGACATGAGGTGGGTGGCAATGAGGAAGAGGATTTCCTGCAAGCCGTTGACTCCCTTTCGTTCCTTGAATCCCTTGACTGGCTCACCGTTGACTGGGTGCACACGAGCCGATATTCAATTGAGAAGGCGCGTGAGAAACTGAACTGGTCGGTCGAGCGGATTCGACCGTCGGCGGCGGTCAAGGTGGCGCTGCCGTTATACGTAGCAGCCGTCTGTCGCCTTGAAGCTGCCCATAGCAATGCCATGGACCTCGAGCAACGCCGCGTCGTGGCCGGAGACCGCCGGCTGTTATTAGGCATCTGAGACAGATGGATTGCGATCTTGTCCAAAGATCATGCATCGAGCACTCAATTCAGCAGCGTCCACTTTTTGCTCCCAAGTCTGGGAGTGAAGCACTGCCTGATCGCTCGACGAGTTGTCGCCTTGCGCCACCGAGACTGTGGTACCAGAGAGGGGCGGCGCACTCGAGTTCTGAGCGTCAACGCGCATGACAACGCCGCCCACCCGAAGAGGATGGCGCCTGCAAAGGCGCAGAAGGTCAGACGGATTGTCATAAGTCACTCCAGTTTCGATGAAGTAAAGAGCATTAGTGCACGATCGTTTGCCAGGTTTGTATAGGAAAAAACGCTGGAAGACGCGCCGGATTCATCCTGCTGCAAGGATGCAAGCGGGACTTTCGGGTCCCCATTCATTAACGAAGCTGACTCCCCAAACGCACCGCAGGCACCCACCGAATTGATGAGCTTACCGACTTTGCCTACCACCCCAGTCCGGGCGCTCATGCGGTCGACATGACCTTGACATGGTAGTCGACCCCAATCCACCGCTCGCCCGGCATGTACCGAAAGGTGAAATCCACCCTCTGCCCGGCGATCAGGCGCGCGGTTTCGATGGGGAGTACGTGCAACCCGAGACTGTTCGCATCATCCACGAGTCCGAGGTCTACGGTACCCTTTCCGCAATCAGCTCGACCGGCGCAATTCGATTCTCCGAGATGTTTTGAATCATGTTGCGAAATTTGGTCGGCGCAGTTTCTCCCATGAGAATGTGCAGCCCAAGCGGTGGGGGACCTTCTGCCGCAAGGGCGGCGGATTGCAGATGCTCAAAGAACTCCAGCGCGAAATCGCGACGATTTCGCTCGGCGATTATTCGGAAGCCTGCCGCCGCTAACGCCTCTTTGTATTCGGCGGGCGACCCGACAGCGCTTCCTTCCGCGGTCGACGCCCAAGGGACCGGATAAGTAAGACCAACCCCGCCGACACGCATAACATCGTAGATTCCGAGACGCCCGCCCGGTCTTAGAACCCGATGAAGTTCGGCAGCCAGCGCACCCTTCGCCACGACGTTCATCCCGACGTGCAGCATGTACGCCTTGTCGAATGTAGTATCGGCAAAAGGCATGGCAGTCGCATTGCCTTGCAGCATCGTGATTCGGTCCTCGAGTCCCACCCACGAGCACAAAGCTCTCCCCGTCTCTACGTATTGAGGGGTCAGGTCAATACCCGTCACGCGACACCCATAATGTTGTGCGGCGAATCGACATGCGCCCCCGAGCCCGCAGCCCACATCAAGAATCTCCTCGTCCGCCCCAAGACCGAGTTGGTCGAGAAGACTCTCCGTCGCTACGCGTCCACCAATGTGGAACTCGTCCACCGGTCCCAGATCGTCGATCCGGACGCTGCGCGGTGTCTTGCCGAGTTTGGTAACCCCTGCCAGGATCGATTGGAGAAGGTTGCCATTAGTATAGTGGGTCGCGATCAAGCCGATATCGGGCACGATTCACCGCCTGCGCACAGTCATTTGCCTTTAGATGCGGCACATTGTGCCTATTTCCTACATCCCTTGTCACTTTTTGCGGCAACCGACGTTGATGCCGTTGAACGAATTGCACCGCCCGTGCGGCAAAGCGGTCAACTGTTTCGGCCGATCCAGCGGTTGACGTGCTGACAGGCGACACCATCATCTCGCCTTTGCTCGATTTGGCTAATAAAACGGGAGCTCAGGTCCCTTTTTAATGTGTCGCTTGCCAATCCTTAATCTCTATGGAGTACGCTACTAAATCGCGCGCAATGGATGTTGGGATCCCAGTGAGTGCAAACGGCGACTATGAACAGGCGCACACAACTTTCCAACTTGACGGTCGCAATCATTCTCGCGGGCGCTCTTTCCGGATGCGCCGCATACATGAAATGTGGATTCGACGGATGCCCGGGCGACGCGGAGATCACTGCCAACGTACGAGCGCTGTTTAGTCAGCATCCGGTTTTGGAGCCGCCCAACTTACTCAACGTCCAAACTCTGGATCACGTAGTCTATCTGTATGGTTTGGTCGATACCGATTTCGAGCGCGAGATCGCCGAATCGGTTGCGCTCCAAGCCCCCGGCGTGGCAAGTGTCGTGAACTCGATCGGTCTTAGCGGGAACCGGTAAACGGAGCCGCCCCGAAGAGCGCAACGCGCCGCGATACATCTACCGCGGCCGCGGGGCATCCCTCTCGACTGCAGTCCCGGTGGAAATGGCGCCGATACTACAAAATATCGCGACAGCGGAAGACGGCTGTGGCTGACCTGCGGTGCGGCCGTACCAACATGATCGGGTTCAGGCGTGTGTACCCATTTCTCGGGTTGGCCACGACCGCGATGACATGTTGTGCTTGGCGCGTCCAAGGCCTTCGTCAAAGACATCGCGCAATTGACTGTCAATCGCCTCGCGAGCCCGGAACACGCGCGACCGAACGGTGCCGATCGGACAGGACATTGCCGAAGCAACCTCCGAATAGCTCAGTCCTTGCAGTTCGCGCAATACAATAGCAATACGCTGCTCTTCACCGAGCGCGTCTATAGCCCTATTGACCGCACCGCAGATCTCATCCGTGAGCGCCAGCTCTTCCGGTGTGTCCAGCTCCTTCGGCAGCATAGAGCTTTCACGCATTTCGTCGTCGTCCCGACTATCGGACTTAAATACGCGCGCTTCGCGCGCGCGAAGCGACAGCACGGTCTTTGCGGAGTTGATCGCGATGCGATGCAGCCAAGAATAGAAGGCGGCTTCGCCACGAAAGCTCTGTATCGCCCAATACGCCTTGATGAATGTATTCTGTACCGCATCCTCGGCGTCCGCGTAATTTCGGGTATAGCGCAATGAGAGCTTCATCACTCGGTGCCGATACTTACGCACAAGCGCGTTGAATGCGCTGTGCTCACCGGACTGAGCGCGCTGCACCAGCATTTGATCGGTCGATTTCACGTTCATAGTCAATTCCGCAGGGCGTTGTCGGCGTCCCCGGCGTTTCGACTCATTCGGCTTAATGGTAGATACCAGAAACATCATGTTGGCTGTTAGATTGGGGCTTCTAGATTAGAAATCGCCTAACGCCGCATTAGAAAATACGTGCACGCTTCACACTAAACGCATGTCCCCGTTCGGGCGGGCTCCGTTCCTCACCCCTTCAGTGTCATTCCGGGCGTGTTCGCCGGCACGTCGATCGCACCACGTGCGACAACCTTGCTCTCGGGACCCGATGCAGCATCGGAGTCGGTCGCACGCGATCCGTCCCAATCGACTTGTGTTTCGCCAGCGTCAAGCCGCGACAACACGAGCAATCCAGATGCGGTCTGAGAGAGCCGATCCACCGGCCGCAACGCGCGAGTCACCAGCCAATAGCCGCCTCCGGCCAGCTGCGATCCGCGATTTTGGGTCTGCGTTCTGGCTACTATCGGTATGCATCGGGAAGGGCTCATGCGCAAGCGGATCTTCAAAGGCGGCCTAGTGGAGGATGTGGTCTGCTGGGCGACCTTAAAGAATGACTTGCAACAAAGATCAGAAAGCTAGCGCTGACTCATTCCCCGCAGCCCCTGTAAGCGTTTCGCGAGAGTTGCCCGGGACACGAGGCCTATCGCGGTGGTCGCCTCATCGCCGTGAAGTTCAACAACGAGTAAGTGCGTCAATCCCGTACCCTGAAACATCTTGTAGAGATCACCCGCGGTGAGCGTCTGCAGCGACTCGTACTTAACGAGCGATAATTCGTTCCAGGGCGTCATAACCTCACCCACACGGATACCGCTGCGCTCGCTGGTAACCCGCGCGTGCGGGTACCGATGAGGGCACTTTCGCTCGATATCGTAGTAAGTCACCAGACCGACCACTTGTTGCTCAATGCCGCCGATTTCTTGCCGAGTCACTAGCAGCGCATGAACTCCCAATCTATTCATATCACCGAATGCATCATCCATTGAACTGTCTACCTCCACCGCGATCGGATATTCACGCCGGAAGTCAGTCAGTGCACGGAATGCCGAATCGTTAGCCTCCAAATGGGAATCATCATTGGCCACGGTGCGTTCAAGCAAAGACGCCGCCGACCTGACTCGCAACGGCACTACTAACGCGTTTTCCATAACTCAATCTCCTCCGAATCTCGGGCCTGTGAATATTGTTACGTACCTATATAGACTCGATGGACCCTCGCGAGGTTCCGCCACGGCCGTTGTCATCACTCCTCTAAGAAGGTCCAATGCCGCCCCACCCTGCGCCGCCTCTGTCGCGTCGGAACGCTCATCACGGCGCAGAGCTGCTCAACACCCGGCGAAACGCGGCGATGATAGCTGGTTGGGGTCGGCGAATAGTCGGGACGGCCTGATAATTCTGCCACCCGCCCCCTAAGCTTTTGTAAAGCTGCACGAACTGCTCGCCCTGGGCCACCTGAGCCTCCGCATACTGCTCTTGCAGATCATAGAACTGACGCTCGGCATCCACGACGTTGAGAAAATCCGTGAGACCGCGATTGTATCGCGCGGTCGCCAAATCAACGGCTCGTTGGCCTGCAATCATCGCCGTGCTCAAATTCTCCATGCGCGCCTGCTGTGCCTGATAGGCATCGAGCGAGGTATCTACTTGCTGCACGGCAGTCAATATCGTTTTGCGATAGTTAACTAGGCTCAATCGAGCTGCCAAATCGGCGATGTCAACCTCGGCATCGAGCGCACCGAAATCGAGAAGTGGCCACACTGCCCCAGGCCCGAAAGACCAAATATGCTTATTCACATTCGGGATAGTTCCCCAGCCTTGTCCTTGACTGCCGATCGCCGCACTGACCGTGACGTCGGGAAAAAGGTTTGCGGTTGCCACACCAATGCGCGCGGTGGCTGCTGCCAGTTCTCGCTCTGCCTCTTGGATGTCCGGTCTACGTTTCAACAGGTCGAGCGGAACGCCAGGCGCGGTCGGCGCGGGCATCGATGGAATGAGATCGGGTTTTGCGAGTTCTCGAACCACATTCTCGGGGTACTCGCCCACGAGCACCGCAAGCGTGTACTGCGCGGCGTTCACCTCCGCTTCCACCGGGGCGATCTCCGCTTCCAGGGTCGCGAGTTCGCGGATCGCAAGCGCGACATCGAGCTCGTTCGTGATTCCACGCTCATAGCGAATATTGACAATGCGCAGCGACTCGCGCAGCACATCGCTCGCCTTGTGCAAGATACCCGCACGAACCTGAAATCCGCGCAGATCGACGTAGGCGCGCACCACGTCGGCAACCACGGAAGTAAGGACCTCGTAGCGAGCGGCGCGTGCCGCTTGGGTATCAGCCCGCGCGGCTTCGAACTCCCGGCGGAATTTGCCAAAGAGGTCGAGTTCCCACACCGCGTCGAAGCCCGCAATCGTGTTGATGTGTTGCAGGCCGGCCCCATTGTCCGCGGATCTTAGTGTTGGATCGGCTCGGCCCTTGGTGAGGTCACTTCCCGTACCACGCCCCGCGGCGGCGCTGGTGTCCACCTCGGGCAATGCATATCCAATCACCACCGCTTCGTAAGTGCGCGCTTGCTGCAATCGATCCAGTGCGATCTCGATGTCCAGATTGGACTTGACGGCGCGTTCGACGAGAGAGTTCAGCTCCTCGTCATTTAGGGCGCGCCACCAGCTCGCCAAATCCGGAGGGGGCGCTGTTGGTTGACCGCTCGTGCCCGCTGAATTCACCGTAGGCTGGGCTGCAAAGTTCGGCGGCGCATCAGATTGCGGGGTGCGGTAACTGGGACCCACCGCACAGGCGCTCAAGCCGGCGACTAACCCAAAGACGATTAACCGTGGTGCGTTCACTGGACGGCCCTTCAGCGCTTCGCGTCCAGGTGCTTGTCGTTGGAATCGGGCTCGTTGACGGCCACACTTTGGCCCGATGCAATTTGGCTGCTGATGTTCAAGACCAGCCTGTCACCCGGCTTCACTCCCGAGGCCAACTCGACCAAGCTCCCGTTATCGCGGGCGATCACGACATTTTCAAATTCGATCTTGCCGTGGGCATCGACTCGCGCGACCTGGGTGCCAGTCGCACGAAATATCAATGCGGCGGCGGGAACCTCGACCAATCCGCGAGGCGGAAGCCGGAAAGCAATATTCACGTACATTCCGGGTACCAGCGCGTGATTGGCATTCGGCATGTCGACTTCCACTCGCATGGTGCGGGCCTGCGCATTGATGGATTCCGCGGATCTGGCTATTTTCCCCGAGAAAACGCCGCCCACTGCACCGGTTGCGCGTATCTCGGCCGGCACACCGGCGTTCATCAATTCGCCGGAGGCGTTCTGCGGCACATCAACGAAAATGCGCAGCGTATCGGTCTGCGCCATGCGATACAGGGGTGTAGTCGTCGATCCACTGCCGGCAGTTACCAGGTTGCCAATGTCGATCTTGCGTTCGGTGATGGTTCCATCGAAGGGCGCCTTTACCTGTTTGAATTCCGTCAATGCGTTGTATTGATCGACCTTTGATTTGTCCAGATTCACTTGTGCATCAGCCGCATACAGTCGCGCCTCAGAGCTTTCGTAGTCCGCTTTTTTCGACTCCCGCTCCTGCTCGGACACAACCCCTTTGGGCGAATCGCGCCAGCGCTCGTTGGTCGTTCTGCTAAATTCCGCTTCCGCCTTTCGCGCCACAACCTGTGCCTCCGACGCTTTGAGCTGCGCTCGAGCGGCTTCCAACTCGGCATCAAGCTCTGGCGTCTCAATGGTCGCCAGCAACTGACCCTTTTTGACGTGATCGCCGATGTCTACCAACCACTTCGCTACATAGCCGTTGACTCGTGCGTATATCGTCGTTTCGTACCACGCCGCAGTCTCCCCCGGAAGGACCAGATCCTGTCCCATCGTCGCCGGTCGCGCGATCACCACATCCACCGGCGGCGGCGTCGAATAAGCGGTCTCCCCGGACCTCGCCACGGCGTGTGCGTGGATATAGCGGACCACGACCACCACAACAAAACAAAGCGCCAAGAACGACGCAGCAATGACTACGCCCCGCTTCGTGCGCCGACCCGTCTCCGAATCAAAGCTCGTAGACACCTTGTCGTGTTCGCTCCGGGACACCTCGTCGGGGTATTTGCTATGGGCCGGATCCTCGCGCAGAAGCGCTGGAATTGCGGGACTTTGCGGATCATGCGATTGCATTGGCTCTACCTTTAATGTCGGAATCAGCAGCAGCGACCGGTTGGCGACGTAACAACTTATACATCGTCGGCACAAAGATCAGAGTCGCAAACGTCGCGAACAGCAAGCCGCCAATCACCGCCCTGCCCAATGGCGCGTTCTGCTCACCGCCCTCGCCGATGCCTAAGGCCATGGGCACCATGCCGAGAATCATCGCCCCAGCCGTCATAAGGACGGGCCGCAGCCGCGTGTACCCCGCGCTCGTTGCCGCCCGCAGTGCATCATCGCCCGCTGCCATCCGTTGATTGGCAAAGCTAACCACCAAAATGCTGTTCGCCGTCGTCAACCCGATGCACATAAGGGTCCCCATGAGCGCGGGCACGCTCATCGGGGTTTGAGAGAGAAACAATATCCACAGTACGCCGCCCAAGGCAAAAGGAACCGCCATCAACACGATCAGGGGATCGATCCAGCTCTGGAAGTTCATCACTAAAAACAAATACACCAGAATGATGGCGAGTGCGATGCCCGTGAATAATCCGGTGTAGCTCTCGCGCATGGTCTCCACCTGGCCGCTTAGGGTCACTGTCAGCGCCTTCGACGCATCGGGGCGGTACGCCTTCAACACCTCATCGATATCCAGAGATGTGCCGTACAGGTCGCGCCCTTGAACGTCCGCATGCACGTCGAAAACCGGTCGAATATTCAACTGCGAAGTCACCATGGGAACCGCCTCGCGGCCGAAGGATGCCAGATTCAGAAGAAGCTGCCCGGACGTCTCGCCGGCTCCCGACGTCACGGGCATCGTCTGCAGATCTTGCGAGGAGCGGATGCGATAGGTCGGGACTTGAACCACCAGCGGATAGCTGACGCTGTTGCGTGGATCCACCCAGAAATTTGGCGCCGTTTGCGCACTCGAATTGGTGGCCACCAGCACGTTGTTAGCTGCCTCCTGTTGTGTCACGCCCGTCTGGGTCGCCAGCGCCCGATCCATGTCTACGGTCAGCGCCGGCGCGTTCGGGACCTGAAATACGTGCGAGTCCACGACACCCGCGACGCGGGTCAAGGCGCGCGCGATTTGCGAAGCCAGGGCGAACGCGGCGTCCTGATCCGGCCCCGAAATTCTCACATCGATCGGCGCCGGTTGGCCAAAATTGAGAACCTGGTCGACGATATCGGCCGGCTGAAAGAAGAACTGAAGTTCTGCAAACCGCGCCGGCAACTCCCGGCGCAACATCGCGATGATTGTGGCGGTCGGCGTATGCTTTTCCTTCAGCGAAATCAATATCTCGCCGTCCATCGGGCCCACGGTGGCCGAATCGCTCAGCGCAATATTGATGCCGCTATACGGCAGCCCAATGTTATCGAGCATGACATCAATCTGGTCGTTGCCCACCAGTTTCTGGATTTGCGCCTCGACTTCGGCAAAGTCCTGCTGTGTCTTCTCGAGCCGCGTTCCCGCTGGTGCCCGGACGTGCAGGCGCATCTGCCCTGCGTCCACTTGCGGGAAGAAATCTCGTCCCAAAAACGGAAAGAGAAGCGTCGACACCACAATCAATACGACGAACGCCGCCACAGTAAGGCGCGCCTGCGACAGCGCCCACGAGAGTGTGTTGCGGTAGTTTTCCCTAAATTTCTCAAAACCTCGTTCAAACCCCGCCTGCAATCGGACGAGAGGATTCTTGGAACGGGGATTCGTGTGTGAGGTACCGTGCGTGGATTCGGCGTCGAATTCATGCACGGCGCGTCGCATTAGGTAGTTAAATAGTACCGGCACCATCGTGAACGAGAGTGCGAGGCTCGCCAGCAGTGATCCGATAACGGAGAGCGACAGTGGAGAAAATAGATACTTAGCCGTTCCTTGCAGCAAAAACACGGGAACGAAGACGATGCAAATGCAAAGAGTTGACAAGAATGTAGGTATCGCCACCTCGTTGGCACCGACCACGATTGACTGATGCAGTGGCTCCCGCATCGCGACGTGGCGTTCGATGTTTTCAATAACGACAGTACCGTTGTCAACGAGAATACCGATCGCTAACGCAAATCCACCCAGGGTCATGGTGTTGAGCGTTTGCCCGGTGAGATTAATGAATAGGACGGCAGTAATGATCGACAGCGGGATAGCTGCGAGAATGATCAGGGACAGCCGGACATTGCCCAGAAACAAGATGATGACCAGCGCGGTCAACGCCGCCGCCATACACGCGCTCAGAAGCACGCTATTGAGTGCCGCCTTCACGAATACCGACTGGTCGAACAAGGCCTTAACCGTGACGTCTTTAGGCAGCACTTTTTTGATGTCGAGGAGCGCTGCGCGCACACCGTCGATGACGGCGAGCGTCGACACGCCGCCGGTCTTTCGGATCGTCATCAACGCGCCGGGGGTTCCATTGACCGAGACGGAATTCGTTTGGACTTGAAATCCATCGTGCACATGCGCAACGTCACGCATGAACACCGTCCGTCCTTCGATTTGTTTAATGGGAAAGGCATTGATGGTTTCGATGACGTCCGGTGAGTTGTTCATCGCCAAGGTATAATCCTTGTCGCCGATCTTCACGTCTCCGGCCGGAAGAATGACATTTTGATGTTGCAAGGCAGTGCTGACATCCGATGCGGACAGGCCGCGAGCTTGCAGCGCCTCTGAGTCCAAATCGGCCATGATCACACGTGGCTTGCCACCGTAAGGGTAGGGAACCTCGGCACCATGAACCACCGCGAGCGCGGGTCGAATGATGTTCTGGCCCAAATCGTTGAGCTTGGTGTCGGGCAGCGACTTGCTCGAGAGGCTAAGCTGGATGATCGGCACGTCGGTGGCCCCATAGCGCAGCACCAGTGGCGGCGTGATGTTAGGCGGCATGTATTTGAGCACCACCAACGCGCTGCTCGCGAGCTGCGAGACGGCGCGCGTCACGTCGGCGCCTTCGTGAAGGTAGATCTTCTCCACGCCGACGCCTTCATAGCTCACGGCTTCGATGCGGGAAATGTCGTCCACGAGAGAGGCCAACTGTCGCTCGTGCAGCGTCAAAATGCGGTTTTGGATATCCTCCGCGCTCATCCCGTTGTAAGTCCACACGACGGCAACCACCGGAATATCGATTTCCGGGAAGATGTCAATGGGCATGCGCAACGCCGCGCCGATCCCCATGAGGGTGACGAGTATCAAGACGGCTACGACTGTGTAAGGCCGCTTTAGGGCTATTTCGACGACCGACATGCAGGGTCCTCTATTGCAATGCGCCTAATCTCGACGAGGCGGGACGGCGTGTCAGGAGCCGAAAGTCACGACTCGAAGTGACTTTAGTCACTTTTTGATAGTGACTAAAGTCACTTTCTTCAAACCCCGCAACGTGATTCGCACGCAGGCGACTCATTCGGGCCGCGCCTGCCGCTTCGACAGGAGGGCCAATTCCGTTCTCGTGTTGGCGTGTAATTTTTCCATTATTCGACTGACATAATTCTTCACGGTTCCCTCGGCAAGAAACAGCGTGTTAGCAATCTGTCGATTGCTCATGCTCTCAGAGATGAGTTGTAATATTCGCTCCTCCTTGTCGCTCAACGGCTCCGGGTTGAGCGCTCCCCTTTGTGCCGAAAGCACCTTTTCAGATGAGGGGGCCAGAGAATCGTCTTCGGGAACAGGCTCTGCGTGAGATGCGGGAGCGAGACGCCGGAATTGGTCCATGACCTTACGGGCGATCTGTGGGGTTAATCGAGACTCACCGCGCCTCAAGGCACGGATAGTTTCGAGCAATTCATCTTCGGACGCATCTTTCAGCAGGTATGCTTGGGCGCCCGCGCGCACCGCCTCAAACACCGTTTCATCGTCATTAAGCGTCGTTAAAACAAGGATTTGAGTATTCGGAAGATCACGCGTGATCTCGCGAGTGGCGGCAACGCCGCCTTTGAGCGGCATGTGCAAGTCCATCAAGATCACATCGGGATGCAGCAATTGCGCGAGCTCGACGGCTTCAACCCCGTTGCGGGCCTGACCTACCACCTCCATGTCAGGCTCCATGGAAAGCAATATGGCAGCGCCCCGTCGGACGAGCGCCTGATCTTCCGCGATGACGATTCGAATCGCCAGATGGGTGGTTCGCTCACCGGGCGTCACGAGATCACCCTCATATAAGCCCCTATGCAGTTGAACAAATCGGGTCTGGGAAACTTTCTCTCGATGGCAAGAAACCGGATGTGATTGATGGATACATGCGATTCGAAGGAACTCGGCCGGCATTCTTGTGCCGGCGCAGACGCCTGTGCGTTGTTGCGATCTGGTATGAGCACCTCAAACGCCTCCATGTTGTCCCTCGAGTCCAATCATGCGACTCGAGACGCAACGTTTGGAAGTGACTTTAGTCACCTTTTAACGTGACGTCATGGCTGGCGCCAGTATTGCTGACAAACTACGATCGATCCTCTCGAGCATCAACCCGAGACGCAGCCTGGGCCGAATCCGCGATGTGGCGTTATCGCTTTAGCGGTGGCGTTCTCGATTGCGGCCGCCACCGTCCACAATGAGTATTCGCACAGGCGCCCCCGCTTCCGCATTGCAACGCGTCCTCATTAGAGCGGCATTAGCGCGGCATTAGAAGCCTCTCATCGGCGCCACGGATGCCGACATCTTCAAGCGCGTTCCGTCTTTATCGCGCGCGCGGCACTTAGGTTACCGCCACTAATCCGCAGCTTTCTGGCGTAAAACGATTTCCTCGCTGATGAGCGGCCGCCCGTTCTTCCTGCCGGCGGCGCCCCGAGGCCGGTTTCCGGTCGGCCGGTACAATAGTTGCTCGTGATCGCACCACGCCGTCGCGAAAATCGATTGCTCCGCGCCCGGCAACGCACTTGCTAGCTGCCGCTCGCGGCGGACGGCTCTGGGTCAGCTCCGGCGGTTGCTACCAGCTACCTCTTAGCCCAATTTGTCGGCAAGCCACAACTTGATCAACTGGCGAATTATTTTCGGCCGGGGGGCTTTGATTTCGATCGGGGCCGCGTCCTCTTCGCTCTAACCTTCGGATTTGGAAGCGCGGCCGCTGTGGTGCGAACTAGGTCAGCGAGGAATTCTGGATCATCGAGATCTGCCATTAAGAACCAGTTGTTAGCACCCGGAAACGGCGGCGCCTCGGTGGGTACGCCGATCTTGGCTCGGCCGGGTTCAGTCGCCTTGAGGAAGAGCTGGTTGTCACATATCAGGCCTATGACTTTATCTTGCAGGTAGACAGCTGCTTCGCCGAACATGCGTCTGGAGGAAATCTCGCCAGCGCTGCACAGCTGTTCACACACGAACTCCACAAATTCCCGATCTGAGGCCATCGCTGTCCTCCTTATTGAAAGCCGCTGCCTACTTGATTGGCGGCCGGCTCGTCCAGTGCTCCTGCGCAACGGCGTCGGGCCATGCCGAACCCAGCGGTTGCAGCGCAGCCCATGTCTCCACGAGCTTCCCGGCCTCGATCCGGTAGGACTGCATGCCTGCCCGACTGCGTGGCTCGCCAGTCTTGGGATCAGTCCACTTGAACGCAAAACGAAACCATGCGCGGTCGCCTTTGAACGAGTGATCGTAGACAACAACACGTATATCAGGCCGTTCTTGCCGAATTTTGGCGATCTCTGCCGCGTAGGCATCCCGGGTTACCGTCCGATCACCCGCTTCGTCGTGCCGGATGTAGTGCGGTCCGACGCATTCCGGAACGAAGCTATATTGTCCCTCGTGCCAAACTCGCTCCCAGCGGTCGAACAGGTCGCTCATCGAAGATTCATCTGACATCAACGAACGCCTTCTTCCTGGTGACCCCGTTGGAATTAGCGCATTTTCTCACCAGCGAGAGACGCGGTCCAGCCGACCCCCCCGGCAGTGCGATTAAACAAGCTCGGCCCGGACCCGACAAAGTAGGCCAATCGATCCGGCCGATACTTGCCGTTCGCGACCGGCAGGAAGGGGTCATAATTGCTCACAGAACCCGCGATGCCGTCGGATCGGCAGAATACTGAACGCCGTCGCTGCGATCGCGGCAAGGAACAGGAATCCGGCGTTGAAGCTAAAATGATGCACGATCGTACCGGCAATCGTTTGGCTGAGAGCGGCGCCGATGCCCACTGCCGTACCGATTGCTCCAAGGGTGATATTGAATCGACCTGAACCTTGCGTCAGGTCCGCAATCACGACTACCGAGACCACCCCGAATATTCCTGCTCCAACGCCATCGAGGATTTGGATCGCGACCAATGCAACCGTATTGCTGGTGAGTGTGTAGAGAACCGCCCGGATCGGCAGTACGCCAAAAGCGATTAGGAGCAGCGGTTTCCTTCCCCAAGAGCCGGCCTTTCGTCCCGACCAGGCGGCGAGGCCGAACACGCAACTAACTGCCTAATCTCTTTCATGGCGCATCGCCGTTAACGTACGTAAAGTTCCGAATCTTGACCGCACTCCTAGAGGCCCGCGTTGCGAGCAACTATATGGCCCGCAAGATATTCGGCATCGTGCCAGACGCCCCAAATGAACGGCGAAGCCCTTCGCGATAGCCAAGCCAACCCCAGGAAGTAAAGTCCGCGCACTGCCGAAACACCACGTTGATGCACCGGATGACCTTTTTCATCGAAGGCGTTAACCTTTAGCCAGCTAAAATCAAGGGCGTAGCCCGTCGCCCATATGATCGACGTGATGCCAGCGGCGGCCAAGTTCAACTGGGACAGGGGATTGGTCACGCATCGCGGTTCGGGCGCAATCTCGCGGGCCTCAGGCTCGTCGGGCAAGTCGAGGCCCTTCTGGGCGACATAGGCGTCGGCCGCGTCCAACACCGACAGGTAGTTGGCGTCGCCCTGAGCAATATTGCCTGCAAGATTAGGCAGGAAGTGCATTACACCATCTTTGTAGGTTTCCGCGCTACCCAACAACGTAATGCCGCGTGCGGCAAGGTCTCGGAAGTCGACAGTGTGGCCGCCATTGGCACCGCTCACGGCGATCGTTACATGCTCCGTACCGGGAGCGACGACCTTGGCATCCCACTCACCCAACACCCCCAGCCACCAGACGAAATCCCGTCCACGATAGCGCCGAGGCGGTCGGTTGTGCGGGCCGACCGAAAGGTAGACGCGCCTTCCCGCGCGTACAAGCTCATCAGCGATTTGCACCCCCGACGAGCCGGCTCCGATCACCAGAACCGCCCCCTCGCTCAACTGGCCGGGATTGCGGTAGGCAGCGGAATGGATTTGCGCGATCCCTGTACCGGCCGGAACCACGGCGGGGACGACCGGTCGTTGAAACGGCCCGGTGGCGACGACGACATTGGTGGCTTCGATAGCGCCCTCAGACGTATCCGCACGGAAGCCGGAGCCATCGGCCTTCGTGTGAAGCGCCTTTACCTCTACGCCACAGCGGATGGGGGCTGCGATATGTTCCGCGTAAGCGACGAAATAGTCGACGATCTGGTCTTTGGTGGCAAAGCTATCCGGGTCGATGCCGGAAAAGGTCATGCCAGGAAATCGGTCATGCCAAGCGGGACCGTTGGCGACAAGTGAATCCCATCTTTCCGAGCGCCAGCGTTCAGCAATCCGATATCGCTCGACGATGAGATGACGTGCTCCGCGTTTGCTCAGGTGCTCGCTTATCGCCAACCCTGCCTGACCGCCTCCGATGATTAGCGTTTCCACTTCTACTACCGACATGTTTCGCACCTTTGCGATGGGCCAGGAAATGTAGCCGATGGCGCTAATACTTGTCCTCTCCACATCAGATACGTGTAAAAACCTGCCACAGCGCTCCTACCCGGAGAGCGGTCCATTCCGGGTGCCGGGTCGCAGTTTGAGCTGGGTCGGCATTGGTCCTCGACTGAATTGCCAAGGCGAGCAGCCCATCACCCGCTTGAAAGTCTTGCCGAACGCACTTTCCGATTCGTAACCGACCGATACGGTGATCGTAGTGATGGAATCGTCCGAATTCGTCAACTTGTCACCGTGACATCCCGACTCTGCATCCCAATTCCTCCAGTGTCCAGTTACGACTGAATCGAGTGCCAGATCGCTCGCAAGACGAAAGGGCCGTCCGCTTGGCAGCACGAAGCAATCGCCGGTATCCAGGAATACCGCATTCTCTACGCCTTCAACAGCCAACCAGCATTGACCGGCGACCACTGCGTAGCACTTGATCCCTTGATAGCGGGGAAAAGCACGGACCAGTCTCCGCCACGGTCCATCCCGCCGGACGAATAGCGGCGAGGCTTTAGCAGTGACAGCACATCTGAAAGCGGACCCATAATCTCTCCGGACGATCGAACCAGTTTTGAGGACTATAGGACATAGACCGTCCGTCTTCAACGCATTATCTTGTTGGAAGACGAGATCGAAATGTGGCGGTCTTGAGGAAATCCAAAGGAGATGCATATGCGTGTTTTTGTTACCGGTGCTACCGGATTCGTAGGTTCAGCCATCGTCCAGGAGTTGATTCGCGCGGGCCATAAGGTACTCGGCCTGTCTCGAGACGCTGTGTTTAGATACCCTTCGCCCGCTCAAGATTTACACTGATGTCTTGCTTTCGGTACGGATGGCCGCCGCTCAAAGCATTCGTACGCAGATCCACATCCTCGAAATCCAGGGGTACATTCAGCAAATCCGGATGATTCGGTTTGTCACAATGAATCAGTAACTCCAACCTTCTGGTCGTTGTTTGGTACTTGCTTCCCCGGATGAGATCACAAGTACCCCCACCGTCGGAGTCCGCCTGATAGGTTAGCGTTCCGGAAATGTCCTCGCCAACTTGCTTAATTTTCAGACCGACGATGCGAA